>SIAF01000038.1 GCA_009691905.1 Planctomycetaceae bacterium | reverse complement strand
ACCGTGTTCGGAACAAGGATCAACTTCACGGTCGAATCGCCCTCGACATGGTTCGTGAGGAGCATGCCGCATCGCGATCCGAAACTGTCAAAACCCTGCACCACGCTCGCGCAGGGTGAAGAAACCCGGTATCGTTGCTACAGTCTCGAAATTTGATGTGTTTCGGCGGAGCCTGACTCATTTTCAACGGGCTGTTAAGCGGCGCACGAATAGAACACAGCCGCGCCCGGCGCGCGATTGACCTATGTCATTGATCGAAACCTTCGTCAATAACCCCGTCAAAGTGACGGTCGGTGTCTTGCTGGTGACGCTGTTCGGCGTGCTGTCGATGCTCAGCATGCCGATGCAGCTCATCCCCGACGTGCAGACCCCCACGCTGACAGTCGACACGATCTGGCCCGGCGCCAGTCCCCAGGAAGTCGAGCGCGTCATCGTGCAGGAGCAGGAGAAACAGCTCAAAAGCGTCGAAGGGGTCTACAAGATGACCTCTGAGAGCATGGATTCGCTGGGGCGCGTGACGCTTGAGTTTCCGGTCGGCACCGACATGAGCACGGCCGAGATCAAGGTCAACTCGCGCTTGCAGCAGGTGCTGTTCTACCCCGAAGACGCCAAGAAACCGGTCATTACGGCCGCGAACGCCGCCGATCGGCCGATCGCCTGGTTTATCCTGATGGAGGCCCCGCCGACCGACGAAGCGATTCTCGAATTCCAGCAGGCGCATCCCGAATTGTCGGGCCAGCTCGAGTCGGTGCTGCACTCGCACAATGAAGCGTTGAAACTGCTGCGGTTGCGGCGACTGGCAAAACAGCACCCCGAGGCATGGCGGCTGTTGCCCATCGCGAAAACTCCCTCGGACGACGAGCTTCAGGAATTCGAGCAGGCGCATCCCGCATTCGCCGCCGAATTGGAGGCGATTCGTCTCGCCGAACGTGACCCGTCGTCCCGCCGCACGCGGCTGATGGACCTGGCCTCGTCGCATCCCGAGTTGTGGGAGATCTTGCGAACAAATCGTGACGTCACGACGCTCAGAAAATTTGCCGAAGATTTCATCGAAGCCCGCTTCGAGACCGTCCCGGGAGTTTCGAACTCCAACGTGCTGGGGGGGCGCGAAGAAGAGGTTCAGGTGATTGTCGACCCCGAGCGATTGGCCGCGCGGCAATTGACGATCAACGACTTGCGCACGGCGCTGCGGGGCCAGAACAAAGACACCTCGGGGGGCGACTTCTGGGAGCTCAAGCGGCGGTACGCGGTTCGCACGCTGGGGCAATTCCGCAGCATCGAGCAGGTCGAGAACGCGATCGTCGCGCGCCGCGACAATAAGCCGGTTTACGTTCGCGACGTGGCGCGCGTGGTCAAAGGGCACAAGAAACCTGATGGGTTCGTGGCCCGCTTCGGCGGCCAGTGCATCGCCGTCAACGCGCAACGGGCGATCGGCGCCAACGTGCTGGACGTGATGCAGGGACTGAAAAAAACGAATGCCGATCTCAACGCCGGCCGGCTGCGACTGGAAGGGCTGCTGCTGGTGCAGGTCTACGACGAGACCGAGTACATCATCTCAGCTCGCAGTCTGGTCGTCGTCAACCTCATCGAAGGAGCCGTGCTGACCTTTCTGACGTTGCTGCTGTTTCTGCGCAGCGGCCGCTCGACGATCATCATTTTCATTCACATTCTGGTGAGCACGATCGGCGCCTTCCTGGTGATGAAGCTGCTGGGGAGGTCGCTCAACGTGCCGGCCCTGGGCGGGCTGGCGTTCGCGGTGGGAATGCTGGTCGACAACGCGATTGTGATGCTCGAAAACGTTTTCAGGCGGCACCAGTTGGGCGACAGCCCGCTGGCCGCATCGGTCCGCGGTTCGAGTGAAGTCGCCGGCGCACTCTTGAATGCCACACTGGCCAATCTGGCGGTGTTTTTGCCGGTGCTGTTCATCAAGGAAGAGGCGGGGCAGTTGTTCCGCGACATCGCGATCGCGATCAGCGCTTCGGTGGCGCTGTCGATGCTGGTGGCGATTACCGTCGTGCCGACCGCCGCAGTGCGACTTCTCGGCCGATCCGAGCGCCGCTCGGCTTCGGCAGGCGGCGCGGCCTGGGGCGCACCGGCCGGCTCGGGCTTGATGGGCCGGCTGATGGCGGTGCCGCGCGGGCTGCTCTGGATTCTCAATCGAGTGATTCTCGCGCCGCTGGATTGGATCGCCCGCGGGTTCGTCGCCGCCATCGTCCAGTTCAACCGGTTTGTGATGCACGGGCCCAAGGGAGTTGTGCTGCGGCTGGTGATGATCGTGCTGTTCGTCGGCGGGGGAGTGCTGCTGAGCTATCTGATGGTTCCCAAAGTCGAGTATCTGCCCACCGGCAACCAGAACTTGTGCATCGGCATTCTGCTGCCGCCGCCGGGGTATAATCTTAACCAGCTCAAGGAAATGGGCGAGCAGGTCGAAGCCGACTTGCAGCCCTACTGGGATATCGACCCCGCGGGTCCCGAAGCCAAGGCCCTCAAGTTTCCGGTGATCGCCGATTTCTTTTTCGTGGCTCGCAGCCGGCAGGTGTTTCTGGGTTTGCGCGCGGCCGACCCGATGCGCGCCGCCGAACTGGTTCCGCTTCTGCAAAGCATCGGGGCCAAACTTCCTGGAACGTTCGTCGTCGCCAAGCAGACAAGCTTGTTCGAACAGAACCTCACGGGGGGCCGCACGATCGATATCGAAATCACCGGCCCGCAACTCGAGAAGCTGGTCGATCTGGGGCGGCGGATTTTCGGGCAGTTCCAGCCGCGACCCGAGGTCGATCGCGAGACGGGCGAAACGAAGATGGTACAGATGATTCCCGGGGCGCAGGCCTTTCCCAAGCCGAGCCTCGATTTGTCGAATCCCGAGGTACACGTCATCCCCAAGTGGGAGCAGGCCGCCGACATGCAGATGACGGCTGACGAACTGGGATATGCCGTCGACACGCTGGTCGATGGGGCTTACGCCACCGACTACTACTCGGGAGGCGATCGCATCGACCTGCGGATCATCGGGGAAGAGCGCTTTGCCCGGCGCACGCAGGACTTGCTGTCACTGCCGATCGTGACCCGCACCGGCGAACTCGTCCCGCTCTCGGCGATCGCCGACATTCAACTCAAGAGCGGTCCCGAGCAGATCAACCACAAGACGCGGCAACGCTCGATCACGATTCAGGTGACCCCCCCGCCCGAAGTCCCGCTGGAAACGGCGATGGAAATCATCACCACGCAGGTTGTCAAACCGCTCGAAGAAAGCGGCGAATTACGAGACGGGTACCGCATTGACCTGGCGGGGACGGCCGACAAGCTGCGCTCGACGTGGACGTCGCTGCGGTTCAACTTTCTGCTGGCCGTGCTGATCACGTATCTGTTCATGGCGGCGACCTTCGAATCGTGGCTGTACCCGTTCGTCGTCATGCTCACCGTCCCGCTGGGGGCAGTGGGCGGCTTCGCCGGGCTGTGGATGCTCAACCGCCTGGTCCTGGGCCGCCTCGAAGCGCCGTCGCTGGATGTCTTGACCATGCTGGGCTTTTTCATGCTGGTCGGCACAGTGGTCAACAACCCGATTCTGATCGTCGAACAGGCGATCGAAAACATGCGCAGCGAGAAAATGGGAATCGCCGAAGCGATTCTCGACAGCCTGCGCAATCGCATCCGCCCGATTTTCATGACAACGCTGGGTGGCCTCGTGGGGCTGTTGCCGCTGGTGGTCGCCCCCGGTGCGGGCAGTGAGCTGTACCGCGGGATCGGCGCCGTGCTGTTGGGGGGCATGGTCGTCTCGACCGTGGTCACACTGATGTTCGTGCCGGCCCTGCTCAGTCTGATGCTCGAGATTCAGGCCGCTCTGGCGCGCCGCTTGAAATGGACTCGCGCGGCGGAAAATCCCACATCGCCCGTTGCCGAAGCGCCCCATCTGCCGACGCCGGCCTTCGCTGCGACGACTGAAAACGGCAACGGAGCCACCAACGGGCAAGACCACGGGGCCGAGGCGCACGGTGAGTCCGAACTCGCAGGCGAACGACCGGCGACCACGCGATAGAACGGCAATCGCCCCGATCAATACGCGGGCGTCGGGTCGTGCGGCGTCGAAGGGACCAGGAACTCGGCCGGAGGCTCGTCGTCGGCCTCGATGAATAGAATCGTCACCAGCAGCGAGCTGTTGTAGGTGGCCTTGAGCGAATGCGGCTCACCATTGGGCAGGTACATCAGGTCGCCGGCATGCAGGACGCTCAGCTTGCCTTTGGATGTGAATTCAATTTCCCCTTCGAGGCATTGAATGATCAGATCTCCGGGGGCCGCGTGCTGCGAAATTTCCCGTCCCTTGTGAATCACCAGCCGCAGCAATTCGAAGGCCGGGGTTTTGACGAGGGTCGACGTGCGGGCCGCGTCGATTTTCGTCCCCAGCGGTCGAATATCGATGATTTTTCCCGAAGGTTCGTGCTCGATGCCCATAGTCTCAAATTTCCCGGTCTCGATTTTGCCGGTCTCGATTTTGCCGGCGGGACGACGCAAAAATACGTGGTCTGCCCCAGGCCCGATGTTGTGTGTCATGTCGTCAACTCGATTGTACTCCATAAACTCGGATCGAAGGCATACGGAAAATCAGAACCGACGCTCAATGTCTGCTCCCCCAGTTCGGCATCGCGGACGAGGTAATAAAATCCCAGCCGCGTCTGAGCCTCGGGGTCGAATCCATTGAGCACCCGCCCCGGCAGCCAGCCGTCGAGCCGGTACCCGGTTTTTGTGACCTCAGCCGTGACGCCGATGTCTTTCGAATCAGCCAGTGGCGTCAGTTCTTTGGCGCGTGCGATCGGCAACTGGACGCCGACGGGCCCCGCGCCTTCGCCCCACCGGGGCAGCAGGCAGAAATGATGGCAGAACCGGCCAGCCCGGTGAATGCTTTGCGTGTTGCGCGTGTCGATCCAAACCTGCACGCCGTCTGACAGATCGGGCGCGCCCGGGTCATGTGCGAGAGGACGCTGCTTTCCCCGCACCTCGACGCTGATCGCCAACCCCTGTTTGTTCCAGGCCAGCCTCAATTCGGCAAAGCCCGGACCCTCGTCGAGCGCCCCCAGATCGGGAAAGCAAAATCGCGCCGGCAGCCCCGCCCCCCCCTTTCCCGTGCGCGGCAGCTTTGCCTCGTGCCGCACGGGAAACGAGTAGCGAAACAGAAATCGATACGGTAACAGGCCGGGCATGTTTCGAATGAGGCAAAGAGGTCGGGCGGGAGGTAGTTGGCCGACCCCGTATATCATAGGATATCAGTATGTATCATGCGACGATCCGAGGTGTGCGCATTCGATTTCGCCGCGATCCATGAGCGCGACTGTCTCCTCACTGCCGGCCCTCGACCTCATTCGCGTTCGCGGCGCCCGAACGCATAACCTGCGCGCGATCGACGTCGACATCCCGCGCGATAAGCTGGTGGTCATTACCGGCGTCAGCGGCAGCGGGAAGAGTTCGCTGGCGTTCGACACACTGTTTGCCGAAGGTCAAAGGCGCTACCTCGAAACCGTCTCGGCAGGGGCGCGACAGTTTCTCGATCAGATGCAGCGACCCGACGTCGACGAAATCGACGGGTTGCCCCCGACCCTCTCGGTCGAGCAGCGCTCGGGGGCAATTCAGCCGCGCAGCACCCTGGCGACGATCACCGAGATTTACGACTTCTTGCGGTTGCTGTACGCCCGGGCCGGCACGCTGCACTGTTATCAGTGCGGCCGGCCCGTGTCGCAACAATCGCCGCAGGCGATCGTCGACGGCATTCTGTCGCTCGAAGCGGGGCAAAAAGCGATGATCCTGGCACCGCTCGTCCAGGGGCGCAAGGGAAAGCACCGCGACGTGTTCGAGCGAATCGTTCGCGACGGCTTCGTGCGGGCGCGCGTCGACGGCGCCATCGTCGATGCCGCCGCTCCCCCCGATTTGCATGCATCGAAACGGCACGATATCGAGGTCATCATCGACCGGATCGTCGTCAAAGAGGGGCTACGAGCGCGCTTGCAGGAATCGGTCGAACTGGCCCTCAAGCAGGGGCAGGGGGTCTGTCTGGTAGCTCATCAAGCCGGAGACACCTGGCACGATCGGCTGTTCAGCAGCAAATTCGCCTGCCCCGACTGCGCGCTCAGCTTTCCTGAAATTGAGCCGCGCACTTTCAGCTTCAACAGCCCCTACGGCGCGTGTCCCGCCTGCGACGGATTGGGTGTGATCGCCCCACCGGCCCCGTCAGGCAAGCCCGGCCGCGCGGGGCGCGTGCCGGACGCGCCGGCCACGATCTGCCCCGAGTGTCATGGGGCGCGCCTCGGGCCGGTGTCGCGCGCCGTTCAACTGTCAGGCGTCGGCATTCATGAATTCACGGCGCGGACGGTCGCCGAGGCCGAGCGGGTGGCCGCCGATTGGCCCACTCAGGTGACCGCTCCGCCGGAACAGCGTGTCGCCGCGCGACTCGCCCCCGAAGTCGCCAAGCGATTGAGCTACTTGCGTCGGCTGGGGGTCGGCTATCTGACGCTCGACCGGCCGGTGGGGTCACTTTCGGGGGGAGAGTACCAGCGGGCCCGGCTGGCGGGCTGCCTCGGATCAGGCTTGCGGGGCGTCTGCTACATTCTCGACGAGCCTACAATCGGGCTGCACCCGCGCGATGCCCAGCGCCTGTTCGCAACGCTCTGTGAATTGCGCGACCAGGGAAGCAGCGTGTTGATCGTCGAGCATGATCTGGCGCTGATCGGGCAGGCCGACTTCGTGATCGACCTGGGTCCCGGCGCCGGGCGCGAAGGAGGTCGCGTCGTGGCCACCGGAACTCCCGCCGCGATCGCTGCTAACCCCGATTCGGTGACGGGCCTCTATTTGCGGCAAGGCTTTGCGCGGCTCGATTTCGAATCTGAAATTTCAAATTTGAAATCGGAACCCACCACCCCACACAGCTCGTGGCTGACCGTCTCGGGCGCCCGCGCGCACAATCTGTGCGATGTGATGGCCCGGTTCCCGTTGGGCGCACTGACTGCAGTGACCGGCGTCAGCGGCTCGGGAAAAAGCTCGCTGGTCATGGAAACCCTGGTGCCCCTTGTTCGCCGTGCGCTCGACGCTCGTTACGGCCCTCGACCGCCGCCCGCGAACGATGAATCGGCGCTCCCGAGCGAGCAGGTTTCGCCTGGCGCGCAAGTCGCGGGCGTCGAAGCCATCGACCGCTTGATCGAAATCGATCAAGCGCCGCTGGGGCGCAATTCCCGATCGAATCCGGCGACCGCCTCGGGCGTGTGGGACGAAATCCGCCGGTTGTTCGCCAAGACACGCGACGCCCGCCTGCGCGGGTTTCGGGCCGCGCGATTCAGCTTCAACGCCCCCGGCGGCCGTTGCGACACCTGCCGCGGGCTTGGCACACGCCGCATCGGCATGCACTTTCTGCCCGACATCGACATCGTCTGCGCCGCCTGTCGCGGCACGCGATTTAATCGGCAGACGCTGGCAGTCAAATTTCGCGGCAAATCGGTCGCCGACGTGCTCGAACTGCGGATCGACGAGGCAGTCGAGTTTTTCGGGAATTTCGCCGGTCTGCGGCAGACGCTGGCCACGTTTGTCGAGGTCGGCCTGGGCTACCTGCCGCTGGGTCAGTCGTCAGTGACCCTCTCGGGAGGCGAAGCGCAGCGCATCCGCCTGGCGACCGAACTGAGCCGCCCGGCGGCGGGACGCACGCTGTATGTCCTCGATGAACCGACCACCGGTTTGCACCCCGCCGACATCGACCGCCTGCTGCAACTTCTGCGGCGACTGGTGCAACAGGGGCAGACAGTGATTATCATCGAACACGAGTTGCATGTGATTCGAGCCGCTGATTACGTGATCGATCTTGGCCCGGAAGGGGGCCGCGACGGGGGCCGCATCGTCGCCGAGGGGATCCCCGCCGAAATTGCGCGTTCGTCGAACAGCCATACCGGCCTTGCTCTGAATTCCCTGAAAGGATGGCCTCCGGCGTCTGATCCCGTGGTGTGAGTGCCCTTCATGTCGTCCGTCCCGCGGATTGCGATTGCGATTGCGATTCCCAGGCCGCCGGCGGCGTCTGCCGCGCTGCCGCGGGTTCCCGCTCGCCAGCGGCGACGGGCGCCGGCGGTGCCGATCGCGATCGCCTTCGCCGCCGGCATTGTAATCGACCGCTGGATCGGTGGCGTGTTGCCGCTGTGGCTGATGTTGATGCCGATCGCGCTGGGGGGCTGGTTCGTTTTCTGGAGGCGCGCGGCGTTCACCAGGGCCGCGCTGTGCCTGTTGCTCGCGGCACTTTTGACCGGAGCCGGTTGGCACCACCTGCGCTGGTCGGTCGTCCGCTCGGACCACGTGGCGACGTTTGCCGGCGAGCAGCCGCGGCCGGTGCGGGTCCGCGGGCGGCTGCTCGAGCAGCCCACGATTCTGCCGCCGCAACCCCAGGAAATGCCGGTCGCCATTCCGCAGCTCGATCGCTCGCTGTGTACGCTGGCCTGCGACGATTTGATTTCGGGAGAGACTGTGATTCCCGTTTCGGGTTCTGTGCGGCTGGAGGTGAACGGCCCGCTCGTGAACGCGTCGGTGGGTGATCTCGTCGACGTGGTCGGGCAGTTTTCGCGTCCGCGCGGCCCGCAGAATCCCGGTGAATTCGACTTTGCCGAATACCTGCGTACTTCGGGCGTCCGGGCGATCGTCCGCTGTGCCGAGCCTGACGACGTGCGCGTCAAGCACGCGGCCCCGCGCAGTTGGCGTCGCTGGCAAAGCGGGCTGCGAGCGCAGGCCGAACGCCTGCTGGCGAAGCAGTTAAGTCGGCGAACGGCACCGGTCGGGACGGCGCTGCTGCTGGGGACGCGCAGCGGCATCTCGGACGAGCTGCGAACGGCATTCGCCGAGAGCGGCACGATGCACATTCTGGCGATCTCCGGAGCCAACGTCGGGATTCTCGCGGGTCTGGTGTGGTTCGGTGCGCGCGTCGTCGGTTGCAGCCAGGGGACCACGGCCGTGGTCGTGTGGCTCGGGATTCTGGGTTACTCGTTACTTGCCGATTCGCAACCCCCCGTGCTACGGGCCGTGCTGATGTTCTCGGCCGTATTGATGGGCAAGCCCTGGTTTCGCACGACGCCGCTGATCAACGGGCTGGCCCTGGCGGCACTGGGGGTGTTTGTGTGGAACCCGGCGCATCTGTTCGACACCGGGGCGCAATTGTCGTTTCTGGCGGTCGCCGCACTGATCTGGGCGCCGTCGTGGATTCCCTCACGGTGGAGCGCCGGGCCGCCGGCACAGTCGCCGGCCGAAGGAGACGATCGCGCGTGGTCGACGCGGGCGCTGTCGTTTTCGCGACGATGGTTCGTTCTGGCGGGGGGGACGCTGTTGGCGATCTGGCTGTTCACGCTCCCTTTGACCATGGCGCGTTTTCATCTGTTCTCGCCGGTCGGTCTGATCGTTAACCTGTTGGCGGCGCCGCTGGTCGTCGTCGTACTGTGGAGCGGTTACGCACTGCTGATTGTCGGCTTACTGGTGCCGGTGGCCGGCATCCCCTTTGCCTTCGTCTTCGATGCAGGGTTGCGACTGCTCGTGTGGCTCGTCGAAGAATCGGCGGCACTCGAGTGGGGGCACATGTATCTGCCCGGTCCGGGAGGGGCCTGGCTGGCAGGATACTACGGCTGCCTCGTGGGTGTGGCGTGCGGCGTTCGCGGCGACCTCTTCCGCCGCTGGGGCTGGAAAAGCCTGCTCACCTGGGTCGTCGCCGGGCTGGCATGGGGGCTTTATCCCCGCGATTCGGGAGAGCTGCGGTGTACGTTTCTGGCTGTCGGCCACGGTCTGGCGGTACTGGTCGAATTGCCGGGGGGCCGAACGCTGCTCTACGACGCCGGCCAATTGCAGAACGGTCGCCGGGCCGGCCAGATCGTGCAGGGAGTCTTATGGGAGCGCGGCCTGACGCGCGTCGACGCACTGGTCATTTCGCATGCCGACATCGATCACTTCAATGGTGTGCCGGGGTTGATCCGTATGACACCGTTGGGCGAGGCGCTGTTCCACCCATCATTTCTCGACTTCGAGCAGGAGAGCGTACGGATCGTCACTGATCGTCTGGCGGCGCGCGGCATCCCGATGCGCACGATCGGGGCCGGCGACCGATTGATGCTCGACGGGCGGGTTGCGATTCGCGTGCGGCACCCGGGCCTGAACGAGCGTGACCCGCTCGACAATGCCAATAGTCTTGTGCTCGAGATCGAGTATGCCGGCCGAAAAATTCTGCTGACGGGCGATCTCGAAAAACGGGGCCTGCAGCGGCTGCTCGAGCAGCCTCCTGCGATGTGTGATGTGCTGCTGGCGCCGCACCACGGCAGCCTGAGTGCCAACACGCATGATCTGGCGGCGTGGTCGGCAGCACGGTGGGTGACGACCAGCGCCGGACGGAGCGACCCTTCTGAGCGGCTGCGCCGGGTTTACGAACCGCTGGCGTCCGTCTTCTCGACGGCCGAGTGCGGGGCCGTGACTGTGGTGATCGGCGCTGACGGTGACCTGCAATGCCGACCGTTTCACCAGCCTGTCCGCCACTGAGTGCTAAACGAAAGGCCGGCGATCCACTCTTCCCAATCGCGCCAGTTTGAACGATTCGGAAACTCAATCGTCACGCAGCCATTGGCGATGGTCATGATGATTGCGCGACCTTTAAGGAACTGACGCCCCCCACTCGTCGGCTGAATGGCCAGGGCAGGTCGTTTCTGTTGCGTTTGTTATGAATTCATGTGGTCTCGCGACACAAAAGTCGGGCCGAGCGGCGTTGAACTGGGTGAGGGTCGTGTTATACTCAAACTGCCTTCCATTCAGTCCCCCTGCACACGCTGGATTCGGGCGGCGCCAGTCGCTCTCGGCGCGAAGCGGCTGACTTCCCGTGAGACCTGTTTGCAACTCAAATGTGTGCCGGTTCGTCGCCGGCTGCCCGTGTCTCGATCAGACCCGTGCCCCGGTAAGAGGAGTCAACTGCCCCATGGTGAAGGCTGTCGCGAAAGGGAACCCGGTGTCCACCGCCAACAGAGGCCTGAAAGGTGTCATTGCTGCCGACAGCGCCGTGTGCCTGGTCGACGGTCAGAAAGGCAAGCTGATCTATCGCGGCTACAGCATTCACGAACTGGCCGAGCAAAGTTCGTTTGAAGAGGTGTGTTACCTGCTGTTGCGCGGCGACTTGCCGAGCGCTGCCGAATTGACCGCTTTCAGCCGCGAACTGGCGCACAACCGCCGGCTTTCGCCGGCCGTTTTGGCATTTCTCAAGGGGTTGCCGCGGGATGTCGTCCCCATGTCGGCCCTGCGTTCGGCCGTGTCTGTCGCGGGTCTGGCAGACCCGCAGGCCGAAGATCAGTCTCCCGAGGCACAGCAGCAGGTGGCGCTGCGACTGATCGGTACGATGTCGACTCTCGTGGCGGCGATTCACCGCTTGCGAGAGGGGCTTGAGCCGCTGGAACCCAAACCCGAGTTGGGTCACTCGGCCAACTTCATGTATCTGCTCAATGGCCGCGTCCCGAGTGCCGACGAGGCCAGGGCCATGGACCTGATTTTGATTCTGCACGCCGAGCACGGTTTCAACGCCAGTACGTTCGCGGCGCGAGTGATCAGCGCCACGCTGTCCGACTGGTATTCGGTGATCGCCGGTGCGATCGGGGCGCTCAAGGGACCATTGCATGGGGGGGCGAACACTGAAGTCATTCGGGCGCTGATGGAAATCGGCGAGGTCGCCCATGTGACCGGTTATGTCGAGTCGGTCCGCGCCCGCAAAGGAAAGTTCATGGGGTTCGGCCATGCCGTTTACGAGGTCGAAGACCCCCGCGCTCGGCATCTCAAAGAATTATCCCGCCGCCTGGGAATCGAAAAGGGCGACCCGAAATGGTACGACATTTCGATCGAGCTCGAAGGCCAGGTCAAAGAGGCGATTCAGAAAAACTGCAACGTCGATTTCTATTCGGCGAGCCTGCAGCATTACATGGGCATTCCCGGCGAGTTGTTCACCTGCATCTTCGCCGCCAGTCGCATCGCGGGCTGGTGCGCCCACGTCCTCGAGCAATGGCAGGACAACAAGATCATCCGTCCCTCGAGCAACTATACCGGTCCTGCCGAACGGAATTACGTGACGCTGAAAAACCGTTGATCGGGCAGGCGCAGGGCGGGGTTGACCCCCCGCCGCGATGAATCCGGCGGACGTCGAGCTTTGCAGTTCCCGAATCTCAAATCGCCGATCTCCGGTTTGAGATGTTCAGACTCGATTTGAGATTTCGAATTTGAGATTCGCGCAAAGTGAACATCGCCTTCGTCTCGTACGAAACGCCGTTTGCCCCCTGCGGAGGAATTGCCGCCGTCATGGGCCGGTTGCCGGCGCGGGTCCAGGCGACGTCGCATCTCGAAACGATCGTCGTGACCCCCTTTCATCACGCGATCGAGAAGATGGCGGCACTGGGTCGCAGCCACGAGGGCACTTTCGGTGTGCCGTTCGAAGGCCGCACGGTCGTGTGCCACCTCTACCGTCACGACCTGCAGGTCCCCTTCTATTTCGTGTTGCCTGAAAGTCGCGACTATTTCGCCGGCAAGCGACATCCCTACGACATCAGCGGCGACGACCTGCTTCGCGATGCGCTGCTGTTCGGGGCGGCGGTTCCGCGGGCGCTGTCAGTCATCAACCCCGGCAAACGCTGGACGCTGTTGCTTCAAGATTGGGAAGCGGCGACCGCCATTCTGGCGACCGCCGATACGGCCGGCCGGACTCGGGCTTTCGTAACCTTGCACAACAGCTACGACGCCAACATCAGCGACGAGCGACTTTCGAGCTTGGGCTTCAATCCGGCAGCGTGCCCCGGCGACACGGTATTGCAGCGCGCGCTGCGACTGAGTGAACTGCCGATCTGCACCGTGTCAGAGCAGTTTGCTCGCGACCTGACCGAAGACGTGCTGCAGACTCAGGTGCTGGCCCCGCAATTGCAGTTGACGTTAGGGCCGCGCCTGGTGGGCATCGACAACGGCCCGTTCGTCGACCTCGCGGTCGATCCTCCGGCGCTGGCCGCCGCCGAGATCGGCGATTTCACCCGGCTGGCCCGCTGGAAGGCCGACCAGCGCCAGTCGTTTCTAACCGCCCTCGACGGCCTCAAGCCGGGTAGCGAACAGCCGGTTCTGGGGGATCTGAAGACGTTCGCCCGCGACGACGCCCCCTGGTTCGTTATGGCCGGCCGCGACGATACGAGGCAGAAGGGTTACGACGTTCTGGCTGCCGCCGCCGAATTGTTTCTCGAAGGGGGGGGCAAGGCCCGCTTTCTGTTCTTTCCCATTCCCGGCGACGAAGGGCTTGAGGGTCTGCAGTTTCTGCGAAAGCTCGCTGCGAAGTTTCCGCAAAGCGTGCTGGCGTTTCCTTTCCTGTTTCGCGAGGGGTTTGTCGGGGCGCTGCGGGGGGCTACGTGTGGCGTCATGCCCTCGCTCTACGAGCCGTTCGGAATGGCGAACGAGTTTTATCTGAACGGGACGATCGGCATCGGCCGCGCCACGGGGGGCATCATTCAGCAGATCGTCCCGTTTCGCTCAGCCGCGTCGTTCGGCAAATCAGTCGAGAGCCGCGCGGCCCGCCGGCATGCGGCCGATGCACTCCCGACCGGGTTTTTGTTCTGCGAGCCCGACGGCCTGCCGTCGGAAGTCGACGATTGGCGCGCGATCAACGCCGCCGGCTACGATCGCACTCCCGAGGGAATCGACCGCGTCGAACACCGCAACAGGTTGCCGTTGTTTCAGTCGATGGCTGCCGAATTGAACCAAGCGCTGCTTGATGCCGCGACCGTGGCCACAACTGATCCGCAGCTTTACTTCCGCCTGCTGGTGGCGGGAATCAGCCACATTCAGCGGAATTTCTCGTGGGACCGTGCCGCCCTCGATTATGTGCGGCACATTGTGTGAAAAAGTGGAAGAGTCGAAAAGTTAAAGAGTTAAAGAGTCACAATTGCGACGATGAAAATAGATCGCATCGAATTGTTCCACGTGGCGATGCCGCTGATTTATCCGTGGCGAACCGCCTACGGCGAAGACGCCGCCTGCCACAGCGTATTGTGTCGCCTGACCAGCGGGTCGCTCGACGCGTGGGGCGAAAGCGCGCCGCTGGCGGCTCCCTGTTACAGCCCCGAATGGGCCGGGGGCGTGTTCGCCACCGTCCGCGACTGGCTGGCGCCGGCGATCGTCGGTCGCGACGTCTCCAGCGGCGAGCAGTTGCAGCAGTTGCTGGCGGTCTACAAGGGAAATCCGTTTGCCAAGGCGGTGCTCGATATCGCCTGGTGGAACCTGCACGCCCGGCGCGAAGGGGTGCCGTTGCACCGCGCCCTGGGGGCGACGCGCGATCGCGTCGCCGTCGGAGCCGACTTCGGGGTGATGGACAGCGTCGACGACCTGCTCGAGGCGGTCGGTGGTGCCGTCGATGCGAAGTTTCCGCGAATCAAACTCAAGTTTCGTCCGGGGTGGGATCTCGACATGCTGCGGGCCGTGCGGCGAGATTATCCGCAGGCGACGTTTCACATCGACTGCAACAGCGGATACCGACTCGCCGACCTCGCGTTATTTCGCCAGATCGACGAACTGAATCTGGCGATGATCGAACAACCGCTGCCCTATGACGACCTCGTCGATCATGCGCAATTGCAGGCGGCCATCGAGACCCCGGTCTGCCTCGACGAAAGCGTGTCGCATCCCCGCCACGCCCAGCAGGCGCTGGCCCTCAAAAGCTGCCGGTATGTGAACATCAAACCCGCGCGCGTCGGCGGATTGACCAATGCCCGGTTGATTCACGACCTGTGTCAACAGGCCGGCATTCCCTGCTGGGTCGGGGGGATGCTCGAAAGCGCCACCGGCGCCGCCGTCTGCACCGCGCTCGCGATGCTCGACAATTTCATCTACCCGGCCGACATCTTTCCCAGCTCACGGTTTTACACCCACGATCTGGCCGATCGCCCTCTGGAACTGGTCGCCCTTGCCGATGGCACACCGGGGGTCGCGGCGTTTGCCGACATTCCCGAGCCTCACCCGTCGCGGCTCGAGAAGCAATGTTTGCAGCGCGCCACGATCTCGGCCTTGTGAAGACCGATTCGCCTTCATGTGGCGAGTTCGGGATGGGAGCGTACGCACGTCGCGCGGCACCGCTCGCAAAACCAGTTGGAGTACAGGCTTTAGCCTGCAGTCGCGTCAACTTGTGCGCAAGGCAACGCTGTTGCGCCGCGTATCGGTTGAGCCGAATGACTGCCTGAATACCGGACTTTGGCATCAGCCTGAAGTTAGGGCAGCACGCGACGCGAGCCTATGGCGGGCAGGAACTTGCGGCGAGATTTGCGACTCTTTCCCCAAACTTTCCAAGTGCATGTTCCTGAGAAGGCTGTACTCCAACCCGTCGTGGACCACGCAAAGTGAGACGTGCGCCCGCACAATCCGCGCGGCCGAATTCGGGCTTTTCCCACCGGCACAATTGGGATATCGTCCGCCCCCCACAGCACAGGAGGCTGCGCTGACCCGTATCCAGGGAGATCTCGCCATGGCCGGCAGACGACGACCGATTTTTTTGCAACTTGCCGCGTGCTGCGCTCTGGCCTTCGTCGGCCGTGCGGCGACATGGGCCGCCGAGCCGCGCGACATCGAGCGGCAGACACGCGAGTTCAAAGTCTCGGTCGACGGCAAAGAGCGCGGCCAATGCGTGATGAAAATCACCCGCCGCAACGACGGCGTCGAACGGCTGCAGATCGACTCCCAGCTTCGCTTCAATTATGTAGTCTACGAGTACCGTTACTCGTCATCGGGATCCGAAACCTGGAAGGCAGGTCGCCTCACCGAGCTCGAGAACACCGCCGACTTCAACGGCAAAAAGTATGTGGTCAAGGCCCGGCCGGGCCGCAACGATTTGCAAGTCACCGTCAACGGCAAGGGATCGCCGGCCAAAGCCGACGCCTGGGTCACCTCGTACTGGCAGCTTCCCGAACATCTGGTCGTGCCCGATCCTGCCGCGAAGCAGCCCGTCGTGCCCGCCGGCGGCCGCCGCGCTCCGACAAAACCTGAACCGAAGCTCGTGCCGTTGCTCGATTCCGATCAGGGCCGCGCGCTTCACGGGAAACTCGAACGCATCGGCGAAGAAACGATTCGCGTCGCCGGTCGGCGTCAAACGGCAACGCACTACCGCATCAGCGGCGACGTCGAGGTCGAACTGTGGTACGACGCATCCCGCCGCCTCGTGCGCCAGGAGTCGGTCGACGAAGGCCACAAAACGCAATTGGAGTTGCTGAAGATCACCGATCAACCCGACGCGAAATAGACACAACCCCGACTCATCGCGGCCGCTGCGGTCCGCTCCCCAGGCTCGCGGCCAGTGCCGACGAACTTGTCGCATCGTCGGCTGCCGGCTTTGCCTGGCCGTTTATTCGGGGCCCGGTCGGGCCGACGTCGACCGGTGTGTTCGTGGCGATGAACTCCTGAATGAAAACCAGGGCCGATTCGACCTGGTCGGCCTGCACGAGAATCAGGTCGCCGGGCCGCAGCCGCCGCAGGCCCGCTTCGATCGCTCTGAATTCGCCGCGCGTTTCGAAAATCTCGGTGACGCGGGCGCAACCGGTCAGCCCCTGGCGCATGAGGGTTACCACTTCGCCGTCGGGACGACCGCGGGTGCATTGGTCTTCGTACAGGATGATCTGATCAAAACCGTTTCCGAGAATCTCGGCCTGCCTGATGATGTCGACGTCGCGGCGGTCACCGGCGGCGGTGTAAACCACGAGCCGCCGATCGTGTGGCAGGCGGCTGATAGCGTCGATCAGCGCCAACAACGCGTCGGCATTGTGGCCGTAGTCGACGACGACGGTCGCGCCGCCGAATTCGAACAGGTTGAATCGCGCCGGGGCCTGTCGCGCGTCGCTGTTGAAAGTCGCCAGCCCCGTCTGCAGAACGTCAACGGGGACATTTACGGCCCACGCTGCGGCGGTGGCAGCCAGCGCGTTTTCGACCTGAAAACCGACGCGGCCGCCATGCGTCAGCGGGACGGCCGACAGCGGCGCCACCCGCGTTTCGTGACCGCCGACCGCCAGGAAAATCGCATCGTGCTGCACGAACACCGCGCGGCCCCCCCGGGCGCGGTGCGCGGCAATCAGCGGATGCGCGGCGCCGGCCGCGAAAAAAATAACCGACCCCGGGCAATACGGGGCCATGGCAACCGTCATCGGGTCGGCCGCGTTGATCACGGCAAAACCGCCGGGGGCCACGTTTTCGACGATCGTGCGCTTCACGGCGGCCAGGTGCTCGGGGGTATCGATTCCCGCCAGCCCGAGGTGATCGCCTTCGCCGATATTGGTGACGACCGCCGCATCGCACATGTCGAAGCCCAACCCCTCGCGCAGAATTCCGCCGCGCGCCGTTTCGAGCACGGCCGCATCGACCTGCGGATTGAGCAGCACGGCCCGGGCGCTTTTGGGCCCGCTGCAATCGCCGGTGTCGACCCGCCGATCGTTGATGAAAATTCCGTCGGTGCAGGTCATGCCCACGCGGTGCCCCATCCCCCGCAAAATGTGCGCGATCAGCCGGGTCGTCGTGGTCTTGCCGTTGGTGCCCGAGATCGCGATCACAGGAATGCGACCGTTGTCTCCCTCAGGAAAAATCGTGCTGACGATCGCCTCGCCCACCGGCTGCGCCTGACCGGCCGACGGCTCCAGGTGCATTCGCAACCCCGGTGCGGCATTGACTTCGACGATGACCCCGCCTTGGTCTTCCAGCGGTCGGCAAACGTCGCTGCATACGACGTCGACGCCGGCGATATCGAGACCGACGATGCGGGCGGCATCGACGGCGCGTGCCGCCATGTCGGGATGAACCTGATCGGTCACGTCGGTGGCCGTCCCGCCGGTGCTGAGGTTGGCATTTCGCCGCAGGACGACGACCGCGCCGGCTGCGGGGATTGTGGCGGGTGTCAGCCCCTGTTCGGTTAGAACCGCCAGCCCGATGGCGTCAAGCCGCATTTTGCTGAGACAGGTGGCATGATTTTCACCGCGGCGCGGGTCGGTATTGACCTGTTCGACGAGTTGCTCGATCGTCGAGCGGCCGTCGCCGACGACACACGGCGCCTCGCGCCGCGCTGCCGCCACCATCCGATCGCCGATGACCAGCAGGCGATGGTCGCAGCCAGGAGCGAATTTTTCGACGAGAATCGACGAACCCTCGGCCCGGGCCGCTTCGTAGGCCGCGGCGACCTGTTCGCGGGTCGTCAGGTTGCATGCCACGCCGCGCCCCTGATTGCCGTACTGCGGTTTGACCACGACCGGCAGACCGATTTCGCAGGCGATCGCCCAGGCGGCCTCGGCATCGGCGGCGGGACGTCCCTCGGGAACGGGAACCCCGACCGATTTCAACAGGCTTTTCGTCAGCTCTTTGTCCTGAGCGATCGACTCGCCGATGGCACTGGTCCGATCGGTTTCAGCCGCGAGGATTCGGTGTTGTTTCGATCCCCAGCCCAGTTGCACGAGGCTGCCGTCGTTGAGGCGCCGCGACGGAATCCCGCGCGCCACCGCCGCGCGAACGATCGAGCCGGTGCTGGGTCCCAGGCGAATCTGCTGGTCGTGTGCCCGCAACTGCTGAATTTCAGCCGGCACGTCAAAGGGTCGGTCGTGAATGGCCGCCTCGAGCAGCCGTCGCGCCACCTCGATCGCGGCACGGCCGATTTCTTCTTCGCGATACTCGACGACGACTTTGAAGACCCCCGGCTCACCGGCCGGAGCCGTCTTGCTGAACGAAACCTCGGTACCCGAGTGCGTGAGCAGGGCCGTTGCGACCCGCTCGAGCGCATTGGCCAGCGTCGCCGAACCCAGCGGCTGCTCGGCGATCTCGGGGGGGACGCCAGCGGGGCTGTGCGGGGCGTACAGCGACGGCAGCCACTCGCGGAGGCGGGCTTCGCAGCCCGGAATCTCCCGGACGGGAAACTTTCTCTCGCCCAGGGCGATCGTGGCCTCGATCACGGTCGAGCGCGTCCAGACGTTGGGACCGCGAAGTGCCCGAATACTGCGGAATTCCATGTGAGCGTCCTGATTGCCTGACTATCGATGCTGCACCGGCGCCACCGGGCCGGGCTCGTCGGGGTTCGCGCAATATCCCTGTTCGTCGCGAACCGGAGAAAATGTCAAACTCTTTACGATCTCGAGCGTTGATTCGACGTCCAGATCTTCCGTCTGCAACACAACCAGATCGCCCGGAGCGTTGCTCTCGAGCGCCGCAGCAACTGCCTGACGATGGTTGCGAATCTCCTGCACAACAATCTCGCCGGCGCGGTTGCCGCGCGATCCGGTCGCGATCCCCTGCCGCGCGAGCGCCGCCACCTCGCCCGGCGACCTGTCAGAGGCCGAATAATCGTCGTACAAAACGACGCGATCGAAGGCGCCCGCCAGGAGCTGACCCTGAGCGATGATGTCGGCATCGCGCCGACCCCCCCCGGCAGAATAGACGATCGTCCGCCGCTGATGAGGAAAGGCCTCGAGCGCGACCAGCAGTGCGGCCAGCGCCGAAACATTGTGACAGTCGTCGACGATCACCGCCGTTCCCTGATGGTCGAGCACGTTGAACCGCCCCGGGTCGTCGTGCCGATCTCCCTGGAAACCGGTCAGAGTCGCTTTCAGCGTTTCCAGGGGCAGGCCCAGCGCCCAGCCGGCGGCGGTCGCAGCCAGAGCGTTCTCGATCTGGAACGGCACGCAACCGCCGTGGGTCATGGGCACTTTGGACACGGTCAACAGGGGCGTTTCGGTCGAGCCTTCCGCCAGTACAATTTTTCCGTCGCGCACATACACGGCGCGCATGCCCTCGGCTTTGTGGCCGACCACGACCGGGTGCTCGCCGTCGATGGCGAAAAACGTCACGCTCCCCGCACAAAGCGGCGCCATTTCGGCGACTAGCGGGTCGTCGGCTTTCAGGACCGCCGTGCCGGTCGGCAACACCACGTCGACCCCGCACCGCTTGACGGCGAACATCTGCTCGGGGGTGTCGATGTACGACAGCCCCAGGTGATCGCAGGCGGCGATGTTCGTGACGACGGCTACGTCGCAGCGATCGAAGCCCAGCCCCTCACGCAGAATGCCGCCCCGCGCCGTTTCGAATACCGCCGCTTCGACCTGCGGGTTGAGCAGCACCTTGCGGGCGCTGCGCGGGCCGCTGCAATCGCCGGTCTCAATGATGCGGTCGTCGATCGAGATGCCGTCGGTGCAGGTCGTCCCCACCAGCTTGCCGGTCGAGCGCAGCATGTGCGAGATGAGGCGAGTGACAGTGGTTTTGCCATTGGTTCCCGTCACGCACACGATGGGAATGCGGCCGTTGTCGCCAGCAGGAAACAGCGATTCGACGATCGCATCGCCCACCGGGCGGGGTGTGCCGACCGAGGGTTTCAGGTGCATGACCAGCCCCGGGCCGGCATTGACTTCGACGACCACGCCCCCCTGAACTTCGAGCGGCTTCGAAATGTCTTCGACGACGACGTCCAGACCGGCCACATCCAGCCCGACGATCTGCGCGGCCAGCACCGCGTGCGCCGCAATGCTGGGATGCACGTCATCGGTTACGTCGACCGACAGGTTGTCACTCCGCTGAACAAGAATGTGCGCCCCGTCGGGGGGGATCGAGTCGAGCTGATACCCCTGCCGTTCGAGCTCCATCAGGAGGACCGCGTTGAACGTGATCGGACATAAGGGAAACGACTCGTCATCGCCTCGCCGCGGGTCGGTGTCGAGTTGCTCGTGGATCAGTTGCGTGACGGTCCGGATGCCGTCGCCGGCGATATATGCCGCCTCGCCGCGGGCCGCGGCGACAAGGCGCTTGCCGACGACCAGCAGGCGGTGTTCGTTGCCGGGGGCGAATCGCTCAACGATCACGCCGCTCCCTACAGGTTCGGCCAGCACGAACGCCGCTTCGACCTGAGTTTGCGTGACCAGGTTCGTAAACACGCCTTGCGCGTGGTTGGCGTCGCGAGGTTTGACCACGACCGGGTCGCCCAGTTCGCTGGCGGCCGACCAGGCGTCGGCGGCATCAGTGACCAGCCGACCCTCAGGCACCGGCACCCCTCCGGCCCGCAGCAGGGTCTTGGTCAGTTCTTTATCCTGGGCGATCGATTCGGCGATGGCACTGGTCCGGTCAGTCTCAGCGGTCCAGATGCGGCGCTGTTTGATCCCCTGTCCCAGTTGAACGAGGCTTCCCGAGTTCAGCCGCCGCGCCGGGATTCCGCGGGCCTGGGCCGCGTCGACGATGGCCGCCGTGCTCGGTCCCAGGCAGACCCGGTCGGCCAGGATTCGCAGCTTGCGAACTTCAGCATCGACGTCGAACGGGCGATCGTGGATTGCAGCCAGAATCAATTCGCGGGCCGCGTGCAGGCATGCGCGGGCCAGTTGTTCGTCAAGAAAGCGGACGACGACCTTATAAACCCCCTCTTCGGAAGTTTCCCGCGCCTTGCCGAAACCGACGACGGTCCCGGCGAGCGACTGCAACTCGATCGTGACGTGTTCGAGAATGTGGGCCGGATAGGTGCCGTCCCGCAGCCGCTGAAAGAAGCCGCCCCGTTCGCCAACGCTGCAACGATGTTCGATCATCGTCGGTAGCCAGGCCATCAGGCGGTCGTTGAAGCCGGGAATCGAGTCGGAGGACGAGTCTTTCGAATCCTGCAGGTCGACCCAGGCCTCCAGGACGGGACGCCGCGACCAGATGTTGGGGCCGCGCAGTACGAGAATCTTGCGGATTTCCATGACGAGTCATTCGACCGCGGGGAGACAGCCCGGACAGGGGTAGGGCGGCCGGATTTGAGGCGCCGGGCCGACCAGCGCACGCGTTAAGCAGGCGTGACCGTCGGCGGCGGCGACACGGAAGGATCGATCGGGCAATGTGACAGGCTGCTGCCCGACGGCTCTGGGAACCATAACTTCCCAAGGGCGCGTCGATGCATTCTAATGGGGCGAATTCAGAAAGTATAGAAAAAAGTTCACGGGCACCGCGAAAACGCGGGCCGGTCTGGAATGAGGCCCCCTTGAATCGCCGTCCCGCTGCCGCCACCACCACGCTGCCGCAGCCGACGTTTGCTGAAGTTCAGTCGCAACTTCAATCAGGCGAGTCGGTTGTGGCTGTGTTGCCGATGGATCTCGATGCCGATCTGGCGTTTGCGCCCAGTTGGATCGTCCTCACGAATCAGCGTCTGCTGGCATCGGGTCCAACTGTCGAACCGACCGTTAAATCTGCCGGACAGAGCTGGACAACGTGGGATTTGTCCATTGTCAGCGCGCTGCGCGCCGGCGATCGCGGGGGCCTGGCGACGCTCGAGGCGCTCGGGGCCGATCGGCGGCTGGGCCATTGGAACTTCACTGTCGCGCATGCCGGGGCAGCCCGCGATCTGGCCGATGCGTTCGACGATTTGAAACAAGATCGCGTCCGAAACGCGGCTCAAGACGAACTGCCGGAGGTCCCGGAGGGGGAAGAACAGGAATCGCCGGTCAACGTCGGTTCGCTGTTTCGACTGTTCCGCTTTGCGCGGGCACATGTCGTGGCGTTGTCGATCGGCATCGCGCTGACGCTGGCGTCGACCTTCTTCGGACTCATTCCCCTCGGCCTGACACAACCGCTGCTTGACCGTTTCCTGTATCCGATGCAGGTCCGGGTCGATGCGGTTGCCGACGACGACAATCTGACCGACGACGAAAAGGCCGCCCGTCTGCAGATCGTTCGCGACGACGCTCGCTCCTCATTTTTGAGAGTGCGCTGGTACCTCGCGGCTTTTGGCGGCGCGTCGATTGCGGCGTGGGGGCTGGGCTGGGCGCAGGGCTGGACGCTGGCCCGTGTCAGCGAACGGATCAGCGCCGATCTTCGCAGCACGACGAACGCGCATCTCCATACGCTGTCACTCGAGTTCTTTGGTGCGAAGCGCACCGGCGACCTCGTGGCCCGCATCAGCAGCGATACCGACCGAATCTGCAATTTTCTTTCCGACAGCGTTGTCGATTTCGTGTCTGACGTCTTGATGATCGTCGGGACGGCCGTGGTGCTGTTCTGGTACGACCCCTTGCTGGCCACAGTCACCTTGAGCACATTTCCGATTATCGCCTGGCTGACGTTTCACCTGCGAGACCGGCTGACGCATGGGTTTTTGCAGGGGAGCCGCGCCTGGGCCGACATGACCAGCATTCTGGCCGACACGATTCCCGGCATCCGCGTGGTGAAGGCCTTCGCCCAGGAACAGCGCGAGATCCAGCGTTTTCGGCAGGCCAACGACCGCATCGTCGAAGCCAACGACCGGGTCAACAGGGTCTGGACATTTTTCTGGCCGCTGGTGGCGCTGCTAAATAATTTCGGCCTGCTGGTTGTGTGGGCGTTCGGCGCCTGGCAGGTCTACAACGGGCGAATCAGCGTCGGCACACTAATCATGTTTTTGGGGTATATCGGCCGGTTCTACACGCGGCTCGAATCGATGAGCCGCATGGCGACCAACACGCAGCGTGCCGCCGCCAGCGCCCAGCGCATTTTCGAGATTCTCGACCGGGTGCCCAGTGTTCGCGAGCCCGCGCATCCCGTCTCGCCCGGCAAAGTGCGGGGTGCGATCGAACTGCGTAACGTGGCCTTTCGGTTCGGGAGTCGCCAGGTGATCGACGGGGTCGATCTGGCGATCGAGCCGGGCGAAATGATCGGCCTGGTGGGGACGACCGGCGCCGGCAAAAGTACGCTGGTCAATCTCGTCTGCCGTTTTTACGACGTGAGCGAAGGATCTGTCACCGTCGACGGAACCGACGTCCGCTCGTTTCCGATATCCGAATACCGCCGCAACATCGGGATCGTGCTGCAGGATCCGTTTCTGTTCTACGGCACGATTGCCGACAATATCGCGTATGGCAAACCCGAGGCGACGCGCGCCGAGATTATCGGCGCCGCGCGGGCCGCGCGGGCGCATGAGTTCATTCTGCAACTTTCCGACGGCTACGATTCGATCGTGGGGGAGCGGGGCCAGACGCTCTCAGGGGGTGAACGGCAGCGGATTTCGATCGCGCGGGCCTTGTTGATCGATCCGCGGATTCTGATCCTCGACGAGGCGACGTCGTCGGTCGACACCCAGACTGAGCGGCAGATTCAGGAAGCACTCGATAACCTCGTTCAGGGGCGCACGACGATCGCGATTGCCCATCGCCTGAGCACACTGCGCAAAGCCGACCGGCTGGTCGTACTCGAGCGGGGCCGCATCGTCGAAGTCGGCAACCACGCCGGCCTGCTGGCCGCAGGGGGCACCTATTACCGGCTGTATCAGGCGCAGATGGCCCTGGCGCAAGATCCGTTGCCCGAACCCGAGCCCGAGCTTCCCGTCGAGCCGATGGATCGCGAAGAGGACAAGTAGCGTGCGGTCGACCTAAGTGCGAGCCGCGCATTCATGTGTAACATGCTGGAGATCACACAATGCCTGCCGCCGCCGTGGGTCTTGACCTCGACACTGACTCGTTCGGCCGCCTGGTTTTGACGTGGCCCGACGGACAATCGCACGTCGGCGTGGTGCCGGTGCGGGCGTTTCCGTTCTCAGCCCCGAACGAATGGATCTCATTCTGCGACGAGCAGGGGCACGAAGTCTACTTTCTGGATCGGTTGTCCGACCTGTCCCCCGCGACCCGGGCCAGGCTCGAGGCCGAACTGGCCAAACGCGAGTTCACGCCGATGATTCGCCAGATCGAGAGCGTCTCGTCGGGGGCCGAGCCGACCACCTGGCACGTCGTCACCGATCGCGGGGAGACGCGCTTCGAGCTGACCAGCGAAGACAACATTCGCCGCCTGGTCCCAGTCGGCGCGCTGGTGATCGACGCCTGGGGAATTCGCTATCGCATTCCCGATCTGGCCGCATTGGACCCGGCCAGCCGGAAGATTTTGAGACGGTATCTCTGATTCGCGGCGAAGGCGCGTCTTTTTCTCCCTTCCCCCCTCGCGGGGGAAGGGCCGGGGATGGGAGGGCGAACGTCATTTGACGCCGAAAATCACCCCCACCCCCGACCTGGCCGGACGAAACTGCGGAGATTGGGGGAAACTGGGGTTGCCAGGAAATTAAAAACCTGTTGCGCACCTTCGTGTGTGTTTTTGGAATGGGAATCCAAAGCGAAGGAGCGCAACAGTGAGAGTATCT
>SIAF01000037.1 GCA_009691905.1 Planctomycetaceae bacterium | reverse complement strand
AGCAGAGGTTGAAGGTACCATTTTTCTTTCCGCAGGACTGAATTCCCCTTCTCCATCCGCGAGACCACGAATGCCCTACGAATCAAGCCACTTCGCTCACTCCCAACGCTAGAAACTCACAACCCTAGATCAGGAGGTCTGAGCCTGGTGGCGCAACAGGTTTCGTCAGCTTGCCGATTTTCGATGGTTTCTTCACGAAAAACAGGGCTTTCTTCACACAAAATGCGTCATTTTCACGTCAATTTGTGGGGCTTTGGCGACTATGGGCAATTCGACTCCTTGTTCGATGGCTCGCCGGAAACCGCTGCCGGTTTCAACGCAACTCATAACGGCAAAAGAGTCTATGCTCCAAAGACACGGAAAAATGCCATGTTAAAATACAAAGGATGAAGAGTTCATAATAATACAAAAACGTAGAATTGTAGAATTATGAACCGTTTTTCGCAGTTTTTCCGCGTGAAATGACAGTTTTGCCCAATTCTCGCGGCGCGAAAACGGTCGAATTGCGACGCTTGCTTGCCTGTTTTTGAATGTATTCTGTCGGGGCCGTCGATTGCGGACTGGCCCGTTCGACTAATCGATTAGAACTCGCCAGCCGCGAAGGCCGAACAAGGCCAGAAAGACAGTCAGTAAAAGCCAGGCATTCAAGGGGAAGTCGGATGAAATTCGTCTGTTCAGGGTTCATCGATGAGACGCAATTGCGGCCGAGTTCACCGGGCCACGCGACCCCCTCCAACTCCCCCTTGCAAAGGGGGAGAGACGCGCGGAGTGACCCCCTCCGGCTCTCCTTTTGAACAGGAGATCGCCGAGGACGCAGAGACTCCGACGGGATCCCGCCAAATCCTCTGCTCCCTCTGCTTGCTCCTGTGGAATTCCGTAATTCGTTTCATTCGTCAGATTCGTGGTTCCCCATTTTTGGTTGCGGCCGCAGGCCGGCCTGCACAGCAAACGTTTAGAATCTTGTCGACGCGCAAAGATGATTCGCGGCCGATTCGCAATTCGTTTCGCATGTGGCTTATGTGGTTGAAGTCGTTGAACCGCGGATTACGCAGATGATGCGGATACGGCACCAAATCGAATTGACCTTTGATGGAGAAATTGACGCATCCACAGGAATCCGTTTGATCCGTGAAATCCGCGGTTCCCTCTTTGGTTGCACCCTGCGGCCGCGCTGCGTCCTCTCCCTGGATGCACCCCGGAACAATTCCACTCCGCATGGCCAATTGCCGCAGCGTCAACACATGTGGTATCGTTTGATTATTGTCGAGCGCGCTTTCAAAGGGTCGCATGTTCTCCCTTCCTCACGGCATTCTGCAATGGCACTGCACTCGGCGCGACTTTCTGCGCGCCGGGCGCGGGTTGACTGCGGCCGGATTGCTGCTCCCCCCGCTTGCCGCTGCCCAAGCGGCGCCCGCCGGCGGCAAGAGCTTGGGCCGCGCTAAATCGTGCATTCTCATTTACCTCTTAGGTGGGCCGCCGCATCTGGACATGTGGGATTTGAAGCCTGCGGCCCCTGCCGAAATCCGCGGACCGTTTTCGCCGATCCCCACCAATGTGCCGGGGGTTGCGATTTGTGAATTGTTTCCGCAATTGGCGCAGATGGCCGATCGCTACGCGCTGCTGCGGTCGGTCAGCCACCGCAACAGCAACCACACCCCGATGATTTACTACACGCTGACGGGCCGCCCGGTTGAGCAGCCGGCGGTCGATAACGACGTTCGTCCGCCGCAACGCGGCGATTTCCCGCACCTGGGTTCGATCGTGGCGAAGTTCAAACCGTCGGCCTCGGCCCTGCCCGCCTTCGTCGCCCTGCCCGAGTTGGCGACGCGCAGCAGTACGAGCGGGCAATACCAGCGCGTTCGACAACGTTTGCGCGGGGGTAACGCCGGATTTCTAGGCCCGCAGTTCGATCCGCTCAACGTCAACGGAGAACCGGGTACGCGCGACGCATTACCGGCGCTGAATTTTCCGGATCAAGTTCCCTTCACCCGGTTCGAACGCCGCTCGGCCCTGCTCTCGCTGCTGGATGGTCAGCGAATTGCGTCTGGCTCATCGCAGCAGTACCAGGAACTTCGCCGTCAGGCCGTCGTTCTTTCCGGCGCGGCTGAACGCAGCGAGGCCAATACATTCGCGCTCGACGGCGAAAACGACACGGTCCGCGATCGCTATGGTCGGCATCGTTTTGGGCGTGCGATGTTGACGGCGCGGCGGCTGGCGGCGGCCGGTGTGCCGATGGTCGCGATTCACTTCAACGAAATGACCGTCTGCGACGGCTGGGATACGCACAGCGCCAACTTCGAGGCGCTTAAGACCGAATTGCTGCCGATGGTCGACCAGAGTCTTTCGGCGCTTCTCGACGATCTCGATCAGCGCGGGATGCTCGACGAAACGCTGGTGGTTGTCATGGGCGAGTTTGGCCGGACGCCCAAAATCAACGCTCAGGCCGGCCGCGACCATTGGGGAGACTGTTCGTCGGTCCTGCTGGCCGGCGGTGGCCTGCGGGCAGGACAGGCCGTGGGGTCGTCCGATCAGCAGGGCGCTTACCCGCACACTGACCCGATTGACCCGGTCGACATTCAGGCAACGCTCTACCATGCCCTCGGCGTCGATCCCCACCAGGAAATTAGCGACCAGTTCGGTCGTCCGTGGGCCATCTCCATGGGACGCATCATCAGCGAATTGATTTGACAGCCTGACTAACCATCAGTGCCCGACTCAGGGCACCGACCTGCCGGAATTCGGACACTTTGCGCGATCCATCGCCGCCACAGTACCGCCCCCCTGATCATGAATCATTTGCCTGAAGTCGAGTCTTTCTCTTCCGAAAGCCCAAAAGGGGCTGGAATCGCTGCGGCCGAATCGACGGGCCGGGAGTCGGAAATTCGGCCTGATTGCATGGTGTTGCTGGGGCTATTGCCCCCTTACTCAGCCGACGACGTGCATAAGGCCTATAAAGCCCGTGCACTGGTGGTCCATCCCGATCGCGGGGGTTCACAGGCCGATTTTCTTAAACTGCAGGATTCGTACGAACAGGCTCAGGAATATGTGCGGTTTCGTGAAGGCCGACGCCATTGGATGGCGAATCAGGTCGAGCCCTATTTACAGCAGCAGGAAATCATCCAGGAAGTCGAACGCCGTCAGGGAAACGTCGAGGTCGAACAAGTCAAATGGATGCAGAAATCGTTCGGCGACTTCGCGACCCTCGCCGATAAGCTGCGGAGCATTGACCTGCGGGGCAGCGACGATGCCGACGGCTTTCTGCAATTTCTCATTGACAGGGGGTCGCATCTGCGGTTTCTGACGATTCTTGACCTTTCGGGCAGCCAAGTCAGCGATGCCGGCCTCAGGCTGCTGCGACACTTGCCGGCGCTGCATCGTGTGAACCTCGCGCGCACCAAGGTTTCGGCGTCGGGCCTGCAGCAGGCCCTTGGTGATTTGCGAGACTTGGAATGGGTCAACGTCGGCGGCACGTCGATCGGTCGGTGGAGCCGCTGGAAGCTTCAGCGACGATTTCCCAACGTGCAGTTCGTCACGCAGCCCGAATGAAGGCCCCGTTAACCATCCGCGGAAAGCGGATGGGGTCAATTGAAGCACCGCTCGTGCGGCTTGACGTCATCTCGTCCGAGGCGCCGGCTGGCGCCGATCGGACGGGTGAAAGGTTCCAGGGGATGATGCCGGCGTTGATTTGGAAAATGAATCTTTCACAAGCGACGCAGCGGCAATCAGCAGCGTCACTCCCAGCAGTCGCCGCAAGGTGACATTGCTAATCGTGCGGCTGCCTAGCTGCGAGCCGATCAACCCCCCCGCGATGGCCGCCACGACCCACAGCGATAGTGCCTGAGGGACTTCCACCAAGCTCTGAGGGTTTCCCGCCAGTCCGGCAATTGAATTGACCAGCACGAAGCCCGCCGACACACCGGCGCTGCGCTTTGTTTCGGCCCAGCGAGAAAAAATCAACAGCGGCGTCAGAAAAATCCCGCCCCCGACTCCAGTCAGACCGGAGAGGTACCCGATCGCGGCACCACATACGACCGCCAGGGCCATCGGAATCGGCCTCGACTGCTCGATGATCTTGGCGCGGGTCGCGGTCAGCAGCGGATACGCGCCCGCCAGCAGACTGGCAGCCACCAGTTGCAGATACAGCGCATCGTCAAGTTTCTTCGCGCCACCTAAAAAGGCCAGCGGAACAGACCCCGCCGCGAACGGCAAAAACACGCGCCACGAAAAACTCCCCGCACGATAAAATCGCACGGCGCCGATCGACGCAACGAATATGTTCATGACCAGCGCCGAGGGGCGCATGACGACCGGAGCAAGCTGAAAGACGCCCATCAATGCCAGGTAAGCCGAGGCCCCGCCGTGCCCGACGGCCGAATACAGAATGGCCGCGGCAAAGAACAGGATCGGCAGGTAGACGTACTCGATCATTTCAATTGACGGGCTCGATTTGTCCAGTGCCGTTCACGTCGTAACCGGAGATTGTGTCTTTGTCAATCGGGCGATAGGCTCGACACATCATCGCTTCGGACCTTGAGTTCCGGGCGAAAAAAATTGCAACTTCTCAGAAACGTTCCTCATGATCCTGAAAACCCGCCGCGGATTTACTCTGATCGAACTCCTGGTGGTCATCGCCATCATTGCGATTCTGGTCGCGCTGCTGCTGCCGGCGGTGCAGCAGGCGCGCGAGGCGACCCGCCGCACGCAGTGCCGCAATCATCTCAAACAGATCGGGCTCGCGCTTAATAATTATCACGACGCGCACAGCACGTTACCGTCGGGGCGGATGCGCAGCGCCAACGACGGCGCCGGCCGCTGTTTTTCGGCGTGTGCGCACTTGCTGCCGTATCTCGATGCCGGCGCGTTGTATCAGCAGATCAATTTCAACGCCGATCCCGACGACCCGGCACAAAACGGCGTCGCTCTCGGACAGACGATTCCCTTCTTTCTGTGCCCCACCGATTCGGCCCAGGTCTTGCAGTCGAACACCGTCAATGGGATTGTGATCAACAGCGCGGTGCACAATTATCCGCTTTGCACGGGCACCACGTTCCCCCTGTCGCCGCGCAATCCTGGGGGCATTTCCGTGACCGGTGTGTTCTACGAGAATTCGCGCACGCGGTTTGCCGACCTCACCGATGGGTCGAGCCAGACGGTTTGTGTCGCCGAAACCGTCAAATCCGAGAGCGGTGGACCGACGACGTGGGACGGCGTCAGCCGGACGAACGGGTTCGTGCTGACGCGCGGCAACAACAACTCCACGACCGGCCCCGAGTTGACCGACTATGCCGGACAATGCAGCGGGTCGGGGCTGCAACTGCAGCAGACGCGTGGCAGTCGCTGGCTGTACGGTGCCCCGGGCCATTCGATGTACAACCACGTTCGCACGCCCAACGACAAGAACGTTGATTGCCGGGGCGGGCTCCCGCATAGCATTCGCACCAATTTCTGGTGGGACCGGGTGTCACTGAATGTCGCCGCCCGCAGTCAACACACCGGCGGCGTCAACACCCTGTTCTGCGACGGACACGTGCAGTTCGTCAGCGACAGCATCAACCTGGCAACGTGGCAGGCACTGGGGAGTCGGGGGGGAAACGAAGTTCCGGGAGAATTCTGATCGCTCAGTCCGCCCAAATATACAATTTCCCGCCGTTTTGTCGGCAGATTCGGAATAATCGTTAAACTCTGCCTGATCGTTACGACGATTCGATATTACCTGGACTGAATGTCATCCCGGTAAGAGCGCGCGCCGAGCCACACGAGTTTAGATGCGCGTCCGACAGCATTGCCTACAATTCTGCGGGAATGACGCGCATGTTGGGTTGGCACAGAATCGGCGGTTGCCTGGCAGCCGTCGCCTGCTGTCTGTTCGCGGCGAACGGGTCAGCGCAGGACTCTGATGCGAATCTCGATCTCAAGACTTTGTTCGAGCGACTCGATGCCGCCGAACGGCGAATTCTCGAACTCGAAGCGGGTTCGCCTTCGCCATTCGACGCCGTCATCGAGCGCATCGACTTCCTCGACGACGATCAATTGCCGGGTTTCGACGGCGATGCCGACTCGGCAGTCGACCCCGATGCCACGGCCGGGGGAAAAAGCGGCAAATCGTCGTCGGGCGCTTCGCTGAGCGAGCTGAAGGCGGCCCTAGATAAGCGCATCAGGAAGCTCGAAGACAATTACGAAAAGTCGAAAGAGGCGGACAGGACGAAGTCGGATGCCGCGAACGCGAAGCCGACCGCCCTGTTGACCTGTCAATTGCAGACCGATTACGTCTGGTTCGGGCAAAGTCCCAACAATCAGGCCACCTTCGGCCCCATTCAGGACGGTGCCGATTTCCGCCGCGCCCGACTGGGCGTCTATGGCGAAATCTTCGAAACCGTCGACTACCGAATGGAATACGACTTCGCCTTCATCGAACGTCCGGCATTTCTGGATAACTGGATCGGCTGGAGAAAAGTCCCGATCTTCAACACCATCAAGGTCGGTCGCTACTTCGAGCCGTTCGGCCTCGAGCGCTTCACTTCGAACCGGTTCACGACGTTTATGGAGCGGGCGCTGGGCGACCAGGCCTTCGACCCGGCCCGACGAAACGGTGTCAGCTTCTATAACAACAACGACGACGGCAGCATCACCTGGGCGGCGGGCGTGTTTCGCTCGTTCACCGACTTTTTCGGCGACAATGTCGCGACCGAGGGCGCCTGGGCCGGAACGGCCCGCCTGACGTGGATGCCGTGGTACGACGAAGGCTCGGGTGGGCGTTACTACATGCACTTCGGGGCCGACTACAGTTATCGGGCCGCCGGTGAAGGATCGGTGACTTTTCGGGCGCAACCTGAGATCCGCATGCGCGACCAGGCCGACCCGCTCAACGTGCCGTTCTTCGTCAACACCGGCACGATTCCCGCCGACCATTGGCAATTGATCGGCGGCGAATTCGCCCTGATTTTGAATCGGTTCTCGGTCCAGTCGGAGTATGTTTACACACCCGTCGCCCGAACCAACGGGCCTAACCCGGCCTTCCAGTCGGTGTACGTCTATGCCACCTATTTCCTGACGAACGATTACCGGCCGTTTCAGAAAATGGACTCGCTGTTTCAACGGCGCAACGCCGTGTTCGATCGCGTGATTCCCAGTTCGAATTTCCTGAAGGGCGACAGCTCGCCGGGAAATCCCAGGGGGATCGGCGCCTTCGAACTCGCCGCCCGCTGGTCGTACATCGACTTGAACGATCAGGGGATCAAAGGAGGCCGCCTCAACGAAATGACGCTGGGGCTCAACTGGTACATTAACCCCTTTACCCGAATCACGCTCAACTACGTTCGGTCGTTCCTCGACAATCCCGATAAAGGCAAAAGCACGCTCGACAGTTACGGCATGCGATTCGGATTCGACTTCTGAGGTTCGTCGCCCTGGCTTCGGTTGGTTGCAGGAGTTCAGATTACTTCGCCCTGGTCGCCGGGTCTTTCACTCCCAGCATCAGGATTCCAGCAGTTAGTGCCAGGGCCGTCCCCCATCCGAACGCCACCAACGGTCCGCAGAACTGATACAACGCCCCGAAGATCAGACTTGCTGGGAGCGTTGCGATCCCGATGGCGAAGTTGTACCAGCCATACGCCAATCCTTTGCGCTCGCTCTCAACGAGATTTGCCACCAGCGTTTTCTCGGCTGGCTCAGTCAGGCCGAAGAAGAGGGCGTAACACAGGAAGCAGGCCCAGGCTTCCCAGGCACTTTTCGCCAGGGCAAAGGCCAGGTAAACCCCGGCATAAACGAGCCATCCGAGGAAGATGAAAGGCCGAGGGCCAAACTTGTCCACCGCACGACCCAGGAGCAGGTTGCTCGAACTCTTGACGACATGAAAGGCGCACCACAGCAGCGGCAGCATCGACACTGGCACGCCGAGTTCACCGGCTCGCACCAGCAAAAAGGCATCGCTGGAATTGCCGAGCGTGAAAACCAGCAAGGCCAGCAGGTACCGTCGGAAGTTGTGGTCGAACGGCTTGAGTGTCAAATGCAACCGTTCCAGGGGCGATTCGGTTGCCGGCGTCTCTCGCAGGCCGAACACCAACAGGCACACCACCAAAAGTCCCGGCACAACGGTCAGCAGGAACAACGGGCGTAGATGCTCTGGCCACAGAAACAGGAAACCGGCTGCCAAGAGGGGGCCAATGGCGGCACCGAGATGATCCATCGCCCTGTGGAACCCGAAGGCCCGCCCTCGCATCGAGGGGGTTGTCGAGCATGCAATCAAGGCGTCTCGTGGCGAGGTACGGATGCCCTTGCCGATCCGATCCCCGAATCTGACCAGAAACAATTGCCACGGAGCGAAGATTACCCCGACCAGCGGTCGCGCGATGGCTGCCAGAGAGTAGCCGAACAGGATGAAGCCTTTCCGCCGACCAGCCCGATCCGAACGGCCACCTGACCAGAGCTTGAGGAGGCTGGCGACCGAATCCGCCGCTCCCTCGATCAAACCCAGGTAGAAGCGATTCCCGCCCAGGATCGTGAGCAGAAAGTTGGGCAGGAGTGGAAAGATCATCTCGCTGGCGGTGTCATTGAGCAGGCTCGCCATCCCCAACACCTTGACGTTCCTGGGGAGGGGCGGAGCGGGCGAGGCGACAGGCACCATGGGAATTTGACTCATGAATGCACCAGCCGTTTCATGCCGGAAACCAGCGCCCCCTGCATTACCTGATCGATTCCAGGAAACAGTATTTCGGAGTCGGTGACTTAGAGTCTCTCGGCTTCCCGTCACACTCTCCGCCGCCGGTTCAAGACCGCCTGCCGCGTGCAGGGTCTCTGCAGGTCACAAGCGATCGTCGGTAGCTGCATCGACCGGCCAGCCCAGCGCTCGGTGCAGACGGAACTGCGCTTCGTTGAATGAAACCACGACTCGCAGGTACTCGCGCCGCGCCTGAGCCAACGCCTGGATCGACTGCAGTGCTTCCAACGGCAATCCCTGCACGTTTTGGATCCGGATCAGGTTTCGTTCGTAAGAGCTTTGCGCCGCGCGAATCCCCTCTTCGGCGGTCGCCAGTTGCCGGCGGCGAGACTCAACCTGAGCGTGCGCTTCAACGACCTCGCGCGCCACGCGGTCGAGGGCCGCGACTTCACGGAGCTGCGCCTGATTGACTCGCGACTGCGCTTCGCAGCGTGCGGCGCGCTCGCCGAATCCCAGGTTGCGGATTTCCCACCAGGCAACAATGTCGGCGTCGAGCCGGTCGCCGAAATTGACGAAGTTGCTGCCAAACCCGCCCCCCAGCCCGCCGTAGCTGAGCCCCAGCAGCAGGCTGGGCATCAGCGACGCGTACTGCTCGCGACGGAGTCGCTCGACCGCCTCGCCCGCCAGCGACCGGCTTTCGGCGACCTCCGGCCGGTGGGTCAGGCCGTAGGCGACCAGTTCGGGCAACGGCTGCTGCACGGCCTGAAGTTCGATGGGGACGACGACCGGCTCGCGCGGCTCGAACCGCAATGTCGAATCGAGGTTGAGTTGCTCGGCCAGGCGCGCGGAAGCAACTTGAATCGCTTCATCGCCGCGTAGCAAGTCGTTGTCGCGGATCGCAAGTTCGGCGCGCGCCCGATCGTCGTCTGCCGCGACCCCCTGTCCGGTGCTGGCGTAAAGGGCCGTGAGCTCGGCAAGTTGCAGCGTGTTCTGACGCGTCTCTTTCGCAATTGCCAACTCCTGATGCGCGCGCAGCAGTTCAAGATACGCCACCGCCGAATCGAGCATGGCGTCGTTCGTCGTTGCCTGCGACCCGAACCGGCGCGCGTGGGCGGCACGCTCGGCAATCAGCGGCTCGAAGTAAGCGTCGGCCGTGTGAAACAGGGCGAGCAGGCCGGGAATGCGCGGCGAGCCGGCACCGACCGCATCGGCCCCCAGCCCGGTGAAGTACGAACCCCTGCTGGTGTCGATCACTCTTCCGGCGACGTCCTGAATCCGGCCTTCGTGCTTGTTCCAGTTGACCCCCAGGCGAATCGATGGCAGCCACAGCACCTCGGCCCGATCGAGCTTGGCCAGGGCCTCTTCGATGCGCTCGCGGGCATAGAGCACCTGCGGATTTTGACCGTCGACCAATTGCAGGACGACCGACAGGTCGAGCAAATGCGGTTGCCGCAGATCGGTCGCGTCGGTGAGCGCGGCCACATTGGCCGAACTCGATTCGGAGTCGCTTACCTGACCCGTCGTAGTGTCAATCGCTGCGGCGCCGGCCGACGGCAACTTGAGAGCTTCAGTCGTCGCAGCCGAATCGGCCTGCCCGGCGGCAACCGGTCGCGAGGTCGATTCGCTCTGGGCTGTAGACTCGTATGAAGCCGGTACGACCTTGCGACCTGCGCCGCCGGCCCCCAGACGCTCAGCCGATTGATCGGCGATCGGCGAGTTTCCGGTTTGCCGGGCGCGCTGGGCTGGCCGAGGACGCTCAACGAGCGTGTCGGTCCGTGGGGGAGTCGCCGCGCAACCGCAAAATCCGACGGCCAAAGGCACGGCGGCGAAGCGCAACAAATTGTACGCCCGCCAGAATCGCATCGGCTCTGTCCGGAATTTGTGGAATGTCGAGCGCCGGGACCTCCAGTGCAGGCGGCCCCACCGCGACGTGTCTCCGGTCGGTTATCGTCAGAGATCGGCGTGCCGCAGCGCGCGAGTTGAACGATTCTGCCGGAAATGACGACTTCGTCGACTTTTCGGGCTTCCTACGGTTTCGCCTGGGGAGCCATAACTTCAACCCGTTGCCCTTCACGAAAGGCAGCGGGGTTTACGCCGATCACCTGCTCGTCGCCAGCCAGTCCCGATACGATTTCGACGTCGTCGCCAGCTCGAATTCCCACGACGATGGGGCGGCGTGTCACCTTGGATTCGTCATCGATGGTATAGCAAAACGTCTGACCGTCGGCCGTGAACACGGCGGTGTTCGGCAGGGCGAGCGCATCAGTGCGCTCGGCCACTTTCAAGTCGGCATAAGCGTACATCCCTGGTCGCAGGCGGCCGTCGGCGTTTTCGACGTCGATCTCGGTCTTGAGCGTGCGCGTGCTCGAATCAAGCATCCAGGACGAGCGGGTCACGTTTCCCGCAAACGTCTCGGCCGACAGTGAGGGAATGCGAATCCGCGCTTCGCTACCGGGGTGGATCAGGACGGCGTCAGCCTCGGGAACGTCGACGAAAATGCGAACGATTTCGGTCCGGATCACGACGAACATCGGCTTTCCGGCACTTCCCGCGCCCGGTTGCACAAAGTGCCCCGTATGCACATTCCGAACCGAGACGACGCCGTCATAGGGAGCGCGAATGTGCGTGTAGTCCAACAGCGCTGCGACCCGTTGCTCTTCAGAACCGGCCACTCGCAGTTTCGCCTGCGACGTCTCGTGGTCTGCCTTCGCCTTCTCGAGCAGCGCCAGGCTCTCGGCGATGGCCGCCTTCGCCGAGGCAATCTTTGCGACGACCTCTTTGCGGGCGGCGCTGGCAGCTCGCATTTGATTCTCTTTCTCGTCGGTGACTTGTCGATTGACGGCCCCCTTCTCGGCCAACTCGCGAATTCGCTCAAACTCCGATTTGTAACGATCGTAGTCGGCCTGAGCGCGTTCGACGGTGGCCTGGGTCTCTTCCAGTTTGGCCTGGGCCGAGCCCTGCGCTGCTTCAGCCACGCGAACCGCCGCGACCGCCTGCTGGACCTCGGCGTGTGCCTGTCCGACGAGCGACTCCTTTTGATGATGCTCTTCGTCGAGTTCGGGAATGGACAACTCCGCCAGCACCTGCCCCGGCTCGCTCGCTTTCCCGTGCGAGTCGGTCTTGGGGCCGGCAATCGAGTCGCCGATGTCGACGTTGATCTTCGTCACGTAACCCGCGAGCTTGGCGAACAGCGGTGATTCTTCGAAGGCCTCGACGCGCCCGGGTTGCTCAGTGCGCCGGACCAGCGTCTTCCGCGCTGGGCGAACCGCGGTGACGCGCACGAGTGCGGCGTTGCCTGCCGTCGCTCCCCCCGTCGTCGTGGTCGACTTCTGCTGCTGGGCGGAGCGACTGCACGCCGATAATGCCAGGCACACGAGGAGGACACCAAATGTCCGGCACGCAAATTGGTTGGAAGTCATGTTTCACCGATGGCTCGAAGGTTGGCTGACCGTGTCAGGGTCTTACGATTTACGTCGTGCCGGTCGCCGGAATGTAGTACGCGCTGTGCCGATCTTCGGGGTCCAGCGAAACCGACCGCGTCGAAGCGCGCCTCTGGATCAGCGCGAACACGGCCGGCAGGACCAGCAGTGTGGCCACGGTCGCCGCCGCCAGTCCGCCGATCACCGCGCGGCCCAGCGGCGCGGTTTGTTGCCCCGATTCTCCCAGCGCCAGCGCCATCGGGACCATTCCGGCCAGCATTGCACAACTCGTCATTACGATCGGTCTCAAGCGGCTGGTGGCTCCGGTCAAAGCTGCCGCGGCCGAATCGCCGCCGGTCTGGCGGGCTGATTCCGCAAACGTCACCAGCAAAATCGCGTTCGCCATGGCGACCCCGATTGCCATGATCGCCCCGATAAACGACTGGATGTTGATCGTCGTGCGGGTGAAAAAGAGCATCAACACGACCCCCGCAATCACCGCCGGTGTCGTCGAGACCGTGATCAGCGCCAGCCGCAGCGATTGGAAATTGGCCGAGAGCATCAGAAATATCACCAGCACGGCCAACAGCAGTCCCACTCCCAGCCCGCTGAGCATGGAGCGAAGCGGGGGAATTTGTCCCCGCAGCTCGTGTATCACACGGATGGGCTTGCCCCCTTCTTTTTCGAGGGCGTCCTTCTCGGCGTCGTCCTGTTTCTGGACGTCGGCCAGCACTCGCGTGATCTGGCGCGAAACGCTCCCCAGATCGGCCCCGGCGATGTTGGCGGTCAGCGTGATTTCGCGCTTCATGTTGTAGCGGTCGAACTGCCCCGGCATCGTTCCCTTGGCGATCTGGGCCACGTCGCGGAGCAGCACCTGGTTGCTTCCCTGCCGCAGCACCGGTACGGTCGCGAGGTCGTCGACCGAGCGCATCGCCGGCTGCGGGATTTCGACCTGCACCTGGTAGCCGATTCCCGTTTTGGGGTCGGGCCAGTAGTTGGGTACGACGAAGCGGCTGGAAGAAGTCGCGGCCACGACCGACTTGGCCACCTGTGCCATCGTCACGCCGCTCATTCCCGCCAACTCGCGATTTACCTTAACCTCGACCGTCGGGTAATCGAGCGCCTGCGAGACCTGCAGGTCGCGAATCGCCGGAATGCGCGACAACTCTTGCTGGACGCGGGCGATAAACTTGCGGTTTTCGGCCAGGTTCGCGCTTCGGGCGGAAATCTCAATCGGGGTCGGAGAACCAAAGCTCATGACTTCGCTGACGATGTCAGCCGGTTCGAACGACAGCCGAACATCGGGCATCCGCGTCGAGAGCTCGTCGCGAAGGACTTCTTCCATTCGCTCGGTGCTTACGCCGCTGCCGTGCCTGAGTGCAATCCGCAGGATCGCCTCTTCGGGACCGCGCGACCATTGGTAGACGGCGTTGATCGGATAGCTCGAGGGAATCGTCCCCACGTAGCCCAGCGTGATGTCGATGTTTTCGGCGCCGATCTTCTCTTCGATGGCTTTCAGGGCCTCGAGGGCGATCTGCTCCGTCCGATTGACGTGCGTGCCGTCAGCGGCGCGAAGCCGCAGACGGAATTCACCCGCGTTGCCGGCCGGGAAGATCTCCATCCCGAGCCGGCTGCCCACCAGCACAATGACCGCCGCGCAAACCGTGAGATAGCCGGTGATCACGACGAGCCGCCGCCGGACCACGAACTGCACCAGCCGCTCGTAACCGCCACGCATCCGCCCGAGCAAGGCCCCGCCGGCAGCCGCCGCTTCGTCGTGCGGCACGTGCCGCAGCAGCCAGGTCGCCATCACGGGCACAAACGTGCTGGACAGGATGTACGAGGCAATCATCGAAAACCCGACCGCCAGTGAAAGGGGCACGAACATGGCGCGCGCCGCCCCTTCCATGAAGAACGACGGCACAAATACGGCCAGAATGCAGAGCACCGCCAACAGCCGCGGGATCGCCGTTTGCAGATTGCCGGCACGCACCGCCTGCGCGATCGAGCCGGTCTGCCGCATCTGCGTGTGGATATTCTCGATTTCAACGGTTGCCTCGTCGACGAGAATTCCCACGGAGAGGGCCAGGCCGCCCAGTGTCATCAGGTTGATGGTTTGCCCGCACAGCCACAGCCCCACCACGGCCCCCATGATGGCCAGCGGGATATTGACGACGACTACCAGCGCGCTGCGCCAATCTCGCAAGAAGAGCAGCACCATCAGTCCGGTGAGAAACGCCCCCAGCAAGCCCTCAGTCCGCAGGCTGGCGATGGCCCGCGAGACATAAGGAGACTGGTCGAACTCAAACGATACGTGGATGTCATCGGGCAACTCGCGCTGCATCTTCGGCAGTGCTGCCTTGATTTCGTCGATCACGCTCATCGTCGATGCATCGGCTCGTTTCGTCGCCAGGATATACACGGCCCGCCGCCCGTTGACCAGGGCGTATCCGGTCGTGATGTCGGCAGCGTCTTCGATCGTACCGATGTCGCGGAGGTAGACGGTCGGCGTGACGCCGGCGCGGATCGGTATGCTGCCCAGATCGCGGATATCCTTCACCATCGCATTGGTCGGGACGATCGGATAGCTGTCGCCGACGTGCAGGTTTCCCGAGGGGCTGACGGTGTTTCCCTGACCCAGAGCCGTGACGACTTCATCGGGCGACATGCTGTACGCCAGCAACTTCTGCGGGTTGCAACGAACCACGATCGTGCGGGCGCTCCCCCCGAACGGCGGCGGGGCCGAAACTCCCGGCAGGGCGGCAAACATCGGCCGCACCTTGAACAGCGCCTGATCCTGGATCTCGGCGATCGTCCGCGTGGGGCTAGACAGCACGAGATACCCGACCGGCACGCTGCCCGTGTCGAATCGCATCACGAACGGCGAGACTGTGCCCGGCGGCATAAAGGCCCGTGAGCGGTTGACGTAGTTGATGGTCTCGGCCATCGCCTGCGCCATATTTGTGCCGGGATGGAAAAACAGTTTCATCAGCGCCGACCCCTGCACGTTGCGGCTTTCGACGTGATGAATGCCGGTGATGTACAGGAAGTGGTACTCGTAGTAGTTGGTCAGCAGCCCTTCCATCTGGGCCGGGTCCATTCCCCCGTACGGCTGGCAGACGTAAATGACCGGCAGGTCGAGAGTGGGAAAAATATCGACTGCCATGCGGCGGATCGGCAGCTCGACGCCATACGACTGCAGAAAGTCGTCGACCCCTTTGGGACGCACCGCCACAAAGCAGGCCAGCGCGACGGCGACGATTGCAACCATCACCGTAATCGGCCGCCGCATCGCGAACACGATGGGGTTCATACGAACACCTGCGGCTTGTGCCGCTGCCTCAGCAGGTAAGGATAGGACTGGTGAACGCGTCCCGCCGATTTGGCAGTTTGAAGGTCGGGCGCACCCCAAATATAACGCAGGGTTACCAGCGATACAGTGCGCACCGCTTTCCAGTCAAGGGCAGAGCTACGCGATGATGTCGTATGCGATTTCGCCGTGAACGTCGGTCAGACGAAAATCGCGCCCTGCATAGCGATAGGTGAGCTGGGTGTGGTCGATGCCCATCAGGTGCAATAGCGTCGCGTGCAAGTCGTGCAGATGCACCTTTTTCTCGACGGCAAAGTAGCCGTAATCGTCGGTCTTGCCGTACACCAGGCCTCCCGGAACGCCGCCGCCGGCCAGCCACATCGTGTATCCCTGGGGATTGTGGTCGCGTCCGTCGCTGCCCTGCGCGACCGGCGTGCGGCCGAATTCACCCCCCCACAGCACCAGCGTGTCGTCGAGCAAACCGCGCGCTTTGAGGTCGGCCAGCAGGCCGGCGATCGGCTTGTCGACCTCGAGAGAATTCCGCGCGTGGTCGGCTTTGAGATTGTCGTGCTGATCCCACTTGTAACTGTGCGTGCACTGCACGAAACGCACGCCGCGCTCGGCAAAGCGCCGCGCCATCAGGCATTGCCGCCCGAAATTTCGGGTGACCGGGTCGTCGAGACCGTAAAGCTTGACGATGGCTTCGCTCTCGTCCGAAATATCCTGCAATTGCGGCGCGGCGGCCTGCATCCGAAACGCCAGCTCGAACGAGTTGATTCGCGCCTCGAGCGACGAATCGGGGCCGGATTCGGCCAATCGCTCGTCGTTCAGTTCGCGCAACAGGTCGAGTTCAATGCGCTGCAGATCGGGCGGCGTTCCATCAGCGTTTTTGATGAAGGGAATCGCCGCCTGGTCCGACGGGATACTGGCGTTGCCCAGCGGAGTTCCCTGATAGACCGCCGGCAAAAACGCCGAACTGTAGGCGTTGACGCCCCCATGCGTCAGCGTCGGGCAAATGGTGACATACCCGGGCAGATCCTGGTTCTCGGTCCCCAGCCCGTAGGTGATCCACGACCCCAGGCTCGGGCGGACGAACGTATCGCTGCCGGTGTGCAGTTCGAGCAGCGCTCCGCCGTGCCTGGAATTCGAGCCGTGCATCGAGTTGATGATGCACAAATCGTCGACGTGCTGCGCCACGTGCGGAAACAAATCGCTGACCCACGCCCCCGATTGGCCGTACTGCTTGAACTTCCAGGGCGATTTGAGCAGGTTGCCGGTTGGCGACGAAAAGATGCGCGGCTTGTCAAACGGCAACGGTTTGCCGTGATCGCGTTCCAGCAGCGGCTTGTAGTCGAACGTATCGACCTGCGACGGGCCGCCGTGCATGAACAGAAAGATAACGCGTTTGGCCGTCGCCGAAAACTGCGGCGGTTTGGGCGCGAGGGGATCGGGCGACGACGACGCCGGCAACCGGTCGTTCATCAACGCAGTCAGTGCCAGGCCGCCGAAGCCGGCTGCGGAACTGCGCAGCATCTCGCGACGCGTGAGTGGTTGCTGGCAGTCGTGACACCAGTGGCGATTCATATTCATTGATTCGAAAAAGGGGCATGGCAGCCTGTGAAAATCGAGTCAGGTTCTGCCGAAACACATCAGGCTGCCAGGTATTTATCTCTTCGCGTCGAAACCAGTCCCCATTTTCAACAGGCTGATAGGGCACCATTGTAACGCATCGGCTTCGCACGATTTCACCGAATGCGCAACCGATAGCACGCGCCGCCGAGCGGGTCGCGTCCCCGCGCGAGTCGCAATCTGCGGCCGAGCACTGGCGAACTGCAATAGCCATCGGCGTCGGGCTTGACCGCAACGTAGCGCGACTTGCCGCGCTTCAGCACCTGAAAGTCGAGGCTCTTCCCCCGTGCGTCAATCAGCCAATACTCGGGAATTCCCGCTTCGAAGTAGGCTTTGCGGAGCACAATCGTATCTTTTCGAACGGAACTGTTGCTGATGATTTCGACAACCAGGTCGGGCGTTCCCTGCAATTCGACCATGCGATCGCTTCCCTCGGTCCAGGGGGCCAGCACGACTCGACCCGAGCGCAGCGTCTCCCAGAGACAGAACATCAAGTCGGGTTCGGTAGCCAGATCGGCAGTCTCGTTCACAAGAAAGGCTCCGTCGACGAACAGCCGGCCCGACTTCAGCTTCCGAGCGATTGCCCCGACATCGGTGTAAAGATCCGACTTGACCGCATTGTGCGTGTTGATTTCTTCGGGACTCATGTCAATCTCGATCTCGCCCCCGACAAAGCAGATTTTTCCCGTCTCGGGATACGCTTCGGAATGGGCCCAGGCGCGAAAGCCGTGCAAATCAAACACATCGGCCGGCACCCGGACCTGGTCCGCAAAATTGATCGCACCGACAGACATCAAGAACTCACTTTGATCGAGGGCCGCGAAACGTTGTAACGCATGCAACAACCGGCTGACGATTGTTCGCCGTTCTTATTCTACAAACACAAACTCATTCGACGCCAGAATCGTGCGGCACAGAGCCTGCCAGGCACGCAACCGACTTTCGTCGGGCGGGTTTTGCTTGTCCACCGCAGCCTGAGCGTAGCGGCTCACAAAACTCAGGTTGCGAATGATCTCGTGCCCGGTCGCCAGTCGCGAGAGAGCCAGATCGTACAATCGGCTGACGCGACCTGCATCGTCAAGCCGATCGTCGCTCAGCAGCTTCGACGCCAGAATCTTGGTCTGGCTCAACACGAATCCACTGTTCATCATGAACAGCGCTTGCGGTGCGACGGTGGTGCTGTCGCGCCTGCCATTGAGAGTACTCGGGTCGGCGAAGTCGAAGGCCTGTAAAACCTCGTACAGCGCGCTGCGAACCACCGGCAGGTAGATCGAACGCCTCGCCGAATCGTATACCACGGGGTTCACGTTCGCGGTGCTGGTGACGTACTTGCGATTCTCGGTCGGCAACAGCGAACCTCCCATCGTCGAGTCGAGCGTGCCGGCCACCGCCAGTATCGAATCGCGAATCGCCTCGGCTTCGAGCCGACGGCGGTTCGCCCGCGACCACAGCCGGTTTTCAGGATCGACGGCCGCTGCCTGGGGGTTGCCCGATGTGCTCATCTGGTACGTTGACGAGAGCATGATCAGCCGGTGCAGCGTTTTGAGCGACCAGCCGCTGCGAATCAGTTCGCCCGCCAGAAAATCGAGCAGTTGCGGATGCGTGGGGCGTTCGCCCAGCCGACCGAAGTTGTCGGGCGAGCGCACCAGACCCTCGCCGAAATGCCACAACCAGACGCGATTGACGATAACGCGACTCGTCAGCGGGTTCTCAGCGGCGGTCAGCCATCGTGCAAATTGAAGTCGGCCGCTTTGCTGTTCGTCGATCGGGGTCTGCTGCTGTCCGGCGAGAATCTGCGGAAACCGCCGGGGGACTTCGTCTCCCAACGTCAGATGATTGCCGCGCAGGTGAACGCGCAAATTCTCGGGCTTCCCGTCAGAGACGGCCATCGTTTCCGGCAGTACCGGCAACGAATCTTCGAGCCCCTTGATTTCAGCACGCTGCAACTTCAATTGAGCGACGATCGGCGCCGGATAGTGTTCCTCGGCACTCTTGGGAACCGCGAACGGCCCAGCCTTTTCGTCGAGGACCGAACGAATCGCCGCACGAACCTCATCCTGCAATTGCGTGTCGCCACTCTCGGGCGATTTCGAACGCTCGCCGCCGGCCTCAATCGAGTCGAACAGTTGCTGATATCGCGCCGCGAGTTGCTCGAGGCTCTCGGGTTTAGGATCGGCCCAAAGAAACTCGCGAACAGCAGCGGCGACTTTCGTTTGCTTCTCGTCGACCGCTTCGAGTTTTTGGTTGTCATTTTCCCCTGAATCACCTGGCCCTGGCTTGCCTCTTCGCGCGGCGGCATTCCACTGTGCGAACAGCGATTCTTGATTTGGCCGCGTGCGCTCGAGATAGGCCACCCATTCCCGCACGATCTCGGGTATCAGCTCGTATCGATCGTCGGCCGTTGCGGCCAGTTCCGGCAGTGCCGGCGATTTTCCATCGGCGTCACGAAACGGGGCAAACAGCAGCTTGTCGATATGCGGGAAAACCTGCGCGTTCTCGAGCCGCACGACGTTGCGTCCGGCCGCCAACGGGTACAGCCCCTCGATGAACCACGTTTGTGAATCAGGGAACCATGTGCCGGTGACGCGGCCCGCCGCGTCGGCTTTGACTTCTCGACCGTTGATCAACAGCCGTGTCGGGCGCGCCGCCGCCGCCGCATACCGCAGTTCGCACTGATAGACACCGGCGGCCTCGACCTCGATCTCGTACTCGGTGAAATTCGGCTGCTCGCCCCGGTTGACCAATACTCCGATGTCTTTGCCGTAGTTGTCGCGGTCTTTGAGGACGTTGCCCCGCACGAAGTTCTCAGCCTCGATCAGAATCACCCCCGGCAAATCGGCAGTTTGCGGTTGGCCGCCCAGCAACTGAGCCTGTTTCAACAACTCGTCAATTTTCTGCGGCCGATACGCGGCGATCAGATAGGCCCCCACGTGTTTTCGCGACGCGAGTTGCAACTGCTTGTTTTCGGATTCGGCGATTCGGGCCGCCTCGGCCTTCTTTTCGGCGATCTGCTGCCGTCGTGCATCGCGGTGCGCTACGATCTGGGGCGCGGCGAGCGCTCGCTCCTGCCAGCGGGCGACGACGCTGAAATTCTCCATCGTCTTCGTGCTTTTGAATATTCCCGCCAGCGCGTAGTAATCGGCCTGAGGCAACGGGTCGAATTTGTGGTCGTGACAGCGAGCGCATCCGACGGTCAGCCCCAGAAAGGCGCGGCCAATCGTGTCGACTTGTTCGTCGACGATGTCCATCTGCATTTTGACCGGGTCGTCCTCGGCGAGCATCTTGCCCCCCAGCGATAGAAAGCCGGTCGCCGTCGTTCGATCCATCAACTCGGCAATGTCCCCCGTTCCCGGCAGCAAATCGCCGGCAAGCTGCTCGTGTACGAACTGGTCGAACGGTTGATCGCGATTGAAGGCGGCGACGACGTAATCGCGATAGCGATAGGCGTTGGCATAGGCCAGGTTCTCGTCCAGGCCATTCGAATCGGCGTAGCGGGCGACATCGAGCCAGTGGCGCGCCCAGCGTTCGCCGTAGCTCGGTGACGAAAGCAACCGATCAACGACCCGCGTAAATGCCTCAGAACTTTCGTCGGCCAGAAAGGCGGCGACCTCGGCGGGGGTCGGGGGGAGACCGATCAAATCGAAGGTCGCCCGTCGGATCAGCGTGCGCTTGTCGGCGTGAGTCGCCGGTGACAGGCCCTGGGCCTCCAAACCCGCGAGAATGAAGCGATCGACGGGCGACTGCACCCGGTCGATGCCTTTGACCTCTGGCGGCGGCGGCCGACCAATCGGCTGAAACGCCCAAAACGAGCGCTCTTCATCCGTGAACAATTCCCCGGGTCGATCCTGCGGAGTGGCATCGCCATCGGCCGCCCGGCTTTCGCAATACAGCCCCGCGCCCGCCAGCAGCCCGATCAAAGTCAGAATGAACCGCGCCACGTGCTTCGTAACCTTGATTTCGTCGGAATCGGAATAGGGACTCATCCCATCAGAATACCGTGATGCGTGCCTGAACACCAATGATACCTCATGCGGCAATGAGTGCGATGTTCAACACGCTGTTAACGCGCCCAGGAGCCTGTTGAAAATGAGTCAGGCTCCGCCGAAACACATCAGATTTCCCGGTATTTATCTCTTCGCGTCGAAGCCAGTCCCCATTTTCAACAGGCTGTTAGCCAGCGGGCCTCTGTTGCTGATGTCGCTGGCGCACTCAGAAGATGCCCATCCCCCGATCACTCGTAATTGATCTCGCACCCGCGCTGCAGCGCTTCTTTCACCGGCGGGGCCTTGCCGGCCAGCACTGCATCGACGGCGTCGGCGACATACTGTTTCTCGACCTTCATCGGATTGGCATTGTCGTCGAACGCTCCCATGTAGGCGATCTTTCGATCGGCATCGAGGACAAAGAAGTGCGGCGTCACGGTGGCCCCATACGCCCGCCCGCTTTGTTGCGAATCGTCATAAAGGTACGGAAACGGATACTGCTTCTCTTTCGCACGGACCTTCATCTTTTCGAGACCATCAACCGCGCTGCGGTTCACGTTGATGGCGACGACCTGCACCTTCCGATCGGCAGACTTGTTGGCATAGTCCAGTAATCGTTGTTCGTACGCCTTGGCGATCGGACAGTGATTGCAAGTGAATACGACCACCACCACCGGGGCGTCGCTGTAGTCGGCAAGAGTGTGCGGCTGACCGTCGACCCCCGGCAGCTCGCTCCACTCGGGTGCGGCGTCGCCGATGCTCAATACGCGATTGAACTTCGCCTTGGCCGCCTGAACCGCCGCCGGCCCGCCGGGATCGACGATCCCGCCGACAACCGCGACGGCGAGAACGAACCTCGCTGTGAATCGAATTGCGATCATTGGAAAACCCCTTGCCTGTTGTCTGTCGCCGTTTGGCCTGTGTCAACCGACGTTGACCCCCTACCGCAGATTGTTAGAATAACGAATTGGACAGAGAGCGACCAAGTCACTCTCTGCCATCCGGGGCGTGGCTCAGCTTGGCTAGAGCGCCTGGTTCGGGACCAGGAGGTCGCAGGTTCAAATCCTGTCGCCCCGATTTGGTGTAAGAGTTTGCCGAGTCGCGAGTTGCGACTACCTGACGGACGTAGCGAAGAGTAGCAAACGACGGTCACTACCACGTTTTCTACCACAATTCGCTCCGGCAGTGCGGCGTAAGACCGTGGAATTCCAACCTCCACGGGGACGCTGCCATGCCGAAAACGAAACCCACTTACCTTCTACACAAGCCCACCGGCCAAGCCCGCGTCCGCATTGACGGTCGGGATATCTACCTTGGCGAATACGGATCGCGCGCCAGTCGCGAGCGCTACGATGATCTCGTGGCCGACTGGTTTGCTCGGAACGGCGATCTCAAGAGCTATGTCCTAGAGGTCGACGACTTGGTCCTGTTGTTCCTCGAGCATGCCCGCGAGCACTACCGCAAGGACGGGCGGCTCACGTCCGAATTCGAATGCCTGAAATTGGCCTTCCGTCCTCTCATCGAGCTGTATGGTCACAGCCGCGCCCGTGACTTCGGCCCCCGGGCACTGAAGGCAGTGCGCAAGGTTATGGTTGACGCGGGCCGCACTCGTCGGTCGATCAATTCCATGATCAGCCGCATTCGCCGATTGTTCCGTTGGGGGGTAGAGAACGAACACGTCCCAGTTACCGTCCTACAGGCGCTGTGCGCAGTGCAGGGACTACAGTTGGGGCGGACGACCGCTGCAGAAGGCGAACCGGTCGAACCAGTCGACGAAGCGACCGTGAACGAAACGCTGAAATACCTATCGCCCGTAGTCGCGGCGATGGTCCAGCTGCAATTGCTCACCGGCGCACGGCCCGGCGAACTCGTCACGCTCCGGCCGTGCGATTTGACGATGGAAACGGACGGCGTCTGGACCTACCGACCGCAAGGTCACAAAACGGTCCACCGCGGTCGCGAGCGGCGGGTTTACCTCGGGCCGGAGGCGCAGGCTTTACTACGCCCGTATCTCGACCGAGCCCCAGAGTCTTTCTGTTTCTCGCCGCGGGAGGCGACGGAGCTTCGACACGCGCAGAAACGCGCGGCACGTAAATCCCCGATGACTCCGTCGCAGGCAGCACGCCGTCCAAAAGCGATGCCGAAGAAAGCCCCGCGAGAACGCTACACCACCCCCAGCTATCGGCGGGCGATCGAGCGTGCCTGTGAGTTCGCATTCGGCATGCCGCCGGAGCTGCAGAGTCCACCGAAGGACGAGAACGGCAAAAGACTGGAAGAGACTGCTGCCCAGAGGACATTGCGACGTCGTTTGGCGGCGGAATGGCGAAAACAGAACACATGGAACCCACACCAATTGCGGCATACCCGAGCAACAGCGATCCGCAAGCAGTTCGGGCTTGAGGCCGCGCAGGTCGTCCTCGGGCATGCGGAGTGCCGAGTTACCGAGGTTTACGCGGAACGTGACTTTGAATTGGCTGCCCGCGTCATGAAGGAGATTGGGTAGAATTTGCTGAAACGTCGGGTTCGCGGGGTAGCTCCCCGTCAGGCCGCCGATCAGTTGGGTAGCTCACCCCTTCCCGCTGATCGGCCGGCCGCCCGATCTTGAAAGAGGGGTGAATCATAGGAGCGAAGAAATCGAGTCTGGAAAAGTATGCGCGAAAGCGCAGTGGTAGAATGCCGACGGATTTGGAATGGCTGAAGCGCTGGACAGAGCGCATTTTGTGCCATTTGCAAAACGACAAGGCCAGTTGCTTGCCCCCATCCATTTATCTTCCCGAGGCTTTTGCCGATGACGCGCTGATCAGATACAGCGTGAAGTACCCGGCCGTCGTGAAGGAGATACGCGAGGCCGTTGCGACAGTGAAGCGGGAGCACGACGCTTTCGATGAACGCAGCGACGATGTGTCGCTGCCGTATGCAATGGAATCACTTTTGCGCAAGTTGCGAACCGTAATCGGCATCTTCGAAGAGCCACCACCGGCTGGAGTACCGAGCGGCAACCCCCGGACGCAAGAGCAGCGGAGCCACCGCGAGAAGGTGAAGGCGCGTCGAAAGATGTTGTGGGAATTGCGACGTGAGCAAAACACCGGCAACGACTGGGCTCGACTGGCGGCGCTCGCTGCCGAGCACCCGGCGATCATTGCGCTCGGACTGGGCGAAATCACGCGCCATACCGTCCGCAATGACTGTATGCCGCGCCGCAAACGGCGGTAAATTCGTCGCGTAATTTACCACGTCAAGCGCAGTCTCAAAGTTTCTTGTGACCGAAGCCCCGGCATTTCTCCGGGGTTTCTGCGTTCTTTGGGCCGAAATTCTCGCGGCGGCACGGGGTAAAACCCGGCCTCCATTTACCCCATTCACAATCAACACATTGGAACAGTTTGCACCTATTACCAAGGCTCTGAGGAAGAAAAATGCCTGCAACACTCCCTGCTGCTCGCCCGACTCGTCCGCCGACGGCAGTGACGACATCGTTCATTGACCCAGAGCACGACGATCTGCGCCCCGTCAATCAGATCATTAAGGCGCGGGTCGGGAAGCCTAGCTCGCCTGCGACGCTATGGCGCTGGAGACTCAAAGGGGTCAACGGCGTCCGCCTCGAATGTCTCCGCCTCGGCGGTTGCTGGGTGACGACCGACGCGGCATTTGCCGAGTTCCTACGCGCACAGACGCAGAACGCCCTGGCAGCGTGCCAATCTTCCGCAGACGACCGTCCGGCTGAGCGATCGCCTGAAACAGTCCGGAGGCTGAAGGCGGAGGGTGTACTTTGAATCGTTTGACCGATGCTTTCGAAAACCAGTCACGGCCGACTTGTGATTTCATGATTTCCCCCCTGCTGGGGATTATGGCCTGAGGGCACAGCAGGTGCCGCGGCGACGCGGGCGTCAGAGTAGCGTCGATATGCCGGTGAACCGGCTGTGGTTGCGAGGATCAACCCGGGCGTGCCTGAGATATTGCTGGGGAGCAAGCAAGACCCCAGCCCGAGCGGGGCGCTCGTGCCGTAGTGGTCGAGGTAACACCGGGTACACGGACCACGTGTGAAGCAGGGAGAACGAACGATCTGGCGAGTGGCGTGCTACAGACCCAGCGTTCAATTGATCTGCCGAGCTAGGCAGGGTGACGGGCTCATCAGAGGTAAAACCCAACAAACGGGACGCCGAAAGCAACCCGCGAAAATCATCCTCTGACGGTCGAGCGGCCTGGCTCCGTCCAGAATCGAATCGACTGCGCGTTCGTACAAACCAAGGTGGACGACAGTCAATGGGGAAACCTGACGGCTGTCGCCCGCTGCGGG
>SIAF01000036.1 GCA_009691905.1 Planctomycetaceae bacterium | reverse complement strand
GCGTTCACGTTCTGCCACCCGAGCGCAGCCTCGAACGCCTCAAACCCGGAATCCAGATCGGCAGGCGGAAACTCGGGGCGAATCTCCATCACCCGCAACCACCAGAGTTCATTCGCCATTTCCCGAAACTCGTGAGCATCGGTTCTCGGCAAAACCCGTCCGATGCCATTCGATGCCATCACGAGCCGGTCATCCAGCCATCGAAGGGCGTCTGCGGCTAGTTCCCGCAATTCAATACCCTTGTTGTCTGCCATGACTTGCTCCTGTTCATTGTGGGGCCGGCCACAGACTGCGCGGGAACAGGAGAGCAACCGCAGCAGTCCGGGCCGTTCGGCGAGGATCAATCGCCTACCCGATGGTCACATTTTACCGCGGCTTCACCTTGGAATGGAATAGCCACGCCCGCACGTGGTTGACCACGGCCCGCAATCGTTCGTCGCCGATCCGCTCCCTGTACTGCCCGGCCATCGACGAATCAACGTGGCCCATCAGAGCATCGACGCTGACCTGATCCCTCGATTCGCTGGCAATCGTGGCGAAACTGTGCCGGAGGGCGTAGAAATTCAGGCCGCGCCGACCGGTGATTCCGACGCGATCCATCAGCAGTTCGAACGCCCGAGAGAGGGCATTGATCGTGACGTAATGGCCGGGCGATTTCCTGCTTTCCTGAACCCGGACAAAACGAGTCCCGCGCGCGGTCAGAAAACACAAGCCACCGTCGGCCGCGTCTTTCGGCACCGGCCGGCCGGCAAGCGCCTTGCGGACCGCCGCGACCGTTTCCGGCCACAACGGCGATTTTCTGTGAACGCCCGTTTTCGCCCTCGGGAACACTGCCCAGCCCCCCGCCAGGTCAAGCGCTTTCTGCGGCAGGTTGGCCAAGTCGGTATTTCCGAACCCGGCGTTGATTGCCAGGTGGATCATGGCACTCATTATGGGGTCAGCCGCGGCAATCAGCTTCCGCAGGTCGACCGCCTCAAACATTCGTTCCCCGGCATCGTGGCGGGCAATCCGTAGTGCCTTGTCGGTCGGGCGATCGAAGGCCACCCCGAACTCAATCGGCCGTACGATCAGACGGTTGTCGCTCGCGAACTTCAAAACGACACGACAGCGGTTGATTTTGCTTTTGAGCGTCACGACCCGACAGCCCTTGGACAGTGCCGCGCGAAATGACTCAAAGTCGTCGGGCCGCAAATCGTCCAATCGTCTTTCGCGACCAAAGAACCCGATCAGGGAATCACAGGTCCGGTGATACTCCGCGAATGAGTGCAGCGACAGTTCGCCAGCGTCCAGGCGGTTGCGCTTGGCGACCAGAAACGCATTGCAAAGCGTTTTCATGGTCGCCCCGTCGCCCGATCCCACCGGGGGAGCCTTTCGCCCTTCGGAGATGTAGGGCCACTGCCGGTTGAACTCGGCAAGAGCGGCGGCGGCGGACGCCCCTACGTCATCGACCGGTACGATTTTCGCCCCAGACTTGCTGCCCCATCGTCCGAAGAAATGAATCTGCTGCCTGATCTTTTTTGCCCATCGTCCGGTCTGGTGAGCGAACAGCGGAAAACCGGGGTATGGTTTCTCGGGCTTCTGTTTTCCCTCGGGCCGCAACTTGCTAGACTTTTCCATCAGCCATCACCTGAACTTTCATCGGGGAAGGTGGTGTCTTTGACTCCCGGTCGTTCACGCGGCCGGGGGTCGTTTCCGTGGATTTAAGCGTATCGGGTGTCAACGCGGGTGTCAACAGTCGCGACAACAGCACTCAGCAACGCGATAAAAACACGAGAAACAGCGTCTCCGGAGAGGTGACAGAGTGGTCGATTGTGCAGCACTGGAAATGCTGTGTCTTCCGAAAGGGGGACCCAGGGTTCGAATCCCTGCCTCTCCGCTATAAGTTTTTTGGGCCTTAATGTTTTTGGGAAGTGATCTCCGCGACTGAAATCAGGCGGCCGGCGCGATGTGCCGGCCGCCTTTTTTGTCATCGTCGTTCAAATCAACCGATTTCAATATGTTCTCAATCGCCCCGCCATTGCCGAAAGCGTACCACAATTGCACACACCTGTCTGCATGATGTGCTGCAAAACGCAACGCTTCATTTAGTATCTATTTGTATACTATTTCGTGAGACTCGTGATTGTCCCAAGCGCCATCGGCAAGGCAACATGTCTCGTCGGGAATCATAAACTCTGCCGAAATGCGAGAAAACAGCCGTTTTCTTCTGCTGGCGCAGCAATTGCATCAGGGGTATTCTGGTTGACTGTCGATATCTGGGAAGTCGTCAATTTGCCGACTTGACTCCAAATGCCAGGTTCAGCGAATTACCAGCGGAGCGTTGCATTAATAAAGGGGAAATGCGAAGCCTGCGGGCTTTGTGATTTTTTACAGGTTGTATGGCCGAAAATAATAGGAAGGTTGTGGCGTCTAGATCGAGGTCAAGCGTCGTCAGCCCAAGTTTCGGGGTATATTCAGTTAGGATGATTGATTAGAAGTCGGAAAATTCTGTTGAAACCGAGTCGGATGAAGCGCTCAATCCATTTGGAGTTTGCGAGATGTATTTGAAACCGCTGACGCAGTTCGTCAAATCTCTGGTCAACGGCGACCGTTTTCGGTTTCGGCGCATCCGACGACCCTTTAACGATCGTCGACGGCGGATGACGGCCCTCAGCTCGGGGTCGATTGTCGCGACCCCCGCCGAGCTGCTTGAGGATCGGGCGCTGCTAAGCGGGCCGCAACTGGTGACGGTCATTCCGAACACCGGGGGCTTCATCTACAACAGCGTTCCCCAGAATACCACTCAGATTGCGGCCCCCAAAGAGCTGACGTTGAAGTTCAGCCCCGGTGTCGCCATCGACGCGACAACGTTGGGGTCGATCACCGTAACTCGTGCCGGCGGGGATAATATCTTTGGCAACGCCAACGATCAGACCGTCGCTCAGGGGTTCATCGGCGTCGCCGTTGCCGGCCACGAAAAGAACGAAGTCACGGTGCGGTTTGCCGACACGCTGCCGGACGACCTGTATCGCATCAACATCGCCGGGACATTGAAGACGACGACGAACGAATTCTTCAACGGCGGTGTGGCACAAAACGTTGACTTCAACGTCGATTACGGCGCGCAAGTCATCGCGGTCGTTTCACAACCCATTCTGCGCACTGAGAATCTCAACGTTTTGAACGTCGCGAAAATCGCCGACGGCGACACACTGACGATTGTGGCGGGCGGCACGACGGTCAAGTTCGAATTCGACACAAACGCAACGGTCACTCCCGGCAACGTCGGGATTCAGTACACGCTTGCCGACACGTCCGCACAGTTGGCCCTGAAGATCGCCATCAAGGTCAATTCCGCCGGTTCGGGCCTGAACGGCATCGTGGTTGCGAGCCAGAATCAGTCGACCGTGGCGTTGGCGGGAAATTCCTTCACACCCGGTGTCACGTGGACGACCGCCAAAAGCGGTGGATTGTCACTGAGCGATGGCGCCCTCGTTCAGAAAAAGGACACGATTGTCGTCTATCTGAACCAGGATCCGCTCGACCCGAACCTGGCCCAGGATCCGGCGTTCTACCAGGTGATCAACACCCTGGACGGGTCGATCCGACTGGCCAGTTCGGTGACCTACAGCAGCGTTAACAACACCGCCATTCTGAAGTTTTCTTCTAATCTCGCCGATGCGACTTACCATTTGCAAATCGGCGCACCGCAGTCGCTGCACAACACCACAAGTTCGGCGCTCGAAGTCGGCACGCTGTTCGCCAACACCGGCGGCTTTTCGGCAACCGGGTATATCGGCAACGCCAACAAGCTCAGCACCTTTTCGGCCGACGTCGATCTGTATCAGATCAATGTGCTCTCGGCGACGACGGTGCAGATCAGCGCGCAGAATCTCGCCGCCGGCCTGGGCGGAAACGTCGTTTTGCGACTGTTCAACAGTGCGGGAGCGCAAATCGCCATCGATTCGGCGAACAATAGTCTGTCACAGGCCCTGGCGGCCGTGACGTACTACATCGGGGTGTCGGCCTCGGGCAACGATCAATACAACGCGGTCAACGGCACGGGCGCGGTCAATGGCATCGGCTTTGGGACTTACAAGCTCACGATCGGCGTGAACACCAACCTCACCCTGGCGGCCGACACGACCAGCTTCGCCACGGCTGCCAACCTCGGGTCGCTGGGCGCGGCCGGACAGGCGATCAGCGATCAGATCGCCAAGCTGACCAACCTGGCCTATCCGTCTCTGCCTGGCAGCGATGACGAGCCGGGACATCGGCAATTGTCGATCGCCGGCGAAAGCAACGACGCCGGGTCGGGGGTCGCCCCCAGCCTGCCGAATGACATTCCCACGCAATACTACAACTTCCAGGATGTGTACGGCCAAGATCCTCAGGGAAACACGCTGCACAATGCGATCACCGAGAACCAGAAGCAGCGCGCTCGCGAGATTTTCGACATCTATTCCAGCTATTTGGGAATCAAGTTCGTCGAAACGGCCGCGACCGGGCTGATCGTCGTCACCGGTGACATCCGCGCCGTCGCACCGGGCTACCCGCCTGATGCCGTGGGGGGCATCTCCGGCGGCGGCGAGGTGATCATGAACGGCAATATCAACTACGGCTCCAGCGAATACGGGGGCGCGTGGTTCGGCGTCGCCTTCCATGAAATCGGCCACGCGCTGGGTCTGTCGCACAGCTACGACGCCCCGGGCGTGATGGGGCAGGGGGTCGGCGGATCGGTCGAACAGGTTTTTCCGGGGGATGTCAACCTCGTGCCGGCCGAGCGGCTGAACCCGCCCAACAGCACCGACATCAATCTGTATCAGTTCGACGTGACCAAGGCGGGGACATTCACCGCCGAAACCGTCGCCCAGCGGATTAAGGATCTCAACGGCAACGCCAACCCGAGTCTGCTCGACACCGTCATCACCCTCTACCAGGAAACGTATACCGCCGCTCAGGGATCCAGCGGCCTGAACACGAACGGCGCGGTCACACTCGTGTTTACTGCCAAGGCACAAGGGGTCGCGGGCAACGGAATTACCATTTCGTTCACGCGGCAGGATCTGGGGGCCAACGCCGGTCCGACGATCGGGGTCAACGGCCAGGCGATCAGCGTGGTTTTGAATTCCAACGTCACCGGATTCACGACCGCCCAGGTGCTGATCGATGCCCTCAACAACAACAACGCGTCCAAGGCGCTGATTGTCGCCAAGATCTCGGCGGGCAGCCCCTCAGCCAATGTGGCGATCTCGGCCAACGCGATCGCGCCGGTCACCCTCGCCGGCGGCGCCGCCAACCGGACCATCGTCGCGCGCAACGACGATTACTTCGGCCGCGACTCGTTCGTCAACCTGCACCTCGACATCGGCAAGTATTACGTCGGCATTTCGAGCACTGGCAACACCAGCTTCGACCCGACGGTTTCGAATACCGGCTTTGGAGGCCGTACTGACGGCGGTTACAACCTCAAACTGAATTTCAACCCCGACCCCGTGCCCACCACGACCCTGAATGACGTCGGGGGCAGCGCGCTCGATGGCGATGGCAATGCGGTTGCCGGCGGGATTTTCAACTTCTGGTTCAAATCGGGCAGCACGATTTTCGTCGACAAAGCCAATCTGAATGACGTGAGCCAGTCGGGCACCATCGCGCACCCGTACTCGACGATTTCGACGGCGCTCGCCGCCGCAAACCCCGGCCAGATTGTGCGGATTGTCGGCAACGGCGGCGCCGACGGGCAGTCTTCGACGCTGGCCGACAACCTCTCGTACCGGATCGGGTTCGACTCGCAGAATAACATCGCCGCCGACGGCAGCACATTCGTGGTGCCCCAGGATGTCACGGTCATGATCGACGCCGGTGCGGTTCTCAAGCTGCGCAGCGCCGTGATCGACGTCGGCGACTCGGTTCCCAACATCGACCGCAGCGGCGGCGCCCTGCAGGTGCTGGGGACGCCCCTCCGAAACGTCTATTTCACGTCGCTTTCGAACGCGGCAATCGGCGGAAATACCGACCCCACCAACCTGCAGGGTGCCACGAAGGGCAACTGGGGCGGCCTCGTTTATCGTCAGCCCTCGGACGTGCAGGCGCTCGACTCCCGCGGACAGGGAATCTTTCTGAATTCGGTCAACCAGGGCAACTTCACCTACGGCGGCGGGCAGGTGCTGGAAGATTCGGTTTTGCAGGTCTTCAACCCGATTCACGTCACCAATCCCGACCCGAATGCGACGTACTTTGCCCGACCGGCGATCTGGTACAACACGATCACGCTCAGCGCCGACGCGGCGATTTCGGTCGACCCGAACAGTTTGTTCAATTCGCTCGACCGGGCAGGCCCCGACGTTCACGGCAACAAAATCTCGGGCAACACGATCAACGGCGCCTTTATCCGAATACGTACGAATCTCGGCGAACCGATCGACAAGCTGCAGGTCCCGGCCCGCATCAACGAGACCGACGTCGTCTATGTGCTGGCTGAAAACCTGTTCATTCAGGGAACTCCCGGCGGGCGCTTCCTGCCTGACCCGCTCGACGCCATGCACACCGGCTGGGATGCGCGCGTCGCCGGCGGGCTTGTCATCGACCCCGGCGTGATCCTGAAACTCAGCGGTTCGCGAATCGAGGCCCAGGTCGGCGGTTCTCTGCTGATTGCCGAGGGCAGCGACACCAACCGAGTTATCTTCACCTCGCTGAGGGACGACACCTACGGCGCCGGCACCACCTTCGACACGGGAGCCGACGGCGCCACCCTCGGTTCGCCCGGCGATTACGGCGGCCTGTTCTACAATTCGACCTCGTCGGGCAGCATTGACCGGGCGCGAATTCTGTTTGCCGGCGGCACCACGCCGATCGCCGGCGGGTTCACCCAGTTCAACCCGATCGAGATTCAGCAGGCACAGGTCCGCGTCACCAACACGCTGTTCCAGAACAATGCCGACGGGGTCACCGGCAGCGATCAGGATCCGAGCAACGGCAGCCGCAACGGTCTGTTGTCCAACGGCGCGGCCACGATCTTCGTCCGCGGAGCGCAGCCTGTCGTCGTCAACAACACGTTCGTCGACAACGCCGGGAACGTGATCAGCGTCAACGCCAACGCCCTCAATTCACTGCAAGTCGCCGACTGGGGCCGCAGCACGGGCGCGATCGACGACTACGAACAGTTTGTCAACAACCACGGCCCGCTGGTTCGCCTCAACCGCTATTCGGGCAACGGCACCAACGGCATGGAAGTTCGCGCCGAGTCGATCACCACCGAGACGACCTGGGACGACACCGACATTGTTCATGTCGTCCGCGATGAGATTCGCGAAGTCATCAACCTGCACACCTTCGGCGGGATCCGCCTGCAGAGCAGTCTCGACGAGAGCCTGGTCGTCAAGCTGCTGGGAGCCAACGCCGGCTTTACGGTGAATGGCACGCCGCTTGACATCAACGATCGCATCGGCGGCACGATTCAGGTCGTCGGGACTCCCGGTCGCCCTGTCGTCTTCACCTCCTTGCTCGACGATACCGTCGGCTCCGGCTTTTTGCCTAACGGCCAGCCGCTGAGGGACACCAACGGCGATGGATCGGCCACCGCGCCCGCGCCGGGCGACTGGAGAAGCATCAAGCTCGATCGCTACAGCAACGACCGGAACGTGGCGACCGTCGTCGAATCGGAACAGATCGCCAATCTACTCAACGTCAACGGCAGCCCGGCGACCGCCGAGTTTCTCGGCAACCTGGCCCCGGATGTGGCCGGCGACAATCCAGACAATCACAAAGGGGGCAACGACGATCAACCCCTCGGGTTCGAAGTTCACGGCTTCCTGAACAGCCGCAGCGACGCCGACGTTTACAGCTTCAATGCGGCGGGCGGCACCGAAGTCTGGTTTGACATCTCCCGCACCTCGTCGTCGCTGAATACGGTTCTCGAACTAATCGACGCCAATGGGACCGTCCTGGCCGGATCGGACGATTCGCAGTTTCCGGCAACACTGGTTTCGACCGCGTCGGCGACGGCTCGCGACCTGATCAAGGATCCGATGCTGGGAGGCGACTTCTACACCACCAATCCGCGCGATGCGGGCTTCAGGGGCGTGCTGCCGGGGGCGGTCGGTGTGAACGGCACCTACTTCATTCGCATCCGCAGCAAAGACGCCCAGACGATGGGCGAATATCAGTTGCAGGCACGCACGCAACAGGTGTACGAGCATCCCGGCTCGACCGTACGGTATGCCAACATTTCCTATGCCACGAACGGCATCGAGGTGCTGGGCCTTCCCGAACACTCGCCATTGGGGGGTGAATCGACTTCGGCCGGCGGCAACACGGTGTTCGGCAGCGCCCAGGATCTGGGCAACCTGCTGACCAGCGACAAGAGCACGATCAGCGTCTCCGGGTCGCTGTCGTCTCAGGCGTCGGTCGAGTGGTTCAAATTCTCGGTCAACTACGACCTGATTCAATCGATTGGCGGAGTCAACGGGGCCGACAAGACCTGGGCCACGATGTTCGACATCGACTATGCAGACGGCATCGCGCGGGCCGACCTGACCATTTCCGTCTTCGATTCGACCGGCAAGCTGATTTTGATCAGCCGCGATTCGAATGTTACCGACGACCAGCCCGGCGCTCTCCAGGGAACCGGCCTGACCGACCTGTCGCGCGGCACGGTCGGGAAACTCGATTCGTTGATCGGGTCGGTTCAGCTTCCGACCGGAACTCCGGCGGGCTCGACCGGGTCGGAAGGGGGTAACGGCGGACCGCCCATCGGTTCGGGTGGCACCCATACCTATTTCGTGGCGATTTCTTCGAATGTGAACCTGCCGCAAGCGCTCAATGCGTCGTTCGTTTCGGGGGGATTAAACCCGCTGATTCGGCTGGAGCCGGTCAACTCGGTCCGGCGGATCGTCGAAGACCATATTGGCGACGACACCGGCTATCTGTCGGGCGACCCGCAGACCGGGTTTGCCCCGGTGACCCCCACGACCGGCCCGATTCTGCCGATCGACAGCGTTCAATCGCTGAATGTCAACGTCATCCCGTTCACACTGGGTGATGTGGTGTTGTTCCGCTCGTCGGGCAACGAACTGGTGACGTCCAATCCATTCGATGGTTCGTTCGAGACCGACGTCGGCCTCATGACCGGAGTCGATTCGGTTGGCGACATCAAGATTCGTTCGGACGGGCTGATGTTTGTCTGGCAGGGAGACGGCACAGGGGCCGCAAACACAGCAGGCCGCCTGGTGCGAGTCGATCCTGCGACGGGAGCCGGGTCGGTTATCGGCGCCGATAACATTCCCGACTTCGATCCAGCCGCCAATCCTCCGAATTTCAACCAACTGAGCACGAACACCGTCGATTCGTTCGCCTGGCGGCAGACCGGGTTCAACCAATTCGACCTGCGGTACGACCTGTACTACGCCGCTCGCGACACGTTTGGAATCTACAGCGACGCATCGCGGCTGTATCGTGCCGACCCGGTCAGTGGTTCGGCGGCCGTTGTCCAGGGCCAGCCGTGGGGCGTTCGAGGCCAGATCGTCGGCGCCGGCGTTTCGGGTTACACGAACGGCATGGAATTCTTGAACAATACGCTATACGGCGTCAGCAGCGGCGGTCAGTTTTACACGATCAGTCAGTTTTCCGGTAACGCGACGCTGATCGCCGACTTCAGCGGCCTGGGGCTGTCGTTCACCGGCCTGACGCTGGGACCCCAGAACCTGCAAGGGGGGATCCTGAATACGCCGGGCTTCTACTCGGACATGCTGTTCGCTTCGTCCAGCGATGGACGACTGGTGTGTATCGACACCGCGACCGGCACGTTGCAGGCGGTTTTCGCAGGGGGCGCCACGTCGACCAACACGGGATCGGGCACGGGGATCGCGTTTTCTCCGCTCGATTTCAACCTGTTCCACCCGACGTTGCAGCGCAGCACCGATGCCGGCCACGGCACGAACGGCACATTCGACAACAGCCGGCCGGATGCGGGCTTGAACAGCACCATCTCGACCGACACCGAATTTGCAAGGTACGACCAGACGCTGGGGGGAGCCAGTTTCTACTTCGGTCTCGAAGACTGGAAAGATAGCCTCACTCTGAACAGCTATCTGCTTTACAACGGCACCAATTCCCAATACGGCATTCAGACGGCGAATTTCCAGAGGTCCCTGACGGGCCTTGCCCAGGGCAGCGTCAGCGCGGGAATCACCGACAACTACAATCTTCCCGGCGGCGCCCATGGCCACCTGATCACCAATTCGTTCACTCTGGCGGGTTACGCGTACACCGACAAGCCGACGCTGTATTACAACTATTTCCTCGACAGCGAAAATATCGTGATGCGCGACAGCGCGCGAGTCTTAGTCACGACCGACGACGGCGCGAGTTGGACCGAGTTGACGACCAATAACTCCATCCGCTCGAGTCCCCAGTCCCTCGCCGAACTGCCGCAGTACATCACGGCGTCGCAGTCTGAGAATACGATCTTCTCCAATATCCAGGGGATGGGGCAGAAGGTTCAAGAGCAATTCGACAATACGAACGGCTGGCGGCAGGCCCGCGTCGATCTGGGGCAGTTCGCCGGCTTGAACAATCTCAAGTTGCGCTTTGAATTCAGCACGACCGGCACCTCGATGGAGGGGGGCCATGTCGCCGGCTTGCCGGGCGACCAGTTCGCCATCGGCGAGTTCGACAAACGCCGCGGACAAGTCAACAACCGCGAAGGCTTCTACATCGACGACATCATCATCGGGCTGGCTGGACGCGGCGAGATGGTCACCGGCGCTCTCGCCGGCCAGACCAACTTCTTCCAGCCGAATCCCGGCATCCAGAGCGATCCCAACGTTCCCAAGCAGATATTAACCGGACCCTATCAGCTCGAAATCCGCCGGGGAGAAGAATACGCGGCGAACGTCGTCCCGTCGCAGTCACCGATTATCATTTATCAGCAGTTCAACGAGAATGACCGCCTCGTGAACGGCTTCTCGCTCGACGCGCCGTCGGGTGCAGCCCTCTCGGACGGCCAGACCTTCACCATCAGCGACGGCGTCAAAACAGTCACATTCGAGTTTGACACCGACGGCACGGTCACCGCCGGTCGCGAAAAGGTTTCGTTCCTGAACACCGACGCCGATTACGTCGTGGCGCGTAAGATGCGCGATGCGATCAACGCCGCAAACACGGCCGGAAAATTCGTCGTAACCGCATCGCTCGCCGACGACAATATCACCGGCACCAACAGCACCAACCACCGCGTCGATCTATACAGTGCTGTCAGTGTGACGGCCCTCCCGTCGTCGCCCGACCTGACGGTGACGATCAACAAGGACTCCGTCACCGAGAATGGAAACGGCAATGCCGCCAACACGGCCACCGGCACGGTCACCCGCCCGGCAGGGTCCAGCGGCACGCTGGTCGTGGCGCTGTCTGTAATCGATCCAGCGACCGGACTGCCGGCCGCCGACGTCACAGTTCCGGCGACGGTCACGTTTACCGGCAATCAAATAACCAAAACCTTTACGATCAACGGCTTCGACGACGCCTTGCTCAACGGCACACGTACAATCGTCATCGTTCCCACGGCGGTCGGCTTCACGAGCGTCTCAACGCCGCTGGATGTCACCGACAATGAAGTCGGGACGCTGACGATCAACATCATTCCGGCCAGCCGCAACGAAGGCCAGACCGGAACCGGCACCGTCACGCTCAACTTCGCAACCGTCGCGGCACTGACCGTGAATCTCGCCAGCCTGACGCCCGGCGAAGCGTCGGTACCCACCACCGTCGTCATTGCGGCCGGCCAGACCACCGCCAACTTCACGTTCACAGCCGTGCAGGACGGCGTCATCGACGGCAATCAGACGGCGACGCTCGCGGCCTACGCCCTGGGATACGCTCCCACCACCGACACAGTGACGATCGTCGACAGCGCCCAGACCATTCTGCTGCCGATTCCTGGGCCCAACGTCAACATCAGCCGCCGGTTCGGGAACGAATCGGAAGGGTCGATTGCGATCGACCGGACCAATCCCAACCGATTGTTCATGGCCTCGAACATCGAGACAGGAAGCGGCCTGTTCGCGGCCTACAGCCTCAACGGAGGCCAGACCTGGACGACGCGAATCATGGCGACCGGCGCCGATGTTCAGGGCGCCTGCTGCGAGCCGTCGCTCTCGGCCGACGATTTCGGCAACCTGTTCATGACGTACATCAACGACAACGTGGACGAAATCGTTGTCCTGGTGAGCACCAATTTCGGGCAGTCCTTCACCGAGTTGCCCACTTCTTTTACGGGAAGCGTCGATCAACCCACAATCACCGCCGCCACGCTGGGGGCCAACGGCGTCGTCTGGTTGACGTACAAAGATTTCGGCCTGGGTGGGATCGTGGCACGCGGCGCCCCGGTGACGGGCCTCGGCGTCGTCGGCGCCTTCAGCGCGGCGCAAGTGGCTCCCGGCTCTGGAAACGGTAATTTCGGCGACATGGCCATCGGTCCCAACGGTGAAGTGAGCGTCGTCTACGAGAGCCCCAGCGGCGGCCAGGGGCCGGCGAATCTCGTGACCAACCTTGATCTCGACGGCCTGGGTGGGGCGGGCTTCGGTCCGGGGGTGGTGGCTTCGACGACCAACGTAGGCGGCTTCGACTTCATCCCGGCGCAGTCGGGCCGCTCGGTCGATTCTGAAGCGGGGTTTGCGTGGGACCGCACCGGCGGTCCGCACAACGGCCGACTTTACATGGTCTACACCGAAGAATCGCCCGATGAGTCGGACGACATGGACATCCTGCTCCGCGTCTCCAACGACACCGGGTTGAGCTGGGGCCAGCCGATCCAGATTAATGACGACTTGACCACCAACAGCCAGTTCCTGCCGAAAATCGCCATCGACCAGACCACGGGCAACATCGCCATCATCTGGTACGATGCGCGCAACGATCAGGGAGCGCTGGGCGCCGGCGACACCGATTTTGTCCCGAACGACGAAGGGCAGCTTTGGGGCGCGCTCGGCACGTATGTGGGCGGAAACCTGAGCATCAGCCCCAACGTTCAAATCAGCGCCGGCACGTCGAACTCGAACACGGCCTTCAACGGCATCGACTTCGGCGACTACATCGGTCTTGATTTCCACGCCGGCACGTTTCATCCGCTCTGGTCGGACAACAGCACGGCGCTGGGAAACAACCCCAACCTGCAGACGTTTGACATGGCCATCTCGGCGGTCACAGTCGGCGGCAACAGCGCCGTCGTTTCGGTTGCGATCACGCAAACGAGTGTCGCCGAATCCGGCGGCGTGAGCGCCGCGACCGTATTCCTAACCAATTTCGATGGGACGCCGCTGGTTTGGGGCGGTCCGCAGCCATTGGTCGTGCAACTGACTCCCAACGCGGTTGGAATTGCCATTGGGCCCCTCACGGTGACGATCCCGGTCGGTACATCGCAGAGCGCGTCGTTCAACATCACCGCAATCAACAATGCCATCGCCGGCGGCAGCCAGACGTTGATCGTGCTGCCCAGCGCCGAGGGATTCGAACGGGTCGGCGATGCACTGCAAATCACCGACGACGACACGTCGCAGTTGACGGTGGTCATCAACAGCGTTTCCGTCCTCGAGGGAGGCACGGTGACCGGCACCGTGTTCCGCAACACCCCCATCGGTCAGCCGCTGACGGTCAATTTGTACAGCACCGACCCCAGCGAAGCGACGGTGCTCGCTACGGTCGTGATTCCCGCGGGACTCGCGTCGGTCGACTTCACGATCACCGGCGTCCAGGATTTCCAGGCTGACGGCAATCATTCCGCCACGATCGTTGCCTTCAAACGGGGATTTGCTTCAGACAATGCACTGTTGCAGGTCATCGATTCGGGTGCCGGGAGTTCGATCGCGTACAACCGCCTGGGCGATCGCAGTTTGCCGCGCCAGCAGGGATCGATCCAGATCAGTTCCAACACGATCAGCAATGTGCTGCAAAGCGGGATCGTCGTCGATTCAGGCGCTCGGAATGCCGGCAGCAACCTGCCGCACCCGGGTTCGGTCGAGAACGGCCCGACGCTCAACAACGATAAGATCATTCCCGGCCCGCAGATCGCCAATAACCTCGTCTATAATTTCGGCCAGGCCGGCATTCAGTTTTCGGGCGACCCCAACCCCAACGGAACGGCAACGGCCGGTGCGCCATATGGCCGCATCGTCAACAACACGATCTATGGCGGGAGCGTGCCGAAAGGCACGGGCATTCTCGTTTCCGATAACGCCGCCCCGACGCTGCTCAACAACATCATCGCCAACACCGTGACGGGGATCTCGATCGACCAGAGTTCGGCGTCCCGGACGGTGATCGGCACCACGCTGTTCCAGAGAAATACCACAAACGGCCTGAACGGCGGCACGAATGCCATTCTGCTGAATATCGGCGATCCGCTGTTCGTCAACGCCGCTACGGGAAATTTCTACCTCGCCCCCGGCAGTCAGGCGATCGACAGTTCGCTCAACACGCTGGGGGATCGGCCGTCGATCGACGCGGTCAAGTCGCCCCTGGGAATTCCGCAATCGCCGATCACAGCCCCGGCCCTCGACCGCTTCGGTCAACTGCGAATTGACGATCCGTCGGTCCCCAACGCCAGCGGCCTGGGCCAGAACATCTTCAAGGATCGCGGCGCCCTGGAGCACGCCGATTTCGTGGGCCCCGCGGCGAAGCTCGTCGTGCCGCTCGACAATCAGGCGGGCGTCGACGGCAACCCGGCCGTGGCCACGTTCTTCATGACGCAGCCCTTCCCGCTGACCGAGATCGACATCGCGCTTAGCGATTTGGGAATCGGGATCGACCCGGCAACCGTCAACACCGCGGGGTTCGTGCTCAAACAGGACGGCGTGACCCTGGTTGATGGTGTCGACTATATCTTCAGTTACAACCCCAACACGCAACGGATTGCGTTTCTGTCGGTGTCGGTCTTCCCATCGACCAGCAGCTACACGGTGACGATCGCTGCCAACACGGTCAAGGACTTCGCCGGAAATGTGCTGCAGGGAAATCAGCTCGACGGTTCGTCGCTGTTCACGATCATCGGCAACGCGGCTCCCAGCCTGACGGCCGTCACCACGCTGCAGGGGCTGAAAAACGTCACACGCAGTATCACCTACGCCGAACTTCTGGCTGCCTCTGACCTGATAATCGTCAACACCCATACCAAAGAATTCCGCATCGAGTCGATTGTCAGCGGCTTGCTCCAGATCCTCAAGAACGGCGACATCAACCCCAGCAACGTGATCGTGGGCGTCACGATCGTACAAACCGGCGACACCCTGCTCTGGGCCCCGCCGATTAACATCACCGGGATCACTTCGGCATTCACGATTGTCGGCTACGATCCCGAAAACGCGATTCTCGCACCGGCCCTGTCGCTGTCGGCCCCGCCGGTTTCGGTGAACGTCAACCTCGTCAACATCGCCCCGAATTTGACATCGATTACTCTGCTGCCGGGTGCCACCGAAGACACCAACTTCGACATTCTGTACGCGACACTCACCGCCGCTTCGGATCTGGTTGACCAGAACGGCGATACGCCCTTGTCGTTCCAGATCGAGGCGGTCACTCCCGGCAGCACGCTGCTGATGAGCGATAACGGCGGGGCTTTCCTGTCGGTCGTTCCGGGGACGACCTTGTTCGGCCCTGGCGACGTGCTGCGGTGGAAGGCGCCTGCCAACCAGAACAACGAGATCAATGGCAACAGCCCGCTGAATGCCTTCACTGTGCTGGCCACCGACGGACAGGCGCTCTCGGCCCTGCCGACGGTTCAGGTCAAGGTCAACGTCGCCCCGGTTCCCGATGCGCCGATTCTCACGACGCTGAGCACGTTCGGGCTGGGCGGGCTCGACTCGCCGTTCCGCATCACCTACGCCGATCTTCTCGCCAACGGCGACGAACAGAACGTCGACGGGCACCCGATTCAATACCGCATCGAGAGTATCACGGTCGGTGCGACACTGCAGCTCAAACACCTCGGGGTAACATCTCCCGTCGTGGTGGGGACGGCCACCGCCATCGTCAGCCTCGGCGACTCGCTGTTCTGGACCCCGCCTGCCGGGCAGTCCGGTCAGGGGGCAAGCGCCCTGACGGCTTTCACAATCGTCGCTTACGATTCCTTCAATGCTGCGAATTTCCCGGCGGTCGTGCCGCAGGTCGTGACTTCGAGCCCGGTGTTGCCCGCCAAAGTCAACGTACTAAACGTCAAATCGCCGACGTTGACGACTCTGAGCACCTTCACCCGGCCGCGATTCGTCCCGGCGACAATCACCTTCAGCGAGATTCAGGCAGCGTCGAACGTCACGATCCCGCAGACCGGCTTGCTGGCGTTCAAGGTCGACTCGATTTTGCCGAACAACGGCAGTCTGTTTCTCATCAAGAACGGCACGAACACTCAGGTGCCGGTGGGTGTCGGGACGTTGATCGAGTCGGGCGACAAGATCATCTGGAACGCCCCGCTAGGGTCAACGGGACTTTTCGCGCCGTTCAGCCTTCTGGCCCTCGATAAGAACAGCACGTTGACGTCACTGGACGCGGTTCAGGTTCAGGTCAACCTGGTGAACGTCGCCCCGACGCTGACGACCATTACGACTCTGCCGGGGGCCGTGCAACAGACTGCCTTCTCCATTTCGTACGCAACCCTGCTGGGCGCCTCGAACGCCCAGGACGCCAATAATGACGCTCTGAGCTTCTGGATTGAATCAATCACTCAGGGCGACCTGAAGATCACCAAGTTCGGCACCAACACCGCGGTCGGAGTCACGACCGGTTCGACACTGGTGTCGGTCGGCGACGTGTTGACCTATACGCCGGCGAATGGCTCGACCGGCAACGCGGTCGAGGGCTTCAAGGTCGTCGCCTTCGACGGGTTGCTGGCTTCGGCTCCCCCCGTGGCGGTCAACATCCAGGTGATTGCATTTGGTTCGAGCTTCAATTTGACCGGGCCCTGGGTGGCTAATGGCAAACTGGCCCGCATCAGTCAGAACGGGTCGGCGCTGACCTACAACGACGAAAACGCATCTGGATCGGCCGGCAACTTTACCGGTTTCAGTACGATTACCGGCCGGAATAACCTGACCGCCACGATCGACACCACCACCGCCGACGACGGTCGAATTTTGTGGTCTGACGGGGTCGTCTGGCTGCGGATTTCGCTGGGGGGGCAGTATTACAACCCCGCCAACAACAAACTCACGTCGATCTCACAGAACGACGTGGCGTTCACGTTCACGAATGCCTCCAATCAGTCAACCGCAGGGACATTCAACCCCAACACGGCCGCTGTGACTGAAATCACGGTCCCGAATTCAAGTCAGAAGGGGATTGCGATTCAAATCTCGATACCCGGTTGGGGGCAAACGGCGACCTGGGTCGACGGGGTTATCTCCATGTCGGGGGGCACCCAGTGGAAGAAGCTCGACCTTTCGCCGACGTACACAACGTCGAACGGCGGTTTTCCCGTCGGCGTCCGTCAGGATGCGACGACCAACCTCGTCTTCGTCAATCGCTTCGGCCAGACATCCAACGGAAACTGGACCAGTCCCACGACCGTCTTCGCGACCGACTGGGGCAGCACCGGCGTCGTCATCAACGGCCAGATCTCCTGGAACGGCGGACAAACGATCTGGAATAAGAACCTGGCCGTCGTCGGCAAGTCCAGTGGCCAAGGCACGATTTCGATCGCAGAGACCAATAACCTCATTACCTTGACCAATAAGGTCGGCGGCACTTCGTCGGCCAAGATCACCGGACCCAACACGATCGTCCAGGGAGCCAATTGGGGTTCGGTCGTCGGTACGCGAATCGGCGGAAAGATCTTCTGGGCGAATGGCACCGTCTGGGACAACTTCGACTTCAACTCCCTCGACGCCATTTTCTCAGATATCAAGCAACTACCTTTCCCGTCGTGATTCGGGATTGAATTTCGATCGGTTGCAGCGTCAATACTTCAGCCCGGTCCCCCCTTTTCGGGGACCGGGCTTTTTCTGTTTTTTTTTTGGCGTTTCGAACCCGCCTGGACAAGTAGGTTGGGCGCGCTGTCGAGGATTTAATCGGGCGGCGCATCGCCCCGTCAATTTCCGCCGGCTTCCCAAGCCAGAGAAACGACAACGCCGTAACCATATATATTTTAATATGTTACAGAACCATGGCCGCACAGAGCGTCCGGTCGCAGGGGTCGCATCTCAGATGCCGGTTTATCGCAAGATACGGGCGGCAATCAATGTATTGACTCTACTGACGGTGCCGGATTCACCGATACTAATGACAGTATTGGTTAACCGAGCGGGATCGGTTCGCGGACTTCTCCGACGACCGATTTCAATTTGTGGCGGCACTAACTGCGAGGGGGAGGTTTCAGGATGCGCTACGCAGTCGTCTCAATCTCATTACTGGCAGCCCTCTGCAGCACCGTGCGTACGGCACGCGCTGACGACGCGGGCGGTTTTCAGCAAGTGCAGTATTCCGAATCGTTTGCGCAGCCCTGGGGCGACGGGTTTGACGAAACCGGCGCTGCGGTCGATGACTTCGGCGACGAGCTCTCCCCGTACGACCCGCGCTACGATTGGCAATTGTCCGAGGGCCCGGTCGATCTCAATCCGCTGTTTGCACTGCCTCAGTACGGGTCGTACTTTCAGGCGGACGTCCTCTGGCTGTCGCGAATTCACTCGGCCCACAAGACCGTCGCCGTGACGTTGCCTCCCAATTCGAAGGCGGTTTTGAATTCTTCGGACGCCGGTCTCACCGACATGTATCGCCCCGGAGCGCTGCTGACGCTCGGCAAGCGCTTCGATCAGGTGTCGGCTTTCGAGTTGACCTTCTTCGGTTTCAACGAATGGGAGGGTTCGGCGCAGGCTACCGGTAACGGCGATCTCAGTCTGCCGGGAACGCTGGCCCTCAACACTCAGGACTTCATTTTCGCCAACCGCATCAAGTTCGATTACAACTCGAGCCTTTACAACGTTGAGGCCAACTACACGCAGACCATCGCCGGCTTGATCTTGCTGAGCGGCTTTCGATACCTGCGACTGAATGAATCATTCGACATCAACTCGTATGTCGCCAATTTCAATCAGTCGAGCGATTACCTCGTCCGCGCGAAAAATAACCTGATCGGCGGCCAGATCGGGCTGGGCTTCAGCAACCAGTGGGATCGACTGACCGTCGATCTCCTGGGCAAATTCGGCGTCTACGCCAATGTGGCGGAACAGAATACGCTGATGAAGGATCTCAACAACACCTTTATTCGCCGCAATTTCCAGGATCATACGACCGCGGTCTCGGTCCTGGGCGAAGCCCAACTCAATCTCTCGTATCGGGTGTTCGACTGGCTGTCGATTCGAGGCGGTTACCGCTTCATGTGGATCAACAACCTGGCCCTCGCGCCCAACCAGCTCAACTTCAGCATCGACCCCGGTTCGGGTCAGTCGGTTGACGCACACGATTACCTCTACATCCACGGCATGAACGTCGGGCTCGAGGCCCGCTGGTAGGGCGGCCTGCCCGCGATTTCCGGCCGACGATCGGCTTTCTCTCGGACGACGATCAACAGCGCCAGTCGACGGCGCGCCGCGGCGAGGGCGCCCGCCACAGAATCGCTTCGTGCTCTATGGCCGATCGGCGCCGCGACCTGAATTGCCGCGCTCGAAGCGCACCGGCTGCAGTCGGGCCAGAAAAAAACCGCAAGGCACCGCATGTCAGGCGCCTCGCGGATTCTCGGGCATCCATCGCTGAGGTTACGACGGGCGTGGGCCACGGGCCTGTGGCCGGATGCGCTTCATGATATCGGTCTCGAGCACGCCGAATGCCTCTTCGTGTCGCTGCAACGTGGTGCCCAGCATGGCCCACAGCCGTTTGGCAGTGTAATAGTTCATCACCAGGCGTTCGGAGACCTTGATCGGTGAGGCGGGGCCACCCATCGAAATCGGGTGCGGATTCAGACCGAAATCGAGGATCATCTCTTCGGGAGTCCCGGTGACTTTCGCAAAATTCGTGTAAATCGGTTCCAGGCTCTCGGGTTCGATCGTGGCTTGAACCTGGGGAGCCGCTGTCGACGGCGGAGCGAGTGTACCCGGAGCGCCCTCGGACTGTTCGTTGTTCTCCATAGCTGTGTTCCTGAAACGAAAGGTGAATCGGTGTCGATCGGCGGCCCGTTGTGGACCGCAATCCTGTAGTATCGGCACTTATGATAGCGAATTCCCGGACGAATCGCAGCCGGCGAGGGGGGGGATTCTGCGCGCTCCGGCAGGCCGCAATCGGGTCGGCAGGAAACCGCGCCGTGCGAGCACGGCGGCGAAACGGTTTGCGGCGCTTCGGCGGGGATCGTGTTCGGGTTGCCGACGCTCGGGTGATGCAGTCGCCAAAAGCTGCCCAGATCCCCAGGTTGAATTCGCGACGAGATGACCGCTCTGCCGTAAACTGGTCCGCACAAAACGAAAATCGCCCGATTGCCAGTGGGCAATCGGGCGATGAAATCCTTCGAATTGAGCAGCCGCCGACGCAATCAGCGGACATAACCGGCAGGCAACGTCTGCGGTGCGGCCGGACGATATCCTGGCCCCACGCCTCCCTGCGGACGCATGCTTGCGGCCGGACCGAGGTGGCTGTAGCCGTAGGGCCCACCCATCGGCCCGCTCGGCTGCGGGCAGTAGGCGCCGCCCCCCTGATGCCCCGCGGGCATCCCGTAACCGGGCGAATTCCACATTCCCGGGCCGACATAAGGCGCAATCGACGGGGGGGGCGCATTCAACCGGATATAGGGCCGCTGGCAGCGACGACGATAATAGGCGCAGTGCAATCTGAGCTTGTTGCAAAGCGACAGCCGCGTGCAGCAGCAGCCGCTCTCGCAGCCTTCGTCACATTCATCGGCACATTCGTCGAAGCACTCGGCATCAGAGGCGAGGCTTGCCACCCCGTACTCCTGCGCCAAAGCACAGCGACCGGTCGCTGCCGTCAGGCCAAATGCCGTGAATCCAGCCACAATCACAGTCTGCCACGATCGTCTCGACATGGAAACGCCTCTCCCAATTTTCGCCTGAAGGTTGGCTGCATGAGGAACCGTCTGTTACAGAATTCGGTTTCAACCGAAGACAACGATGACTCTTTTCGTGCCGATCGAAGGTGTTGCATGCATTTTGCCGGTTCGCCGGGCCTCAAAGTCACTGTAACCGGCACCACCGGAAGCGGCTTTCGTCGGAAATCACGAGAATCCTGAATCGTCGCCTCTGCCCCGCTCGAGGCCGAAACGATAAAATTGATTGTCATGATTTCTTCTGATTCTCGGCTGGTGCATTGGTTTAAGGCGGCTGGTCGGCCCGCGCAGGCCCGGCGGTCCCGTTGCCGGGCCGTCGCCGAACGAATTGAACGACAGTCGAACGAGCTCGCCGGCAAGACCGACGCCGAACTGGCACGCCAGGCGACCGCTCTCCGCTGGCAGGCCAAATCGACGACCGATCTGGGCATTCTGCTTCCCGAAGCGTTCGCGCTCGTGCACCAGGCCAGCCGGCGAACGCTGGGAATGACCTATTACCCGGTCCAGGTGATGGGGGCCGTTGCACTTTTCGACGGGGGGATCGTCGAGATGCAGACGGGTGAAGGGAAGACCTTGACGGCCCTGATGCCGGCCTTTCTGCGGGCACTGCCGGGCAAAGGCTGCCACGTCGTGACCGTCAACGATTACCTGGCAGGGCGCGACGCCGACTGGAGCCGGCCGGCATTCGAGCTTCTGGGGCTCTCGGTCGGCTGCATTCAAACACCGATGCAACCCGAGAAGCGCAAACGCGAATATACCTGCGACATCACCTACGCAACGGCGAAAGAACTGGGATTCGATTTTCTGCGTGATCGACTGCGCGAAGATGCCGATGGTCAACCCGGCGGCGAGGGAGTCGTCCAGCGGGGCACGTACTTTGCCCTGATCGACGAGGCCGACAGTATCCTGATCGACGAAGCCCGAACGCCGTTGATCATCGCTGTGACGCAGCGCACCGAGCCGAAAATGGTCGATCTCTATCGTTGGGGCTCGCGCGCCGCCGGTCATCTCGAACGTGACAGCGACTACCAGTTCGACCCGCAGCGGCGCAACGCGTGGCTGACGGTGGCCGGTTGCCGCAAGGTGCTGTTGATGTCGATGCCGGCAAGTCTCAAGTCGATCGACACCGAGCAGATTTACCGACAGGTCGAACGGGGCCTGATTGCCTTCCACGGCTTCGCCCTCGACCGGGATTATGTCGTCGTGGAAGACGAAATTGTGATTGTCGACGAGTCGACCGGCCGCATGATGGACGGTCGCAAATGGCAGGAAGGCCTGCACCAGGCGATCGAGGCCAAAGAACTGTTGCCGATCAGCCCGAAAACTCAATCAGCCGCCCAGGTTACGGCACAGCGGTTTTTCAGGCAGTACGCGCACCTGGCGGGCATGACCGGCACTGCGTTTCAGGTCGCGAGCGAATTGGGCCGCACCTACGGACTGAAAGTGACGGTCATCCCAACGCATCGTCCCTGCCTGCGGAAGGGAATCGATCCGCGGATCTTCGCCACGCGCGAGGCCAAACTGCACGCCGTAGCCGCCGAGATTGCCCGGCTGGTTGTCGACGGACGGGCCGTACTGGTCGGCACACCGTCGGTCGAGGCCTCCGAGCGACTGAGCGTTCTGCTGGGAGAATTGAGCGTCGAACACCAGATCCTCAATGCCCGCCATCACAAAATCGAAGCCGAAATCGTCAGTCAGGCCGGACAGGCCGGTCGCGTCACCATCGCGACCAACATGGCCGGCCGCGGAACAGACATCAAGCTCGATCCCGAAGTCGCCGAGAACGGCGGCTTGCACGTCATCGCCACCGAAATGCACAGTTCGATCCGGATCGATCGCCAACTGATCGGCCGCTGCGCTCGACAGGGCGACAGGGGAACGTATCAGTTCTTTCTGTCGCTCGAAGATGAACTGCTGCTGTGCCTGCCGCCGGCGCGACTGGCCGAGATTCAAGCCCGCGCCGGCCCGGAAGGCCGCGGCGAGCTGTCGCCGAACTGGCTGGCGCTGTTCAAAAAGACGCAGCGATTGCTCGAGCGGCAGCACGCGCGGCAACGCCGCGACATGCTCAAAGCCGAACAGAAACGGACCGAGACCTACCAGAAGATGGGGTTGGATCCCTACCTGGAGATGACGGAATAGGGCCGGACCGGATGACGCAAACTGAGCGATGGGTTTCTTGCTGCGATGCGGTCCAATCCCGGCGACCGCTCTGACCCCCGCCACCCGGTCGCTTGTGGCCGGTTCACTTTTTTCTCCTCCGTGCGCCGACTCGCTGCCGACACGGGTTGGGCGAAGGTTGACGTTCAAACAGCGGATCCTTGATGATCTTCCGCAATCGCTCGGCTACAATAACCCGAACCGCTGAAAGCGTGCTGCAATGACAAAGTGCAATCCGAAGACCACCATCGAGCATGGGCGACAGGGATCAGCTTGAAGCCACGGGGAAGTATGATGCGGCCTCGGACGGGTCGCCCGATCAGGTTGCGCCCGCTGCAGCCGACGTTCCCCCAGCGCAGCCGCCCGAACGCATCGGTCGCTACCGGATCGAGCGAGTGCTGGGCAAGGGCGGGTTCGGCCTCGTTTATCTGGCTCATGACGAGAAGTTGCAGCGGCTCGTGGCGATAAAGGTTCCGCATCTCAAGCTGGTAGGTCGCCCCGAAGATGCCGAAGCCTATGTGACCGAAGCCCGCACCGTCGCCAACCTCGATCATCCGCACGTCGTTCCCGTCTTCGATGTCGGAAGTACCGACCAGTTCCCGTGCTTCGTCGTCTCCAAGTACATCGACGGGACCGACCTCGCTACGAGGCTCAAGCAGTCCCGGCTTTCGATCCACGAAACGGTCGAACTGGTGACGACGGTGGCCGAGGCGTTGCACCATGCCCACAAGCAAGGGTTTGTGCATCGGGACATCAAGCCAGGGAACATTCTCCTCGACAAGAGCGGCAAGCCGTTCGTGGCCGACTTCGGACTGGCCTTGCGGGAGCAGGACGTGGGCAAGGGACCACGCTACGCCGGGACGCCCGCCTACATGAGTCCTGAACAGGCCCGTGGTGAAGGTCATCGGGTCGATGGTCGCAGCGACATCTTCAGTCTTGGCGTGGTCTTCTACGAACTGCTGGTGGGACGCCGGCCTTTTCGGGCCGACTCGCAGACCGAACTGATGGAACAGGTGACGAACCAAGAACCTCGTCCGCTGCGGCAAGTGGATGAAGACATTCCGAAGGAACTGGAGCGAATTTGTTTCAAGGCTCTGGCAAAACGAGCGTCCGAACGGTACATGACGGCCAAAGATTTGGCCGACGACCTGCGGCACTTTCTGGCCGAACAGACCCTCAACCAGCAGTCTAGCTCAAGTGCAAAGGGCATCAGTTCGCATTCGATCACGCCCGTCGTGCAACGGCCATCCACGTCGATTGCATCAAGCCGCTCCGGTGCAAACTCGGCCACGGCGACAACGGCGACTTCGCACAGCCAGCCCCTCAAGATCGTGCCGAAGGGGTTGCGATCGTTTGACGCCAATGATGCCGACTTCTTCCTCGAACTACTGCCGGGGCCACGGGATCGTGACGGCCTGCCCGACAGCATCCGGTTCTGGAAAACCCGGATCGAGAAAACCGATGCCGATAACACGTTCTCGGTGGGCCTCATCTACGGGCCATCCGGCTGCGGCAAGTCGTCATTGATGAAGGCGGGGGTGTTGCCTTGTCTGTCCGACGACGTGATCGCGGTTTACGTCGAGGCCACCGCTGAGGAAACAGAAACTCGCCTGCTGAACGGTCTGCGCAAACGCTGTCCGGCCTTGTCCGACAACCTGGGTTTGAAAGAGACGCTGGCGGCATTGCGCCGGGGCCAGGGCATTCCCGTGGGCAAGAAGGTTCTCATCGTCCTCGACCAGTTCGAGCAATGGCTGCACGCCAGGAAGGAAGAACAAAACACCGAACTGGTGCAAGCGCTGCGGCAGTGCGACAGCGCTCAGGTGCAGAGCATCGTCATGGTGCGGGATGACTTCTGGTTGTCGGTAAGCCGATTTCTGCGGGAACTGGAGATTCGGCTACTGGAAGGGCAGAACAGTGCGTTGGCAGATCTCTTCGATGGGGACCACGCCCGAAAGGTGTTGGCTGCGTTTGGGCGGGCCTTCGGAAAACTCCCCGAAAGCAGCGGCGAAACGAGCAAAGTCCAAAAGGAGTTCTTGAAACAGGCCGTGTCCAGCCTCAGACCTCCTGATCTAGGGTTGTGAGTTTCTAGCGTTGGGAGTGAGCGAAGTGGCTTGATTCGTAGGGCATTCGTGGTCTCGCGGATGGAGAAGGGGAATTCAGTCCTGCGGAAAGAAAAATGGTACCTTCAACCTCTGC
>SIAF01000035.1 GCA_009691905.1 Planctomycetaceae bacterium | reverse complement strand
CCTGGCGGTCGACCACAAGCCGCCGAGGCCATTGCGTCGTGGAGATCCTTGCGGTAAATAGATGCTGATCCTGCGGTTGCACGAACAGACTGACTGCTGGACAACAGGGAGTTGCCAAATGAGTGCCGAAACCCGAATTGCCGAACTCAAGCTGATTCTTCCCCCCGCCCCGAAGCCGGTCGCAACGTACGTCCCCTGCGTGCAGGTGGGCCATCTCGTCTACGTTTCCGGGCACGGCCCGCTCAAGCCCGACAAATCGCTCGTCTGCGGTCGCGTCGGCGCCGACTTGACCGAAGCCGAGGGAAAAGAGGCGGCACGCGTCGTCGGCCTGGCCGTGCTCGCCTCGCTGCGGAACTATCTGGGCTCGCTCGATCGGGTTACAAGGCTCGTCAAAGTTCTGGGAATGGTCAACGCGGCGCCTGATTTTCAGAATCATCCGGCGGTGATCAACGGATTCAGCGACCTGATGGTGGAAGTTTTCGGCGACTCGGGAAAAGGTGCCCGCAGCGCCGTCGGGATGGGCTCATTGCCCGGCAATATCGCCGTCGAAGTCGAAGCGATTTTCGAGGTGCGCGGCTGAGAATTGCAACCCACGCGTGTCGTTAAGGCATCAGTCATCGCTGCGCAGGATGCCGCTGAACCGCAGCACGTAATACAGAAACGTCAGCAACGATTGCAGCGCGACGGCCACATACGTCCAGCCGGCGGCATTCAGCACGTCGCGCACCACCAGCGCTCCGTCGTGATCGACGATATTCAAATCGGCGAGAACCGCCTTGGCCCGGTTGCTGGCATCGAACTCGACCGGCAGCGTCACCACTTGGAAAAACAACACTCCCAGAAACACCACCAACCCGGCCAGGACCAGCGCCTTGCTGGTCATCAACGCGCCGACGATCAGCAGAATGTACGACAACCACGGGCCGACCGTCGCCGCGGGAACCGACGCACTCCGCAGGCTGAGCGGGAAATACCCCTGCGCGTGCTGCAAAGCGTGCCCCGCTTCGTGTGCGGCAATGCCGACTGCCGCCATCGACTGCGTGCGATAGACCTCAGTGCTGAGGCGCAACACCTTCGCACCGGGGTCGTAGTGATCGGACAGGTGCCCCTGCGTTTCTTCGACGGCGATGTCGTTGAGTCCGGCGTGATCGAGAATGTATCGGGCCGCAGCCGCTCCACTCAGCGGCGCAGGAACCTTCATTCCGCGTGCGTAGGCGCTTTTCACACGCCACTGCGCCCAAGCCATGAGCAACAGAGCCGGCGACAGGAACACCAGATACATCGGGTCAAAGTAAAGCACGCTCGACTCTCCTTTTCACAGCAATTCACACGCGAACCACACACATTATACGCGGGAGTCATCCCTCCCGCGAGTAAGATCGTCTCTCGCAGACAACCAACGCGACCAGACCGCAAAAGGATGAACGAAAGTCCGGCCGAGATCGGCGAATTCGACAACCTGCATTGTACCCAGTCTGACGACAACCGTCGCGATTCCGCGACGGTACCGAAGCGCGATTCCCTCGACGCCACTCGACTGCGAATTGACGTAAACGACTATAGCAAAATCCTTTTGGGCGAATCAGAAAAAACGTCTCCCGTTTTGGCATAAGGCCTGCTTTTTACTGATCTTCGTCGGGAGACCCAGAAAGAAACCCGGTTCGAGACTCATAGGAACACGTGAAAACAGAGGAGATGGCCATGAAACGGTTTTTGATGTTGGCGGCGTTGGTTGGGGAATTGACGGTCGCAGGAACAGCGGGAGTCGCCGAGGCCGATCACGGCCACGGGGGAGGCCCCGGCTATGGCTGGGGTGGTGGTTATGGTAGTGGTTTCGGCGGGCCGGGCTACCGTCACGGCGGCTACCGCGGGTATGGATCTGGTTACGGATCCGGGGTGGTGTTTGGCTCGCCACGATTCCAGATCGGTTTCGGAACCGGCTACAGCAACTACGCCCCGTATGGCGTGTTCAGTAGCTATGGTGGAGGCTACGGTGGTGGTTTCGGCGGTGGCTACGGTGGTGGGTACGGCGGCGGCTGCGGTTGCCAAAACGGCGGATTCGGCTGGTAGTTTCACCAACCTACGTCCAGTTGGCTGCAGTATCACGTCTCGTTTCTTCCGGCCCGATTCTCTCGCGAATCGGGCCGGAGTCGTTAAAAGACTTCAACCACGAATAACGCAAATAGCACGAATTGAAGACAAAAGACAAAGGGATTTTCCTCGAACGCCGGTTCGGCGAAGCGACAGCAGATCTCGTCGTGAGCCTCGATACAGGCTCCCTTCAGGGCGTCGTACTCGTCAACGAACGGGAATTCCGCAGTCGATCAATCCCGTCATACGTCTGATTCGTAAGATTCGTGGTTCCCAGCTTTGGTAGCGGCCGAAGGCCGCGTCAGGCCATCCGTGTTTTCCGTGCAATCCGTGGTCTTCTCCCGTTGGTCGCGCGTGTCGACTCACAGATCCTGATTCGGGCCGAGTCGGCGACTCGGCCTACGGACGATGGCCGTTTTGTCTCCTCTCGACTTTCCCCCCCTCTCATCTCTATCCCGGCCGGGAGGATCGCCCTGTATTTTACCACGCGGCAAGCCACCGCCAGAAGACGGCGGTGCGCAAATCCGGAAAAGACGAACAAACGGCAGCGGCTTACATTTTTCCCGCTGGCGTTGAACCGCCCCCTCGTAATCGCTATTCTACCTGTTTCCGCTCCGGGCGGAGCCGCGGCGTTCGTTCGCTGCCGCTCGTTGGGAGTGGTTCGCTCGTTGATACGAAATCAGCCAATCGGTCAAGTCCGACTTCGGCGATTCGTCCTGGGTTAGTCGTCCTGGGTTGTTTTTTACGGGCAGACCGTATTCGTGGTTTCGGGCTTCCTGGATCAGGAAACTGGCACTTTAGAAAACTGGCACTTTAGGAAACTGGCACTTTAGGAAACTGGCATTGTGACGAAGTCGTACTTGGCAAAAACGGGTGAAGTCAAACCGGACTGGATGCTGGTTGATGCCGACGGGCATGTCGTCGGCCGTCTGGCGGTTAAGCTGGCCACGATTCTGATGGGCAAGCACAAGCCGATCTATACGCCGCACGTCGATTGCGGCGACTATATCGTCGTGATCAATGCCGAAAAGGTGCGGTTTGGCGGGCGGAAGGTTTCGCACCCCACGCACCCGAACTTCACGGCGAAAATGTTCACAAAAGTCTACCAGCGCTACTCGCGCTATCCGGCGGGGCGAAAAGTCATTCCCGCGGCCGAAATGATCGAGCGCAAGCCCGAAGAAATCCTGCGACTGGCCGTGCGGCGGATGCTGCCCAAATCGAAAATGGGGCGGCAAATGCTGAAGAAACTCAAATTGTATCGCGGCACACAGCACCCGCACCAGGCTCAGGCGCCGCAACCACAAACGCTGGAAGGCCCCCCCGTATTCTCAAAGTAAAGGGCTTCTCAAAGTAAAGTTGACGTGGCGAATTCAAAGCGGGGCCACCTCGATGGCCGCATAGAAATCCTGATTCCATCTGTCTGATCATTGGAAACCGCCCGGTTATGGAAATGGCAAAAGAAACGAACGACGTCGAGTCCGGTAACGACGAGTCTCCCGTCGAAGGCATGGTCGCTGAAGCCACGGCTGCCGAAGAAACGGCCGCCGAAGAAACGCAAGCCTCTGAAATGGTCGCTGAAGGGGGGGTCGCCTCTGAGTTGCAAATCGGCACCACTCTGGAAATCGGCTCCGAAGCCGTAGTCCCGACCGTGCGGCTGCCGACGATCATCCGCGGTAAAGTCGACAAGGATGGCACGGCCATCGCGACCGGTCGGCGGAAAACCGCCGTCGCCCGCGTGCGGCTCAAGAAGGGAACCGGGAAAATCACGATCAACGATCGCACGTTCGAACAGTACTTTCCGGTCGAACGGCAGCGTTTGACGATTCAGCAGCCGCTGGAAGTCACCGGCCTCCTGGGCAAGGTCGACATCTGGTGTCGTGCCTCGGGGGGCGGCGTCAACGGCCAGGCCGGCGCCATGATCCTCGGGATCGCCCGCGCCATTCAGGCCATCGAGCCCGAACAGCACGGCGCGCTGAGCGACGGCGGCTTTTTGACGCGCGACGACCGCATGGTCGAACGTAAAAAATACGGTCACCGCAAGGCCCGCCGCAGCTTCCAGTTCTCGAAGCGCTGATCGATCCCGCAGGCCGGGCCGGCTCAAGCCCCATGCCGATTCACAACCCCCGGGGAACACTCGAATCCTCCGAGGGTTTTTGTCTTCTCCTGTTTCGGCGACCGGGTTTTCGTCCCGAGGGGGCGCCTCATGTTCGATCCGCTGCTGCTGCCTGAACTGCGCGAGATGCTGCTCGAAAACGACGAGCCGGCGATGCGCGAATTCTGCGACGTGTTTCACGCCGGCGTGATCGCCGAAACCCTCGAAGCGCTGACCAACGACGAAATCTGGCGCGTGCTGCTGCAGGCGGGCCTCTCGCGACAGGTCGAGATTTTCGAGTACATCAGCCTGCAGCGGCAGACCGAGCTGGTCACCTGCCTCGACAAGCCGCATCTCTCGACCCTGCTGGAAGTCATGGCCCCCGACGATCGGGCCGACCTGCTCCAGAATATGGTTCCCGAGCACGTCGAATCACTGATGCCCCTGATAGCGCAGGCCCAGCGCAGCGACATCCGCAAGCTGTTGTCGTATCCCGATCACAGCGCCGGCTCGATCATGACCACCGAATACGCCTCGCTCCGCGAGGGACTTTCGGTCGCCGAGGCGCTCGCCCAACTGCGAACTCAGGCCCCCAACCGCGAGACGATTTACTATTTGTACGTGCTCGATGAGGCGCGGCACCTGCACGGTTTCGTGTCGCTCCGCAAGCTGATTCTGGCGCGGCCCGAGACGCCGGTCGCCGACATCATGGATCGCGACGTGATCTCGGTGCGCGTCGACGAAGATCAGGAGCTGGTCGCCAACCGGATGGCCAAGTATGACTTCATCGCCATGCCGGTCGTCGACGACCAGGGTCGACTGGTGGGCATCGTCACACACGACGACGTGATCGACGTGCTCCGCGAAGAAGCCACTGAAGATGCGCATCGTTTCGGCGGCGTGTTGCCCCTCGAAGACAGTTATTTGTCGACTCCCTTCGTCGAACTGGCGTGGAAGCGCGGCGTGTGGCTGGTGCTGCTGATGGTGGCCGGGTTCGGGACCGCCGGCGTCCTCAACTATTACGACGGCGTTACCGCCAATCTTGAATGGCTGGTGAAGTTTCTGCCGCTGGTTCTGGCCAGCGGCGGCAACACCGGCTCGCAATCGGCGACGCTCGTGATTCGTGCCCTGGCGCTGGGCGAGCTTAACCGCAAGGCGCAATTTCATATTTTGCGCCGCGAAGCGGCCACGGGATTCGTTCTGGGCGGCTCGCTGGCGGTGCTGGCCTTCGTGTTCGCCATGATGTACGGCCCGGTGATGGATGCCGTCATCGTCGCGGTGACGATCGCCCTGGTGGTGACGCTGGGAACGATCAATGGCAGCCTGCTCCCGATGATACTGCGATCGCTGGGAATGGACCCGGCGATCATGTCCAACCCGCTGATCGCTTCGCTCAGCGATATGCTGGGCGTTTTGATCTATTACAACGTCGCGCTGCTGGCGGTCGGTCGCCTGTTTTAAGTCGCCTACGGTCGCATCACGCGGCCGCCGCAGGTGACGATCGTCTGGCCGGTCATGAAACTCGATTCCTCCGACAGCAGGAACAGCACCGCCGCCGCGACCTCGTCGGGGGTGCCGATACGCTTCAGCGGGGTCGCGGCGATGATGCGCTCGAGGGCCGCCGCTTCGACTCCTTCAAGAATCTCGGTTTCGATCAGTCCCGGCGCGACGGCGTTGGCACGCACGTTGAATTCGGCGAGTGCCGCGGCAATGCTCTTTGTGAAAGCGACGACCCCCGCCTTGCTGGCGGCATAGGCGATCGACATCGGTCGCGGCTCGAGAGCCGAGATCGACGACACGTTGACGATTCGCCCAAATCGCCGGGCCACCATGCCGTCTTTGACCGCCCAGGTCACGAGAAAGGTTCCCGTCAGGTTGACCTCCAGCGTCCGCCGCCAGATTTCCAGCGTGGTTTGGGCATGCGAAACGAAATCGAAGACGCCGGCATTATTCACCAGGAGATCGACAGGACCGATTCGATCGTTGATTTGGGCCACCATCCGATCGACCTCGTCGGGCAGCGATACATCAGCCTGAACAATCAGCGATTCGGCTCCGGCGGCCTCGATTAGCTGCGCCGTTTCACGGGCGGCGGCTTCATCCGAGCGGTAATTGACAGCGACCCTGGCTCCGGCCTGTGCGAGTTTCAGGCAACAGGCCCGCCCGATCCCGCGCGACCCACCGGTGACGAGGGCCGTACGACCGGCAAAGATGCGACCATGCGGGATCGATAAATCCGGATCGGGCATGTTGAGCTCCAAGGAGATGCGAGAGAAAGATGGAAATGCGTCGTTGGAGTTTTGTTTGAATTTGGACTCTATTATCGAAGAGATAGCATTCGTCCGATTACCCGGTTGGTTGTTGCAGGCGTTCGCACTCATCACGCGGAGCGATGATGACTACTTTAATGTAGTCGTCATCGCTCCGCGTGACGAGTCTCGGGACGTTGCGTTTTGATTGCGGGTACCCGCAAAATTCGCGTCGTATTATCCAACCCGCGAGTTGGTCCCAGGCCAATGCAAAGCGGGAAACATCTCCCGCATTCCCAGATATGGAGTGCGGCGATTCATCACCGCTTTGGTTCGCGGCGCAGTGGCTTTGAATCGACTGGTTAACTGAAATGTCCGTCCGCCCGGGTGCAACGTCGCCACAGTGTCATGAATTGCCGAGGAGTTGTCGATTCTGAAGATGCGTGCTGGCACCCCTGCCGGGGTGCGGATACGTCTCGAATTGCAATCCGGTGGTGTCGCTTCGCTCAACCACCGGCTACAAGCTGACATCCCTTCAGGATGACGTTTTGTGACGCCGTTTGATGTAGACGCAACCGCTCGCTATCAGGATGCCAAAGGCATCCCAGCCATTAGCCGGTGGTTGAGCGCAGTGTTCCAGGCACAACGGTTCGCGAGTTCATCTGCGATCTCTGCTTGCTCCTGTTCGAATCTGAAATTTCGAATCTGAAATCCTGGTTGAACAGCGACCTGCACGTTGCCGAGTCAAATCGACGACTCACGAACGGCCGTTGCTTTCCCAACGGCAGGACGGCAGACAGCGACAGGAACAGCGGCTTCAGCCTCAAGGCGGGACTACGAACCTCAGTTGTGCCGCGGAACCAGCACCGGTTCGCCGCAGTTGGGGCACGTCAGCGTTTTGCCGCGGTGCTGCTGCGCGACCTTGAAGCGTTTGCCGCAGCGGCAGGCGAAGCGAACCGGTTTGTCGTCGACGCTTTCTTCAGTCGACGCGTGCGATTTCAACCACACGACTTCAGCCGTCTGCTTGATCTGCATCAGTAGTTCGTCGGGATCGAACGGCTTGGTCATGTAATTGTCAACGCCGACGCGGCGGGCGAGGTTCCGCGCGTCGTCCATGTCGATCGCGGTCAGCGCCAAAATGGGAACATTGCGTTCGAGCGTCTTGAGCCGCTCGCAGACTTCGAACCCGGTTTCGCCGGGCAGCATCATGTCCAGAATCACGAAATCGGGCTTTTTCATGACGAACATCGAGTGCGCCTGCCCGCCGTCTTTGGCGAGCGTCACGTTGTACCCCTGCTTCTCGAGCAGCGACTTGAGAAACAAGGCGGTGTCGGCCTCGTCGTCGACGACGAGAATGTGATGCACGATCGCCGGCGCCCGGCGCGGATCCGTGTCGGCATCGATACTCATGACGAGCGACTCCGAAAACCGGTCCGACCTTTGCCTCGATCTCACGGCGGAAAAGACCACTTCGCGCCGGGACGGCCCACCCGTTCAACAAATCTGCCGGAACGGCGGCATGCACCACACCTCACAGATACCCGATCGGCACGCCAGTTGCAATCTTCCAAAAATCGGTGCCCCCTGACTTTCCTCCCCCTGGGCGCCTCGCGCCTCGCCCCTCGCCCCTCGCCCCTCGCCCCTCGCCCCTCGCCCCTCGCCCCGCGACGTTTGACAATCCAGCGCCCCGCCCGTCAAGATGCAGTGGGAGGCTATTGATCGAATGTTGCCGGCCGCCCAGGCGTCGGTGACCCGCGGCATCTAACACGACAGCGTACCTTGGCGTTGGTCAGGCTTTCCCTCCTGACGCGGTTTGTCCGATTTCGCTCAAATCACGTTGATTCCGTCAGCCTGGAAAGGCTGACCTACTTAAGTCGATCTGCCCGATCTGCCTTTTTCTTCCGCAGGAGCGCGATGACCCTCGAACCTACCTTTCACGCTCAGGCTGACGCGCTCGAGGCTGATCTGGAATCCGTCCAGAGGCTGGGCGCGGCCTTCCGCCGACTGAACTCGGAGTTGAGCAAAGTCATCATCGGCCAGGAAGCGGTCCTGGAAGAACTGCTGGTCGCGATGTTTGCCGGCGGGCACTGCCTGCTGGTCGGGGTGCCGGGACTGGCCAAGACCCTGATGATTCGCACGCTGGCCGACTGCCTGAATCTGAGCTTCAGCCGCATTCAATTCACTCCCGACCTGATGCCCGCCGACATCACCGGCACCGAAGTCATCCAGGAGGACAAAGCGACAGGCGCCCGCAACTTCAAGTTTCTGCCGGGACCGATTTTTGCAAACGTCGTGCTCGCCGATGAAATCAACCGCACCCCACCGAAAACGCAGGCCGCGCTGCTCGAAGCGATGCAGGAGCACCAGGTGACGGTCGGCGGCGACCGGCACCGTCTGCCGTCGCCGTTTTTCGTGCTGGCCACCCAGAACCCGATCGAACAGGAAGGGACCTACCCCCTGCCCGAGGCCCAACTCGACCGGTTCATGTTCAACGTGCTCGTCGATTACCCGACCGAAGACGAAGAATTTGCCATCGTCCGCCAGACGACCGCCCAGACCTTGCCGGTGGTCGAGAAGACCCTCTCGTGCGACGACCTCTTGACGTTGCAGCAGTTCGTGCGAAAGGTGCCGGTCGCCGACCATGTCATTCGCTATGCCATGCAGTTCTCGCGGCTGACGCGAAAAAGCAACCCCGGCGTCCCCGATTTCGTCCGCAACTACGTGAGTTGGGGCGCCGGCCCCCGCGCCAGCCAGTACCTGATTCTGGGGGCCAAGGCGCGGGCGGTGCTGCACGGACGCGCTTACGTCAGCACGCAGGACGTTCAAGCCGTGGCGAAACCGGTCTTGAGGCACAGGATCATCACCAACTTCAACGCCGAGGCCGAAGGGGTCAACCCCGACGAGATCATCCGCCGCCTCGCCGAGATGATCCCGCACGATCCGGGCAAACTGGCCACGAAAGGAAAACTGCCGGAAGTGTTCAAGACGATCAGCAGCCCCTGAGTCGCAATGGAAAATTACCAGAAATACCTGAATCCCGAGACGCTGGCGCAACTGCACGGGCTCGAGCTTCAGGCGCGGCTGATCGTCGAGGGATATGTTTCGGGACTGCACAAAAGCCCCTATCACGGGTTCTCGATCGAGTTCGCCGAGCATCGCGAGTATGTTCCCGGCGACGATCTGCGGTACGTCGACTGGAAGGTGTTCGGCAAGACCGACCGGTATTACCTCAAGCAGTATGAAGAAGAGACCAACTACGCCTGCTACTTTTTGCTCGATTGCAGCGAGTCGATGCTGTACAAGTCTGAGGCGTCGGCGGTCAATAAGCTGCAGTACGCGCAACTCGTGACCGCCGCGCTGACCTACCTCGTGCTGAAACAGCAGGATGCCGTCGGCCTGGCGACGTTCGACACCGGCGTGCGGAACTTCGTGCGGGCCAGCAGCCATCCCTCGCACCTGAAGCAACTGTGTCACGTGATGGACGTCTCGCCGGCACAGGGCGAAACGTCGCTGGGGCCGATTCTGCACGATCTGGCCGAACGCATCCGCAAGCGCGGGCTGGTAGTGATCGTCAGCGATTTCTTCGACGACTTGCCGACGCTGATGTTGGGCCTGAAGCACTTGCGACATCGCCGTCACGAAGTGTTGGTGCTGCACGTGATCGACCCGGCCGAACAGGATTTTACCTTCGTCGACCCCACATTATTCAAGGGTCTGGAACAACTACCCGAGCAGATGACCGAACCGCGTTCGCTGCGAAAGGCCTATCAGCGCGAGTTCGAGGCGTTTCTGACACAGTTGCAGCGCGGCTGTCGCGACCTGCACATGGATTACGCCCTGTTGCGCACCGACCAGCCGCTGGACGTGGCGCTGCGCACGTTTCTGGCGGGTCGGGCCAGCCGATTGCATCGCACGTGATCATATGCACCGGTTGCCGATCATCGCTTTCAATTTCGCGACGCCGGCCCTGTTGTGGGGCCTGGCGCTGGCGTCTGCGCCGATCATCATTCACCTGCTCAATCGGCGCAAATTCCGCGAGACGCAATGGGCGGCGATGCGGTTTCTGCTGGCGGCCGTTCGCAAAAACTCGCGGCGGATGCGGATCGAACAACTGATTTTGCTGGCAGTCCGAACGCTGCTGCTGTTGCTGTTCGTTCTGGCCCTGGCGCAACCCCTGGTCGAACAGCTCAGCGCGTTCTTTCAACCCGCGCGGCCGACGCACCGGATCATCGTCATTGACGCCTCCCTGAGCATGGGGTATCAGGCGCGCGATGCGGCGCTGTTCGATCGGGCACGTGAAACCGCACGGGGCATCGTGGACGCGGCCCGGCAGGGGGATGCCTTCAACCTGGTGCGGCTCTCGAACCTGCCCCCGGCGGTGATTGTCCCCACGCCGGCTTACCAGACAGCCAAGGTCATCGAAGAAATCGAACAGATGCAATTGCCGCACGGTCGCGGCAACCTGCTGGCCTGCCTGGAGAAGACCGAAGGGTTGTTAAAGACCGCCCCCGATCTGCCGCAAAAAGAGATTTACGTGATCAGCGACTTCCAAAGGGCGACCTGGACAACCGATTCGCCCGACGATGCGACGCGGCTCAAAGGCATCTTGCGGAGACTGGGCGAGGCGGGACGACTGGTGCTGATCGATCTCGGCCAGCCGGAGGCGGCGAACATGGCCGTCACGAGCCTGGAAAACGTCGATTCGCTGGTGACGACGACCCGGCCAACCCGATTTCGCGCGGCTTTGCACAACTACGGTCTCGAGCGGGTCACCGGCCGCGTGGTCGAATTACGGGTTGACGAGAAACTGGTCGAACAGCGGGCCGTCGAGGTCAATGCCGGTGCCGAGATCATCGAAGATTTCAGTTACAGCTTCACCTCCGGGGGCGAGCACCGCGTCGAAGTTCGGTTGCAGGCCGACCGGCTGCCGCTGGACGATCAACGCTGGCTGGCGGTGCCGGTCCGCGAGCGCCTGCGGGTGCTGTGCGTGAACGGTCGGGGCGGCAGCAGTGCCGCAGGCCGGGCCAGCGATTTCATCGAGCTGGCGCTGTCCCCCTTCACCGATTCAAACGGGCCGGCGCGAGTCCCCCTGCGGGGGCAGATCGAGCCGGTCGTCGTGAACGAGGGTGAACTGCAAAGCCTCGACCTGAGCCAGTACGACTGCGTGATCTTCTGCGACGTGCGGCTGTTCACCGACCGCGAAGCACGATCGATCGAAACCTACGTCCGGGCCGGCGGAGGAGTTGTCTGGTGCCTGGGGGACCAGGTGTCGGCCGAGAACTATAACCAGACTCTATTCCGCGACGGAGCGGGAGTTTTGCCGGCGCGCCTCGGCGACCGCCGCGGCGACCCCGAAAAACGGGACGAATCGTTCGGTTTCGACCCTGGCGAGTTTCTACACCCGATCGTGAACGCTTTTCAGGGCAATCCCGCCGCCGGACTGGAAACAACTCAGACCTACGCCTATCTGCAAACGGTTCTGCCCGCGCGCAGTCGCGCGAAAGTGGCGCTGCGATTCGATTCGGGAGACCCGGCGATCATTGAAGCGCAGGTCGGGGCCGGTCGCAGCGTGCTGATCGCCACGTCGGCCGACGAGCGGTGGGGGCTGTGGCCGCTGTGGCCGAGCTTCTTGCCCATGGTACACGAGATCGTGCAATTTGCCGTTGCGGGGCGCACCGGCGAGCGGCAGCAGCTTGTGGGCGAGCCGCTCTCGGCCGTGTTCGCCGCCCCGGCCATCGACGTCGACGTCTCAGTCATGCGACCTGACGGCCAGGCCGAGCCGGTGCGGATCACCCCCGTCGACGCGTTGAGTCAGTTTTCGTTCGACGGGACGGTTACCAGCGGGATCTACGAAGTGCATTTCGGACATCCGCTGTCGCGCACCGAATTGTACGCCGTCAACTGCGACCCGAAAGAGAGCAATCTCGTCAAACTCGTCGAAGAAGAACTGGCCCAGGAGCTGCTTCCCGGAGTCGAACACGAGTACGAAACGAGCTGGCAGGAACGCAGCGACGCCGCTCCGCTGACTCCGGCGGCCCACCGCGGCGGACTGACCCGCTGGCTGCTGTATGCCGTGCTGTACCTGCTGTTTGTCGAACAGCTACTCGCCTGGGATTTTCGCAAAGGCTTGTGGCTGTTGTGCCCGCCGGTGCTGGTGTTTGATTTGATGACGCGGATGCGGCGAGCGGCGTGAGTAAATTCCGAATGTCGAAACCAGAATGACGAAACAATGTCGAAGCTCGAATGTCGAATGACGAAGTGCGGTTGGTCATTTGACTTTTCGAGCTTTTGAATTTCCTTAGACATTTGCCTTTTCTGGTTCAAAATCGGGCATTTTGGGAATACAGGTCGAATGACGACTGGTCCGCCCAAATTCCACTGGCGTCTCGCCGCGATTGTCGTCTGCGTTCTCGCAATCGCTTTGACGTGGTGGGCTTCTCGCCCCCCCGTCCGCGCGATGCGCGAAGTCTCCCGGCCGGTACAGTGTCGAAATAACCTCATGCAAATCGGGTTGGCCCTGCGCAACTACCACGATGAATGGGGCTCGTTTCCGCCGGCCTACGTCACCGACGCAGACGGACTTCGACTTCACGGCTGGCGGACCCTGCTCCTGCCGTACCTCGATCAAGCTCCGCTCTACAACGCGTATCGGTTCGACGAACCGTGGGATGGTAAGAACAATGCCACACTGCAAGATCACAGTCTGCCAGTTTTGATTTGTCCATCGAATTCGCATTCTGTGCAAGGCCAGACGAGCTACGTGGCGGTCGTCGGAACGGGCACAGCTTGGCCGGGATCAACGCCCGCAAAACTCGAAGAAGACTTCCCCGACGGTCCGTCCAATACGATTCTGGTCGTGGAAATCGAAGACTCGGGCATTCATTGGATGAAACCGCGAGATCTCAACTTTGAAGAGATGAATTTCGCTCTCAACGATTCCGAAGATCGGTCGATTTCAGCTCGCCACAAGGAAAAAGGCCGATGGCCTTGGAGCGGAACTTCCGCGTGGGTTAATGTGCTCTTCGCCGACGGCAGCGTAAAACGAATCCGCGTCGACACGCCTTCCGAAACGATCCGCGCCTTGTTGACGGCCAATGGTCGTGAAGCGATCACCGTGCCCCCATGAGCGCCAGGTCGGGATCATCCGACTGAGAATCGGTTTTACAGGGTCTCCAAGAATTGACCGCAAAGATTGAATGTCGAACGTCGAAAACAGAATGACGAAGGCCGGTTGGTGTTTCGAGCGCAAGCGAGCCGGTGGGTTTACCCCACCGGTATGTCGGCCCGGCGGGGTAAACCCGCCGGCTCGCTGGGGCGGCGCTCGCTGCGCGAGCTGGTTTTATCCTGTGCTTGCGTCCGGCGGCACAACCGCGTCAGCCACGCTCCGCAGGTTGGCTTCGATCGTCGAACAGAACTCTTCAAGCGGCAGGTCGTTCTCGTCTTCGCCGAAGGGGTCCTCGATCTCGACGCCGATCTCTTCAATTCCATAGAGGATGTAGGCGATCACGAGGACCGCAACGGTCGTCCACCACCCGAAGCGCTCCAGCAGCGCAAACGGCAGGGTGAAGCAGTACAGAATCAGCGCCCAGCGCGCGTGAACCATGTACGCGAAGGGGATCCCCGTGGTGTGAATTCGCTCGCAGGCTCCCAGGTAGTCGATCAATAGTTGCACGTTCTGATCCAGCGCCACGAGCAGGTGGTCTGAGAGCAGTTCGCGGCGCCGGGCCTCGGCCAGAACGGCGGTCATTCGCCTCGAAACTGCCAGCGGGACATGGCTTTCGGCCAGCACCGCACGCACCTCGTCCGCGGGGAGCTGCGCGGCAATCTCGCCCAGTTCGCGCTTCCCGCGCAGGCGGTACATTACCGACCAGGCGAAGGCGGCCGTCCAGACCAGCAGCGAGCGGATCAGTTCGGGCGCGGGCGCGAGATAGACGCTCGCTCCCCGCGCCAGATTGCGGCTTTCGTTGACGATGCCGCCCCATTGTTTGCGCCCTTCCCAGAACTTGTCGTAGGCCGCGTTCGTGCGAAACACCAACAGCAGCCCCAGCGCGACTCCGATCAGGGCGTGACCCGTTTCAGGAATCGCCAGCGAATACCCGCTCGATTTGAGACCATGATGCACCGACACCACAACCAGGGCCCACAACACGCACGTCATCACCCGCCCGAAAATCTCGCGAATCCGTGATCCGCGAAGGTCGAACAAGTGACTGCGCCAGTCGTGGGGGTCGTAGTTGATCATCGTTTCGTAAGTCCGGGTTCAGCCGGTTGCGTGGGCCGGATCTGTGGGCTGCGATCGGCCCTTTCCGCGAGGCCTTCGAGTCCCATTGAAAGGTTGACATGCATCGCACCCGCAGCGGATCCGCTGGCAGGAGGGAATTCGAGCGAAGGATTTTCCCGTGGGCGGCAACTATCTTAGCGGTTATGAATTCCAACGGCCAAGACACCGCCGCGATTGGTGGCGCAGGGCCGGCCACCGACTGGCCGGGCCTGTTGGCCCGACACGAACGGTGGCTGCGAACGGCCGTTTACGCCCGACTCCGCGAGCCGGAGGGGGTCGAGGAAGTGATGCAGGCCGTCGCCGTCGCCGCCATTGAACAGCGTTCGCCCCTGCTTGACCTGAGCAAAGCGGCGCCATGGCTGTATCGGCTAGCAGTGTGGCAGACGTTGCTGTACCGCCGGCGTGCCGGGCGACACAGAAAACTGATCGAACGGTTCGGCGCCCAGGTCGCTGCTGCGCCGGCGGCCACGAAATTGGCCGAACCGCTGGCATGGCTGCTGGCCGACGAGCGGCGGCACCTGGTCCGCCGGGCGCTTGCTCGTTTGCCTCGGCAGGATGCTGAAATCCTGCTGCTGAAATACACAGAAGACTGGAGTTACCGGGAACTGGCCTGCCATCTGGGAATCGGCGAAAGCGCCGTCGAATCGCGCCTGCATCGGGCGCGAAGCCGGATGCGACAGGAACTGGCGACTGAAAATGTAACGGGAGAAACGCTATGACGTCGAGCAACGCGGCTGGATCCATGGACGACCGACTGTTTGACCTGCTGGCCGACGGAGAGCTCCCGGACGATCGGCGTCGAGAACTTTTGTTGCGTCTCGAACACGAACCAGGGGGCTGGCGGCGCTGTGCAATGGCGTTTCTCGAATCGCAGGCGTGGCGCAGCGATCTGCCGCGAAACGATCGGGTTGAGTTGCTCCAACAGCCTATTTTGGAGCGGCGACCCAGCCTGGGGACCAGTCGCAACCGCAGGGTCGCTGCGTGGTGCGTTCTGTCGGCCGCGCTGTTTTTGGCCTTCAGTCTGGGTTGGGTCGGGCGGGGCGCTCCTGCCGGTATGCCCGCCGTTGCGAAGGGACAGCTTCAGGCGCCGTCAACAGACATGGATTCAAAACGAGGCGAATCAGGGGTGCCAGGGATTGAGCGCGCGGATGAAACCAATTTACCGAAAACCGCCCTCGTCAATCCGCAGGCCGAGGTACGCCTCGCGGGTACGTTGCTCTGCAAGCTCGATCGGGGGGGTGAATCAGAGGATGTTGAAATTCCGGTCCTTGAGGGACCGGGGATCGACCTGCGCTGGTTGATGAAGCAGCCCCCCGCGATCGAGGAGCCGATCCGCAAAGAGCTCGAACGTCGCGGACACAAGGTTGAAACCCGCCGGCAGCTACTGACGGTCAATCTCAAGGATGGCCGCAGCGTGGTCGTCCCCTTCGATCAGGTCCAGGTGAAACTCGCCGGCAGAATGTTCCAATGACGCAAGCGATAAATCCCGTCTCCACAAACAAGGAGTTGCCATGTTTTTGCGATTGAAGACGATTCGCGGCGTGCTGTTCGCGATTGCCCTCGCCCTGACGGCCGTCGTTCCTGCCGCGGCAGACGAACCGGCGGCGCCGGCTGCAACCGGGGCCGACCTGTTGATTTCCATTCTCGATCGCGATGACACTCCCGACGTTTTGCAGGTATCAGGACCGAAGCAGCCCGAAACGACCAGCGGATTCTGGATCGGAATCACCGGCAACCCGATCGACGACGTCCTGCGGTCGCACCTCGACCTGGCCGAAACGCAGGGGATGCTGGTCACTCAGGTCATCGCCGACGGTCCGGCCGCCCGGGCAGGACTCAAGCTCAACGATGTGCTGCTTTTAGTCGGCGACAAACCGCTCAAAGAAGTGGGTGACCTCGCCGCGCTGATTGCCGAGAACAAAGATGCGAAGGTGGCCGTTCGACTCGTGCGGGCGGGCAAACCGATTATTGTTGAAGTCACTCCCGAACGCCGGCCTCCCAGCCAGACCGGAGAGACCTGCCCGACGATGTCAAAGCTCTCGGACGACGAGTTCGTCCGGCGGTTATGGACCGACCTGATCGGCAAACCCGCCGACGACGAAAAAGTCCGACAGTTTGCCGACGACAAGACCGAGGGCAAGCGCGACACACTGGTCAGCAAACTGCTCCGGCAGTCAACGGTCGCGACCAAAAGCTGCACAACCTGTCATACCGCTGATGCCGAAACAACCCGGCTGTACCAACTGCTTTTGGAACCGCAAGTACGACTCCGCTATGTGCAGCGACGCCAAGGCGCCGTCGTCAATAACAACACGCTGCATTATCTCCATTCGGGAATCCTGAGGACCGCGCCGACAGGGGGACTCTACTGGGGTGAATCGAGGCAATCGACGGTCCAGCCGCTGCCTGACGACTTGACGATTTCCATCACCCGCAAAGGGAAAGAGCCGGCCCGGATCAACGTCAGGCAGGGTGACAACACATGGGGAGCGACTGAGACGGACTACCAGAAGACGATTCCGGAAGCACTGCGGGGGCATGTCGAGTCGACGCTCCGCGGGCAATGGCTGACATCGGCAATCGGGGTGAGGCCGAACTCTGCGGTGACTTCGCCGCTTACCCCTTATTTCGACTTCATTGCCGCTGATAACCCGACGGTCCTGGAGCCCAAAGTGTTCCAGTTTGATAAGAAATTGCTCAGCACCATCCCGAAGGCGCCGCCGGCGGCCGATGCCTTTCAGCGAGTCGATCAGCAGCTCGAGTCGTTGAACAACCAGCTTGCCGAGTTGCGCAAGGCAATGCAGGAATTGCAGAAGGCACTGCAGGGCGACAAGAGCAAAGCCGGCGCGGCAGAAAAGAAATAGCCCGAATGAAATAGCCGGATCAATTGCCATTCAAACAATGCTCTGTCGACCGCAGGTCGCCTGCACGGGCAAATTGCACCTGCCCATCGCGGCGACCTGCGGTCGTCTTCGCGGCGAAGCGGCGTCTCTTTCTCCCTTCCCCCCTCGCGGGGGAAGGGCCGGGGATGGGGGGGCGAGCGTAATTTGACGCGCAAAAACACCCCCTCCCCCGTCGAGGGGGAGGGGAGAAGGGATTGGTTTAGATGCCTATGGCCTATGGGCATGAGGCTATTGCAGTGCCAGCCCATCAAGCCAGATACGCAACGGGGGCGCGCCCCACGAATCGAAGCCGATCGTCAGCCAGTGGGCGGTCGCCAGGTCGGCCCCTTCGCGCTGCCACTGCTCGTCGCCGGCGAGAGGCACGGCGAAGTAGGTCCACCCTTCGCGAGCCTCGTTGTAGGGGGGCTGGCTGAGAAAATCTCCCTTCGGAGTCAGCCGCACAAACGTCTCGTTGCTTTCGTAGAGCGTGACAATCGGGTTGGCGTCCTGCCAGGCAGGCAGGTTTTCGTTGATGCCTTTGAACCAGAACACGAGCTGCGTCTTGTCTTTCAACGACCAGCCCGCTTGCGGCGAGGCAGGATACCTTAGATTCAAGCGAAACCCGCCGTACGGTTCGACCAGCGCGTAAAGCGACGAGTCGCCGGCAATCTTGGTCGCTTTATCGTCGATGAATTTCACTTTTGACATCGGGTCGACCCACGTCCAGTCGGCAGCCTGCCCTTCGGTGCCTGTTTCGGGAAGGTCAGCGACGACGTAAAAGTCGCGCCAGGCAAGGTCGGACAACAGGCCGTTGTTCACGGTCAGCCCGACGCGGTAGAAGCCGGGGTCGTGGAATACATGTTCGATCGTCGGCTCGGTGGCAATCAATCCGTCCCCGAAATTCCAGCGGTAGGTCAATGTTGTGTTCGCCCGATCGTGCGACCCGCCGGCATCAAACGTCACGGTTTCGCCGACCTTTGCAAACGACGGCGCTTTCAAGATCGCCACCGGCGCCGGCCGGGCGGCGTCGTCTTCCGTCGCCGATTTGTCGCCTCGCTGCCTGAAGTTCGTCACCCCTTCGCCGATATGCACATCCTCTTTGTTCTTGCGATAGACATTGGCCGCGACCTCGACCCAGTCGGCGTATTGCGCAAAGATCCCCCAGCGATTGTCGCGAAGGGCGTTCTGCTCGATGATCCAGTGGAAGGCCTTCCACTTTTTTCCCCGGGTCGGCTGATCGCCGATCAAGGCAATCCCCGCGCCGTTGTTGCCGATGCACGTGTTGCTGCGGACAACCGTGTGGCTCGAAGGCCCGAACATGAACACGATGCCGGCATGGCCGTTCTCGGGCAGGTGCGGCGAATTGTGGTTGCCATCGGCCAGGCCGTTGTACGACGCCTCGTTGCCCTCGACGAGCGTCTGGTCCGAAGCCCCCAGCCAGAAACCGTAACTGCCGTGGTTGGCCTTGTTTTTGCGATACGTGTTCCGCGGCGACCAGGCTTCGAAGCAGTTGTTGTTCGCGTACGAGCAATCGTTTCCCTCAAACAGGTTGTCGGTGCTGACCCAGCCGTTGAGCACCCGAATGAAAATCCCATCGCCGCCATGCGTGCAGTCGTTTTCGACAAAGTGATTTTTGTTTGAGCCGCTCTCAATCAGCACGCTGGTCGAGTCGCGGGCATGCACCTCGCCGGGATCGATGCGAATGCCGTAGCTGAGATTGTTGTTCGTCACCGTGTTGCTGGACGCATGCCACAGCTTGAGGCACGTGTTCGACGTGTGCGAGAAGTCGTTTTCAACCAGCGTGTTGTCGTCCGAGTCGACGAGCACGCACGCATCCCAGACGCGATTTGCCCTATTCTTTGTGAGCGTCGACTTGTGGACGCGCTCGAGAACAATCCCGCCGCGCCGGCCATTCTCTCCCCAGCCAAACGCCGGGTCGTGAAAGTTGTCGGAAAAGTCGCAGGTTTCGATCGTCCAGCCCGAGCCGTCGACGATTTTCAGTCCGGTTTTCCACCCCTTGGCTTTGATGTTCTTGAGCGTGACATTCGAGACGCCGGCGGCCGAGACCGCTGTCCCCCGGAACTCTTTCGGAGATCCCTCGCCGGCTCCGATCAGCCACGCTCCCCGCCCGTCGATCGTGACGTTTGAGGCTTTGACGACGATCGCCCCGTAGGTTTTTTTCGGATCGAGCGTCGTGTCGCGCGTGATCTCGAGGATGTCCTTTGACGTGGCGGAGGGCGCCGGCGACTGGGCACGGACGGTGAATGCCACGATCAACGCGAACAGAAAGCCGCTGCCGATGGTGTTTGTCATTCGACGGTTCCGTTCGTTGCCAGGTGAATCGTCAACAGGGTTGGTGAGTATTGCGTGCGTCATTCTCCCTTTTCCAACTCCTGCACCAGCACTCTTAAAAACGGCTCGACGTCGGTCACCAGGCCCACCGTCTGAAAGCTGCCGCGGTCGGCGAGTTTCGTAATGGTCGCAGGATTGATGTCGACACACACGACTTTCACGCGGGCCGGCAGCAGGTTGCCCACGGCGATCGAGTGCAGTGTGGTCGCGATCATCAGGCAGAACGTCACATCCTCAACCTGCTTGCGCATCACGCGCTGCGCTTCAAGCGTGTCGGTAATCACCTCGGGCAGCGGGCCGTCGTCGCGAATCGAACCGGCCAGCACGAAGGGGATGTCATTCTTGATGCATTCGTACATGACCCCTCTGGTCAGCACGCCGGCTTCGACGGCGGCGCGAATCCCCCCCAGGCGGCGGATGCGGTTGATCGATCGCAGGTGATGCTCGTTTCCCCCCTCGCAGGCGCGGCCTTCAACCAGCGACACCCCCAGGCTCGTGCCGAAAAACGCCTGCTCGATGTCGTGTACCGCCAGCGCATTGCCGGCAAACAGCCGATTGACGTAACCCTGCCGGATCAACTGGCTGAACAATTCGCTCGAGCCGGTGTGAATCACCGCCGGGCCGGCCACCACGAGAATTTTTCCCGAACCCTGTTTGGCCCGGCGCATCGCTGCCGCCACTTCGCGAACGGTCAACGCCTTCGGCTTCTCGCTCGAGACGGTGCTGCCCATGAAGCCGAACGTCCCCGGTTGGCGAATTTCGCGCACCTGCGGCTTAACCCGCACGCCGTGCCGGCCGATGACGATCAGTTCGCCCGGCGTGGCATCGGCCATCAGCTCGCACTCGGCCGAGCGGCGATCGCCCGCGACCATGATTCCCGCGTCCATCTTTTGCCGCCCGACCGGCAGCCATTTGCCCCCCAGGCGGATCTCGGTGTCTTCGTTGGTCGTGCAGTAGAAGCCCTCGGGAAACGCTCCGGCCATGTCGGCAGGGACCAGTTCGCAGTCGCGCTGATGGACGGGGACGGCCCCGTGCCGCACGATGCTCGCCAGAATCCGTTCGAGCAGTTCGGGCGTCTCAGCTTCGACCTGCAAACGGGCGTGGCTGGGATCCTGCCGCCGCTGGCCGACGACGATCTCGCGCACCTCGTGCCACCCTCCCAGGGCGGCGATCTCGTCGAGCACCTTGGGCAGCAGCAGGCTGTCGATGATGTGCCCGGTAATCTCGACTTCTTCGGTCGCAGGGTTTGATCCTGAAGCAGCTTTCGTCATGGCGTTCCTTGCCGGTGGGAGATGCGGGAGACGGTGCGGCGGCCGCTCTCGAATTTTAGCAGCCTTAACCGCAGGTCACAAAGGGTTGCAGGCGCTAGGGGACTGGGGGACTAGGTGGCTCGGTCGCTGGGCTGTTACCTAGCGCCCTAGTCCCCTAGCGCCCTAGTCCCCTAGCGCCCTAGTCCCCTAGCACCCCAATCCCCTTCCCCCTTGACATTCTACGACGCCCGCCGTAACATCGGCCGTCGTACGGCACACGTCGTAAATGGAGACCCCGATGCCCAAGTCTGTCCCGTCACTCGGTGATCTCGAAATTCGCGTGCTGCGGCTCGTGTGGGAGCAACAACCATGCACCGAGCGGCAGATCAGCGAGCTGGTCATGCCCGAACTGGGGGTGGCCCGCACCACCGTTCTCAAAACGATGCAGCGGCTGGAAGCCAAGGGCTTGCTCGTACGCATGCCCGGTGGTGGGTCGATTCGGTTCAAAGCGGTCGTCGATCGCCAGCGGCTGCTGCCGGCCCTCGTCGGTCGGTTCGTCGAGACTGTTCTCGGGGGCGCGACCGACCCGCTCGTGGCGTACCTCGCCGATCACGGCAAACTCTCGGCCAAAGACCTCGATTCGCTGCGGGCCATCGTCCGCAAGATGGGGACGAAGGGAAAAGAAGGATGACCATGCCGACCGACATCGAAGCCCTGAACGCACTGGCGACAATCCTTTTCGATCGTGTCTGGTCGGTTGCCTGGCAGTGGACGGTGCTGGTGCTTGCCGTGGCAGTCCCCGCGCAATGGTTGCTGCGGAGCCACACCCCCGCGTTGCGCTACTGGGTCTGGCAAATCGTGCTGATGAAGCTGCTATTGATGCCCCTCTGGACGTACGCGCTGCCGGTGGCGTGGCTGCCGACTGCCTGGCTGCCGGCCCGGCCGGCGGCTTCCGTCGCCCCCCCCGCCGCACTGCCTCCCCTTCCCCCAGTCGAGACAGAGCGCTCTGCCGAACTGCCGGCGATTGCCGATCAGCCTTTCGAGATCGCGCCGGATGTCGCGCCCGTGCCCGAAATGGCTCCACTGCGCCCCAGGCTCTCGTGGCAGGCGTGGCTCGCGGTCGGCTGGTTCGGCGTCGTGCTGCTGCAAGTCGGGCGACTGCTGCGGCAACACGGGCGGCTGGCGCGTGTGCTTCGCGCGGCACGGCCGGCCGAGGGACAATTGATTGCTGCGGTTGGCGAGGCAGCCATCCTGCTCCATCTGAAATCGCCGCCACGCGTGCTGACGACCGATCAGAACATCTCTCCCTTCGTCTGCGGCGCCTGGCGGCCCGTGCTGATGCTGCCCGAGGCGCTTGCCGAATCGCTCAATCCGCTACAGCTTCAGCAGGTGCTGCTGCACGAACTGGCTCACATCCGGCGACACGACCTGGTGTGGGGCTGGATCCCCGAACTCGTGCGGGTCGTGTGGTTTTTCCATCCCGTCGTGCATTGGGTCGGCTACCGGCTGCGGCTCGAACGGGAACTGGCCTGCGATCAACTGGCGATGGCCCTTTCGGGAAAAGACGCCGCCGGCTACGCCGACACGCTCGTTCACGTCGCCAGCCACGCCTCGCAACCCACGCTGCCCGGCCCGATTCTGGCGATTGCGCGGCACGGCAACGAGATGTCAAACGAAGTGGTCCGTTTCACAAGTTCGCACAGGGATTGATATGCAAGTTTCGGCAGCCCTCACTGACGCCATGTTTTCGCCCGCTTACGAAGTTTTGAAGTTGCGCGTCTTGTGGAATTCACGGGATGCGGCGGTACTTTGATTATGAGGCACTTCGAAGAATGCGTTTTTCAGCCCGGAGGGTGACATGTAGTAGCCGGGGGTGTCAACCCCCGGAATCGTGCGGAAACAACATTTCAGCCCCGGCAGGGGCGCCACAGGACGATTCGTGTCGCCCCTGCCCGGGGCTGGGAACAAATGCGGACGTCTTCCAGGGGCTGCCGCCCCTGGCTACTACATGCCGCCCTCCGGGCTTACTGAAGATTCTGCAAAAACTCCCCGAGCTGTGTTTAGTGGCGTGCCTGGTGCCCATATGAATTTGTGTATCAGACCACTTAGACCTTGAACCTGTGTGGTGCCCTATGACTTTCGATTTCGGTCCCTGGACGACCTCGCTCACGACGGACACGCAACTTTTCCTGAGTGCTTTCTGGAAAGGGCGACTGACGCGGTTGCCGCAGGTCGCCGCCGCGCGACCGGCCCGTTCGTTGTGCGGAGTCGCGCTGCTGGCATTCACGACGATCGTTCTGGCGGCGGCGCCGTTATTCCTGAGTGGTGCGTCAGCGATTGAGGCCGCTCTCGTCGCCGAACCGGGCTTTCAAGAAGGGGCTGCCGCCCAACCCAAGCGCGACGTTGAAAGGATAGCGAAGGCGAACGACAAAATTCGCAGGACGCTCGACAAGCCGACGGACTTCGATTTCGACGAGTGCCCCCTCGATGAAGTCTTGAAATACCTCAAAGACTATCACAATATCTCGATCGCTCCTGATATCAAAGCAATCAAGGCGGCGGGCCTCGGTCTCGACGAGACTCCGATTACGCTGAAGATTTCAGGAGTTTCCTTGCGCAGTGTCTTGAAACTGCTGCTCGAACCACTGGCACTCAGCTATTACATTGAAGAGGATGTGCTCCGTATTACGACGCGCGATGTCGCTGCCGGCCATCTGGAAGACGTTTACTACGGCATCAACGACATCGTGCGAGCCGGGATTCAATCGACCGACCTGTCCAACGCCGTCACTCAAACCATCGATCCCACGAGCTGGCAAGCCGCGGGGGGCACCTGCATTGTGCGTGCCGAGCCGGCATTGCTGGAGGTGCGTCAGCGAGCCCGCGCGCACGCGCAAATCGAGGCGTTATTGCGAGACCTGCGATTCACACGGCGCGACATCCGGGGCCCGCTCGACGCCAGTCGCCGGGAAATGCACTCCTACCCGATCGGCGACCTGCGGGAGAACGGAGCTTCAGATGACGATCTCTTCGAATTACTCAATGGCCCCGTGGTGCATGCCACCCGGCCCGAACGTGGCATAAAATCGATCTGCACCATTGAAGGCGATCAGCTTGTCGTCACCAACCAGACCGATTGGAGTCACGCGGCAACGACGGCGCTTTTGTCGGCTCTGCGGGAATATCGCCGTGCCGCGGCCGCCGAGACTGTCGCCCGACTACAATCTCGAAAATCGCGATGGTCGATTGACTACAGGCGTGACCTTCAGACACAGGTCGAGCTCGACGACGCCATCTCCGGCATTCAGGAAGAGGCAAAGCGGCGACAGATGCGCCGGAAACTGGCTCTTGCGACCAACGTGCGGTTAAAAAACGCACCGCTTGTCGAGGTGCTGAAATCGCTGCAGATGGCCTCCGGCCTGGATGTCATCCACACAGAATACGTGGAGCTTTCGGGCGTCTCGCTGGAAGCGACCGTGACACTCACGGCCGACGGCGTGTCTATGTCTGACATGCTGGAACGAATCCTGCCGCCACTGAAACTCGATTGGTATTTCGGCGCCGGATCCATCCACGTCACCAGCCGAGCCGACACTGCCAATCGCATCGAACCACACGTCTACCGCACGAAAGAACTTCTCGCGGCGGGCCATCGCGAAAAAGACCTCATGGCAACGATCGCGTCTCTGATCGAGCCTGACAGTTGGGCCGCTGCCGGCGGCCAGGGAGTGATGGCCCCGCTGCCGGGGCTGCTGGTGGTGACAAACAACCCGCGGGTCCATCGAAAGATCGAGCAATTTCTGGAATCGCTGGAAGCCGGGCTTGGGAAGTGAACGACGCCGCTAGCCCGGATGATTCACGTTGATGTAGGGTGGGACCAGCAAGCCGAGAACGACTATGAACTTTCGCTTTCTGAAAACACTCTCGAACCAGACAGCGCGTTGTGTCGTCATTGAGCGGCCTGCGCAGGCCCACCATGCGGGTTCCATTGTGGTGCGACCCGGATGGTGGGCCTGCGCACGCTGCGCGAGCTGGTCCCACCCTACAGGCCCAGGGCTTCCAAGGTGTCATTCAGTGTGGCGAAGTGCAAGGATTTTGGCGGTCGAGGCATGACCTCCGTTGTGATATTTGCTGCGTGGCGTCGGCGGTTTTTTCGGGCCGCGTTTGTATTTACGGAAGCGGGTGATATCCACTC
>SIAF01000034.1 GCA_009691905.1 Planctomycetaceae bacterium | reverse complement strand
GAGGTGTGGGCAGGCCGGATTGCGGCTGCGGGGCCACAACGAGCCGGGCGGCCCTCCACGCACACCAAATCTCCCCATCACGAACGCACCATTCCGACACCCTTACGCGATTCACCGGAATTCACCCACAAATTCCGGAGAGGAACCTGCAATGATTGCTTCATACGTCTCCTTGTCACAACCGCGGAATGTCACGGAGACAAAGCCAGCCAACGCGGGCAGAACAATTCCCAGTAAAAACAGCCTTCTGAAAACGAGTCCGAGTCTTCCGCCAGGGATGGCCCTGGTGAGGCCAGCAAAACTCCGTCGCAGCAGTGCGTACGTTGCGAGGGCCAGCAGAATACACACCGCTCCCACGACGAAATAGGACAGAATAAGGTATTGCTCGTTATTCACTCTTCCGCCTCAGGACGGCTACGAGAATTGTGGCGACGAAAAGATAGCCCGTAAGGAACAGGCAGATCATGCTGAATGTAGAAGACAGCCCGTCCGCTATCTTCCACACGTATTCCATGAACGCGGCGTCTTCTTTGAGGTCAAACTGGGTGTCCAGCACGGCCGATAAGGCAATGAAGATGAGCCCTATTGCCAGAAGCCGCGTGTAGAATGTGGTACAAGGCGGCAGCTTGACCACCTCGTCAAGTAATGCGTGAAGACTTCTCCGCAACAAAAAATGCGCCACCAGCGCAGTGACCACTGCGAGTACGAGCAGAACGGCAAATCCGCAGATGTTGGCTGCCATTGTTTTCTCCCTTCTTCCCAGTGGTTCACTTGAAAGAGCCGACACGCCTCCCGCGCTTGCTGCCGGACGTGGGCCGGCAGTGCTGCCAGCAACTCGCGGAACCGCCGGGTCGTCCGCGAGTTCATATGCTTACCTCCCACCCGATTGTACCGCTGCGGCCGACCATGACCAATCCCTGCATCACGGCTCAAACGGGCTGGCCAGAAGGAGGGCGCAGCCGGCCCCTGCCCGCGGTCCCGGACAACGAGCGTCACATCCAGCGCGCGATGCGGCACCCGGCCACGACGGCCAGCACTGCCAGGCCGTTTTGCGCGAGCAGATTGGAGAGTGCCAGTTCCCACTTGGCGCCGACGAGCAGTTGCTCGGTTTCGAAGGCAAACGTCGAGTACGTCGTAAAGGCCCCCATGAAGCCGGTCAGGACAATCAGCCCGGTTCGTTCGGAGATCCATTGCCGTTCGCTGGCCAGCGTCCAGACCAGCCCGAACAACAGGCTGCCCAGCACGTTGATCGTCAGCGTGCTCCAGGGGAATTTTCTCCCCGCGAGATGCGCGACCAGTTCGCTCATCCCGAACCGCGCCAGTGTGCCAAGGGCGCCGGCCAGCGCCAGCCACAGCAGGTCTTGCGGCATCAGGTTAATTGAGGGCCGTATTGGGAATGTCGTCGCCGGCAAACTGCTCGTAGAACAACACGCCGATTTCGTTGCTCAAGGTCGACAGATACATCTTCTTGAAATTGGCGTACGAGTACTGGTAGGCGTAAACCGGGGTCTTGGTCGGGAAGCGCGAGATCAGGTCTTTGCTGTAAATCATGTTGCCGTCTTTGTGGTCTTCGTCCATCTTAAAGACGTTGACGACCACGTCGGCCCGACCGCGGTACAGGTCGGAGCTGTGTTCTTCGAACAGGCTGTAATCCTTCAAGTCGATGTGGACGATGTAATCGACTTTGAACTCGGCTCCGACTTCGACCGCCTTATGCCAGTCTTTATTCTTGTCGAGCCAGGCATGCACCCGGTCGGGATCGATGACCTTGATCTTATTGAGGTTCAGGCGATAGGCCACGTGTTTGGCCAGCTCGTAGTCGACAGCGTCGTTATCCCACTTGAGTTCGGTCGGTGCATAGCACATGACGAGCACCGTCTTGTTCTTGCCCTCGAGCTTCTGCCCGGTCTGCTTGTGGAAATCAGGCTCGATGGCCGGCGGGCCGCCAATCAGGTAGCCCAGCAGCAGGACGGCGTTACAGCCGGTCTGACTGAGGGCCAGAAGCAGCGCGGCGGCGAGCAGCGGCAGGCGGCGGCGGGCGGCGAGAAGCATCGAATCGTTCCTTGGTACGTAAACGGCAGGTTGCCTGGACGGCAGAGCGACGAAGCGGGCCAACACGCGTTAAAAGTCTTCGCCGGGGCGATGGTCGTAGAAGAAGCGGGCCAGCTCTTCGCTGAGCCGGGCGATGTACTTCTGTCGGAAGACATCGACATTGCCGGCTTCCTCAGCGGGAATCGACTTGTGAATCGGAAATTTCGAATCGAAGGGGTGGTGGTAAATCTGTTTGGAGGTCGTTTTTTCACCCAACGCGCCGGCCTTGACGATTTCGTAAACGAACACCGACCCGCGCGCGTGCCCTTGAAACATGTTGACGCTGCGCGGCTCGCGAAAGCCGAACTCTTCGAACTTGACCAGGACGATGAAGTTCGCCTTGAACTTCGCACCGAGTGCGGTCGGTATATCGGCGACCCCCTCGCTGTTTTCTTCCATCCAGCGGGTGACTTCGTGCGACTCGACGACTTTGAACTCCTGCGATCGCAGGCGGCGGGTCAATTCGCCGATCACGTCGTTGTCGAGCGCCTGGTATTCGGCCTGCGCAGGGATGGTCGAATTCGAGAGAATGACCAGCTTCTTGCATTCTTTCTTGAGCGTGCGGTTGGTTTGTTTCTTGAAGTCGCAGTCCTGGTTGGGGTCGCCCCAGATATTGCGCATCACGCCGATCACGATCTGGCATCCCGGCAAGACGGCGCAGGTCGACCCGGCCAGTGCCAGAGCCAGCGCGATTCTCACGGCCGGTGAGCGTCCCGAGGGGAATCGGGGCGTTCCATTCCCGGACAGAGTGATCAACGGACGATCCATCGCCGTTCCTTCGGGTTGTCGTGGGTTGTGTGATGTGATTGTGGTGCCGACGAATCGTGCGGCGGTCACCTGTGATGTGCGATCTTCAGCCGCCGAACACCTGATACAGCCAGTTCACCGCGCTGACCCCCGCGATCGCGAAGAACAGCGCCAACAAACTTCTGGTCGGTTGAGAGATGCCGACCAGCCGGCTGCGCGAAGCACTGATCCAGCACCAGGGGATCTGCACCGCACAGACGAGCGCCAGCAAAGCGCCCCCGGCGTTGGCCTGGACCGCCTGCCCGAGATGGCCGCGCGTGAGGTGCGAGAAGCTGGTGGTCATACCGCAACTGGGACAGGGAATATTCCACAGCATGCGGAACGTGCAGGGTGGCAACCCCAGCCCCTGGTGCGTCCCGAATCCTCGTGGATCGGGCTCGAGCCGGCGGGCCAAGGTAAAACCACCCAGCAAAAACAGACTCCACGCCAGGAGCAGCCACCGGCCGCCTGTACTGACGGGAAATCCGCCTGTGCCTACGCTGTGAATCATGGAGGGGAAGTGAGACCGCACGATTTATCCGGTTTCTCGGGTTGCTGCAAGAGCAGTCTTCGCCGTTCAGACCGCATATTCGCCCGAAAACACTTCGACGGCCGGCCCGGTCATGAACACCGGGTTGCCGGTTCCCGACCACTCCAATCGCAAATCGCCCCCCGGCAAATGGGCGGTGATTGCCGGTCCCGAACGGCCGGTTAAAACCCCCGCGACACAAACCGCGCAGGCGCCGGTCCCGCAGGCCATGGTGATGCCGCTGCCACGTTCCCAGGTGCGCATCGTAACCTCGCCCGGACTATGCACCTGCACGAAATGCACGTTGATGCGCCGCGGGAACATTGCCGCCGTTTCGAGCACCGGCCCGATTGCCGCGAGGGGAACCTGCTGCACGTCGTCGCAGTACAGCACCACGTGCGGGTTTCCCATCGAGACGGCGGTTATGCGCGGGTCGAGGCCGCAATCGGCCATCCAGTTTTCGGGAAGGCTCGTCCCCAAGTCCGGCAGCGGGACATCGACCACGCGCGGGCCCGCAAGCGTCGATGGAATTTCTTCGGCATCGAGAATCGGCTCTCCCATATCGACGCGAACAAACTGCGCCTTGCCGCCTTCCGCTTCGACCTTGAGTGTCAGGACGCCGCGACCGGTTTCGATTTTCAGCTCGCTTTTGCGGGCGATTCCATGATCGTAAACGTATTTGGCGACGCAGCGAATTCCGTTGCCGCACATCTCCGACTCGCTGCCGTCGGCATTGAACATGCGCATCCGCGCGTCGGCTTTTTCCGACGGGCAGATCAGAATCAGCCCGTCGCCGCCGATCCCGGTGTGCCGATCGCTGACCGCGATCGCCAGCCCGGGAATGTCCCGCGGCAACGTTTCGACAAAGGCATTGACGTAGACGTAGTCATTGCCCAAGCCATGCATTTTGGTGAATTTCATGTCGTCTCTCGCAGTTCGTCGCGCAACAAACACGCCCCCCACAACCGCTTGCCGGCTTAGCCACCCTCCGACCCCCGTCGCTGCCGCGCTTCCCGCAACCCTCTCGCATAAGGCGAATTCGGGCTATGCCCAGCATGCAACGGCCAGCCATCGTATTCGCTCACGAAAGGCCAGTGTTGCGCCGGCAGCCCGTCTTCGACAGGATTTCGCTCAATGTACCGAATCGTCGTTCGCACCCTGTCGGGGTTGTCGATGAAGCCCTTGTGCCCCCCAGTGGTCCAAACGGGATGCGAAGTGTCGTGCAAACCCGTCTGCATCACGTGCAATCGACTCACCGATTGCAATTTCGCGATCATTTCTTCCGCTTTGTCGCGATGCTTGCGTATGACGAGGTGGATATGTTCCGGCATGACAGCGGCCGCATAACAGGTATATCGCTGGGCTTCAATGGACCTGGCCAATCCGGCAGCAACGATTTCGAATTCCGCAGGTTCGAATTTCAACAAAGGGTACTGCAGCGTTTCAGCCGCCTGCTGGTGAAACTGCCTGACCGTGCTGCGAGACGGCTGAATCGGTTTTCGACCGTAATGGGCTTCGCCCAAGCGTTCGATCTCTTCATCGGCAATCCAGTGCGACATGCTACCCCTGGGGTCGTTGGGCAGCCACCAGCCGTAGGCTGTCCAGACCAGGTGGTACGCGATAACCAGGGGTTGGGGCATGGCGAGACCTTGCGATAAAGGGGCAGTTTGAACATAGTCTCAAGATTGCTAAGCCGCAAGCGGCAAGGGGTTGCGATTGCCCCGTGCATCGCCGCACAATCACCGGTTGATTCTTTCAACCATTTGTTATAATCTACACAGTGTGATTTGCGATAACTCGGGCGACGCGAAGGTGCGCTTGTCCCGCACACGGTTTTAACCACCACAAAAGCCAAGCGAAGCAGGGAGATGAACCCCATGTCAGTCACGTTGACCGAAAAAGCTGCCAAAGAAGTCCAGCGCGTTATTTCAGAGCAGCAAATGCCGGAAACCACGGTTCTGCGGGTCGGTGTCGTCGGCGGCGGTTGCAGCGGATTCCAGTACAGCCTCGGTTTCGACAGTGCCCTCGATCCCGCCAAAGACAGCGTCCTCGAACAACACGGGATCAAGGTCGCCGTCGACAAAAAGAGCGAGCTGTTCCTCGATGGAACGGTCCTCGATTTCTTTGACGGACTCGAGAAGCGCGGCTTCACCTTCAACAACCCCAACGCCGTCAAATCGTGCGGCTGCGGCAGCAGCTTCAGCGCGTAAGGCGAACAGGCTGACCATTAACGACAACGCTTGCGATGTGGCTAAACCGCAAGCGTTTTTTTTGCCCCCCCTCTAGCCCCTCGCCCCTCATCCCTCGTCCCTAGTTTTCGTGCGACGCGCCGTTTTGTTGCAGCTTCGCTCGCAGCGCCTCGTCGGGAATGCCCGCCACGAATCGCCGCGGGATGCGGCAATCGAGCGTGACCTGCGAGTCGGTGTACTCCTGCCGCGTCACCTCGGCGTGCGCCGCCAGATACGCCAGCAAGCGGCCGTTGCCGACACTGGTGTCAAAGGTGGTTTCGATGTAACCGTCGCTGATTCGATCGGCGACGAGTTTCGCCAGTCGATCGAACCCGGTTCGCTCGATCGCGCTGACCGAGACCGCCAGGGGATGATTGGCCCGCAGCGCATCGAGGTACGAGCGGTTGGGAAGCACATCGATTTTGTTGAACACCAAAATCGCCTGGTCGGCGTTGATGCCGATTTCCTTGAGAACCTCGTTGACGGTTGCGATCTGCTGCTCGGCACTGGGGCTGCTGGCATCGACGACGTGCAGCAGCACATTGGCGTGGCGCGCTTCTTCGAGCGTCGAGCGGAACGACGCCACCAGATTGTGGGGCAGGTCGCGAATGAACCCGACGGTGTCGCTCAGCAGCACGCGGCCCAGGTGCGGGATGTTCCACGAGCGGGTTCGTGTCTCGAGCGTGGCGAACAACTGATCGGCGACAAATACGTCGGCGCCGGTCAGCGCGTTCATCAGGGTGCTTTTGCCGGCGTTGGTGTAGCCCACCAGGGACACCGTGAGCTGGTCGCGTCGCTGGGCGACCTGCTGCTCGCGCCGCTTTTCAACAATCTTCAGCCGGTTCCGCAGTTCGCTGACCCGCGCGTCGATCAGCCGGCGGTCGGTCTCGAGTTGCTGTTCGCCGGGACCGCCGCGAGTACCGACGGCCCCTTCATTGCGCTCGAGGTGCGTCCACATCCGCTTGAGGCGCGAGCGCTGGTACAGCAATTGCGCCAGCTCGACCTGCAATTGCGACTCGAACGTGCGGGCATGCGTGGCAAAAATCGTCAGAATCAGCTCACTGCGATCGACGATGATTTTGTCGAGCTGCTTCTCAAGGCTGCGCGACTGACCGGGCGACAGGTTGTTGTCGAAAATGACCGAGTCGGCCCCCTGAAGCTCGATGAGCTGCTTGAGTTCTTCGACTTTTCCCTTGCCGAGGTAAGTTGCGGGATCGGGCCACTGCCGATTCTGAATCAGCGTGCCGACGATTTTGACGCCGGCGGTCTTGGCCAGGCCGCGCAACTCGTCGAGAGGGTCTTCCAGTTCGCGCTGGGCGCCCGGCAGGACAACCGCCACCAGAATCGATCGTTTCTGCTTGACGCTTAGATCGACGCGTTTCGGTTCAGACAATGGAGAGTTTTTCCTTCGAACCTCGGAATAACGGACCGACGTACCGCAAACTGCCATGAACTCCTCACAATTCTACGGGCCGACACCTTAATCGACAACCAGCCCTTCGGCCTTTCAGACGCCGACCGGCCCGGAAAGGTTCGCTGAGGTCGCTAAGAATTCGGCGACCGACCGCACCGCCCGCCACCACAACGGCCACCGCAGGCCCGACCGCAATCGCTCACGACCAGACCGTCAGCGATTCGCGGAACAATTGCGTCAATTCGGCTTCTCCGGCGGGGCGCGGCGAGAGTTTCGTGACGCGATGCTGCGGCAGCGTGCCTTGAACGAGAGCCGGGATGTCGGCGGCAGTATAGCCCACGGCACCCAGGCCGTTGGGCATTTTGAGCCGACGCATGAAATGGATGACGCGGTCGGCCAGAATCGGCCCGGCGTCGGCTTCGGTGGCGCCCGCCACATCGGCCCCCAGTGCCGCCGCCGCCCGCAGGTGCCGTTGCGCGTTGGCCGAGGCGGTAAACCGGACGACGGCCGGCGTATTCAGAATCACCGACATCCCGTGCGGCACCATGGGATGGTCGACCTGGTACCCGGCCGGCCGAAAGTCGCGCACCAGACCCGCCACCGGATACGACATGCCGTGCGGCAAATGGACGCCGGCATTTCCAAACCCGATCCCGGCCATCGACGAGGCCAGCAGCATCTGCGATCGGGCCTCGTCATCAGTCGGGTCGTCCGCCGCCCGTTGGAGAAACTCGGCGACAATCTCAAGTGCCCGTAGCGACCAGATGTCGCTGATGGGATTGGCTCCCTGGTACGCGGGCCGATCGATGGGCCGCGCCGGTCGGGGTCGGGTATTAAACGCAATCGCCGTGTACGACTCGAGGGCATGGCTGAGGACGTCGAGCCCGGCTGAGGCGGCAACGGCCGCCGGTTGCGTGCGGGTGTTGTCGGAATCGACCAGCCCCAGCAGCGGCTTCAAAGCGCGATGGGCGATGCCGGTTTTCGTCCTCCGCTCGACGAAGTCGAAAATTGCCACCCCCGTCGTTTCACTTCCCGTGCCGGCCGTCGTGGGAACGGCGATCAACGGTTTGAGCGGGCCGGGAACCGGCGCCCCGGCGCCGATCGGCGCATTGACATACGTCAGGAAATCGGCCGGGTACGTCGAATACAGATTGGCCGCTTTGGCGGTGTCGATCGTACTGCCGCCACCGACGGCAATCAGCGAATCGAATTGCCCCTCGGTACAAAAACTCGCTGCCGCCTGAAAGGCCCGATCGGTGGGTTCGACCGCGACGCGATCGTACAGCGCGAAATCGACCTGATTGCCGCGCAGCGACTCGAGCACCGTTTGACCCGTGGGAAGCTCGACCAGGGCCGGGTCGATCACGAGCATCGTGCGGCGGCAACCCGCCTCGCGCAAGTCCATCCCGACTTCGCGCGTGATTCCCGCACCGAATCGCAAATTGGCAATCGCGATTTGAAAGGCCGTATCGTGACTCATCTCGTGGTGCCTGAACCTGATCCGCATACGAGCCGCAAAACCTGCTCGCCCCCGGACTGAAGTATGTCGGGACCCGGTTCTTAAGCCAACAGTGCGATCGAAATTTCTGAACAGCGTTTTGATCGGCGGGGTGGGTTTCGATCGGCCGGGTGGCGGGGTCAGAGCGTCGCCGCGTTGCCACGCGTGGAAGCAAGAAACTCGTTGCCAAACCTGCGGTCGACCGGAGATAAGGACCAAGCGATGGCCCCGGAGCGCGAGCCCACACACGGGGCCATCGCTCGATCGCGTTGCCGGTCGTGCTGAGCGACGCTCACAGGTCGCGCCTGCCAGTCGTGTTGCGGTCTCGTGGCATCGCTCTGACCCCGGCACCCGGCGGAGCGGTGAAGACTACATTAATGTGGTCATCATCGCTCCGCGTGATGAGTGCGAACGCTCGCAACAATCAACGGGGTAATCGCAGTCGTTCGACCATCAGCACCGCGGGAAGGCCGGGGTTTGCCAAAGCTCTGTGGCATGGATTTGCTGAGAACGAGCGGCGTGTTGCGTCACGGTTCATCATCGGGCGTAGAGAACGGACCATCGCTCAGCAGGTCATCGTTCAGGTAATGATAACTCCCTTTCCAGAAATCCGGCCGGATCGCTATATCCAACATCCTCGCCGGTTCGAATATCATCTGCCACAGATGCCGCGGTTCTGCTTCGCGGGCAAGTGACCCCCAGACGTATCGAGGCAAGACACTTTCATTAAGCGTCTCATGGTTTCCGATGATCCGCCGCTGTGGACGCGACATGGCAATGTACGACAGGCAATAGGCAAGAACTGCCAGCAGCAGCACCGTGGTCGCTTTTCCAAACAAGCCGGCGGCGGGTGACAATTCGGCGACGCAGTGGCCCTGGTCGTCTAGGCGGCGGTATTGAGTCACTAGTTTGCGAGTATCCGTGATCAAATCGCCGTGTCCCGAGACCCTTCACGCGGAGCGATGAAGACTACTTTGGTCGATCGTGGTGGCAGAAAACTGAGACAACTCACTGCACTACATCGCTCCCGACGGCCGGTCCTCTGCGAACGTCACTTCCTTATGACACCGCTGGCATCGGTAAATAAGGAGCCGCCCGGCCACCGGATCACTTTTCGAATCAACGTGCCGCAGCGCAAACCAGCGATCGCAATAGGGACAAATTCGCAGCAACGTCGGCAGCATCGGATAGGGCAGGATTCGCTGGAGCATGAATTCGCACTCCCCCGTCACGCCAGAATCGGCAGCAACCCCGTCGCACCATGCTGATGCTCGCGCGTCACAATCGTTCCGATCAGCGTCGTCGTCGAGCAGTCGTAGACGTGTACGTCGGTCAGGCTCCCCACCAGACGCGGGTTGCCCTCGAACACGACGATGCGGTCGCAACGCGTGCGGCCCACCAGTTGCGGGTGGTCGTCGTCGAGCGAACGGGTTTCGTCCTTCAACGCGGCCTTGCTCAGGCCCTCGACCAGAACTTCGAAATCGCGGCCGATCAGGGCGGCGTTGTCTTCTTCACTGATCGCGTTTTGAACGGCCAGCAACTCATTATTGCGGCGGCGTTTGACCTCTTCGGGGACGTCGTCGGGAAGCAGTTCGTCGGCTTTCGTGCCCGGACGGGGGCTGTATTTGAAGATAAAGCTGTTTTTGAAGCGGCACTCACGAATGAGGTCAACACTTTTTCGAAACGATTCTTCGCTCTCGCCGCAGAAGCCGACGATGAAGTCGCTGGAGACGGCACAATCGGGCATCGTCGCGCGGATGCGGCCGAACATCTCGCGGTACTGCTCGATCGTGTAGCCGCGCTTCATCCGCTTCAAAATGTCATTGCAACCCGATTGGGCCGGCACGTGCAGGTACCGCGCGACCTTGGGCAGGTCGCGAACCGCCTGCAGCAAGTCGTCAGACATGTCTCGCGGAAAATTGGTGACGAACTTGATCCGCTCGAGGCCGGGCGTGTCATGCATCGCGGCCAGCAGGTCTGACAGACGCCAACTGCGGCCGTCTTCGGTGTGGCGGTAGCTGTTAACGGTTTGACCCAGCAGGGTGACTTCCTGAACCCCTTCGTCGGCGAGCTTGCGCACCTCGTGCAGAATGTGCCGCGGCGGGCGGCCCTGCTCGGGCCCGCGCGTCATCGGCACCACGCAGTACGTACAGAACTTGTCGCAGCCGATTTGAATGCGGACAAACGCCTGAAACGGCGAGGGGCGCATTTCGGGATCGCGGAGCGGGTCGTAACTTTGAAAGCTGTCGCTGACTTCCCGCCGCGTGGCATCGCGGCGGTCGAGACTGACCGCCAGCCGCTGTTCGCGCTTGTGCCGCGAGGCCTCGATCAGTTCGGGAATTTGTGCGAGCTGCCCGGTGCCGACGACCAGATCGACGTGCGGCGCGCGGCGGAAGATCAGGTTCTGATCTTTCTGGGCCATGCAGCCGATGACGCCGATCACCTGGTTGGGTCGGGCCGTCTTGCTGTGTTTGAGGCGTCCCAGCGCGCTGTAGATCTTGTGTTCGGCATGTTCGCGGACGCTGCACGTATTGAACAGCACCGTGTCGGCCAGGGCGACGTCGCGGGTCAGTTCGTAGCCGTCTTTGCGCAGCGCAGCGACGACCAGTTCGCTGTCGAGCATGTTCATCTGACAGCCGACTGTTTCAATGAACAATTTTTTGTTGTGGTCGTGGGACACGCTACATCTTGACCCGTTCGACGTACTGGCCGGTTTCGGTATTGATGCGAATTGTTTCACCCTGATCGATGAAGGCGGGTACCTGCACTTCGGCGCCCGTTTCGACCTTGGCGGTTTTGGTGATGTTGCCCGAGGTGTTTCCGCGAACGGCCGGTTCGGCATAGATGATTTTGACGTTCACGTGCGGCGGCGGAACGACATCGATGATCCGGTCGTTGTAATACATGAGGTTGCAGACCATGCCGTCCATCAGCCAGCGGGTCTTGTCCCCCATGATGTCCTGATGCACGTTGTACTGCTCGAACGTTTCCTGATCCATGAAGACGATCTGGTCTTTGTCGCGGTAGAGGAACTGAGCGTCCCCCTTGCGGACGTCGGCGGCTTCGAGTCCGTCGCCGCTCTTGTAGGTTCGATCGATGATGGTATTCTTCAACAGGTTGCGGAGCCGGCACTTGTACAGCGCCTGCCCCTTCCCGGGCTTGACGAAATTGCAATCGAGCATGTCGTAAGGATCGCCTTCAATAATGACTTTGACGCCCTTACGAAAATCACTGGCGTTGATCTGTGGCATGGGTCGAACTCAGTTTCCCTCAGGCGGAAGTCGGCAGTGCCCGCGACATCAGCGGGACACGTCATTTTGTTCAGTTTACGCGGTTTCCTGGAATTCCGAAGCATAGCACATGCCTTTTTTCTTGACTAGATGCTCCTGCCGGCCGCTGGCATCCACGGGATCCACCCCAAGGCCAACCCCGGCGGGTGCACGATGAGTCACACGGACGAGACTGAGCTGCTTTTAGGGCCCGGGCCGGTGTCGGTCGCGCCTCTCGACTGGCATCGCTCGCTGGCGGAAGCGATTCGCGATCCCGACGAGCTGATCGAGCGGCTCGAATTGCAGGATGAACTGCGCGAGCCGGCCCGGCGTGCGGCCCGATTGTTCCCGCTGATGGTTCCAATCAATTATCTCGACCGCATGCGGCGCGGCGATGTGCATGATCCGCTGTTGCGGCAGGTGCTGCCGCTGGGGGCCGAAGCGACGGTCGTCCCCGGGTTTACGAACGACCCCGTGGGAGACGCCCTGGCCCGCCAGACAGCAGGACTGCTGCAGAAATACCAGGGCCGGGCGCTGTTGATCGCGACGGGGACTTGCGCGATTCATTGCCGCTATTGTTTCCGCCGGCATTACCCGTACGGCAACGAGCCCCGGCGCGTCGACGAATGGGAACCGGCGCTGGCCGCGATCGAGGCCGACCCGACATTGCATGAAATCATTCTCAGCGGGGGGGACCCGCTGATGCTGACCGACTCGCGACTGGCTATTCTCGTCGGGCGCATTGCGGCGATCCCGCATGTGACGCGGCTGCGAGTGCATACCCGCTTGCCGATCGTTTTGCCCGAGCGGGTGACCGACGCGCTGCTGGAGATTTTGAAACCGGCATCACTGGCAACGATCGTGGTCGTGCATGCCAACCATCCGCAGGAACTGACCGGGACGTGTCCGGCGGCATTGCGGCGGCTGATCGACGCCGGGCTGACCGTTTTGAACCAGGCGGTGCTGCTGGCGGGAGTCAACGATTCGGCCCCGGTGCTGGCCACGCTGTGCGAGCGGCTGGTCGATTTGGGGGTGATGCCCTACTACCTGCATCAGCTCGATCGCGTGGAGGGCGCAGCACATTTCGAAGTCTCAGAAACGGTGGGACTGAGTTTGATCGAAACGCTGCGCCAGCGACTGCCGGGATATGCCGTCCCGCGGTACGTTCGTGAAGTCGCGGGGGAAGCAGCGAAACGACCGGTGGTGTAAGCAGACGAGAATCCGTCTGGACAAATTCTGCGGAAACGTTTGTAATCCGCACCACTCCCTCGACCACAATTCGAGTTCGCTGCGGCATACAGCGCATCATGGCAACGTTGCACGGAGGCAACGCCGCTCGATCGTCATTTTTCGGGAAGGATCCCGGTGAAAAGTCTTACGTCCGGCAGTGCGGCTGTCACAACGTCTAGTGCGTCGTTTCACAAGGCCCTGGGTCATCAGCAATCGGGCGATCTGCCGCAGGCCCAACGAATTTTGCGGCGGATCGTGCGCATCGACCCGCAACATGCCGAAGCCTGGCATCGTCTGGGCATCGTCGAGCGGCAGGCGGGACGCCACGAACAGGCGGTGCAAAGTCTATCGCGGGCGGTGACGCTCGACGGCACTCGCTCCGATTACCTGGGCGACCTGGGCGCGGCCTGCCTCGAACTCGGACGCGTCGACGACGCGGTCGAGAACTTCGAGCACGCCATTCAGCTCAACCCCGATGATGCCGAATTGCACTGGCAACTCGGTACGGCGCTGGTCCGGCAGGGGAACCTGCTGGGGGCAAAGGTTCAATTGCAGCAGGTGACGCGTATGCGGCCTGACGACGTCATCGCCTGGAATAAACTGGGGATGGTCAATCTCGATCTGGGGCAACTGAACGAGGCGATCGCCTGCTTCGCTGCCGCGCTCGAGCGTCGGCCGGAAATGACCGACGCGCTGCAGAATCTGGCGACGGGACTGTCGCGGATCGGGCGGCACGCGGCGGCCGAGGCGTGCCAGAGAATGGCGATTCGCCAATTGCCGGCGGCTGTCGACGACTCGGCGCTCGACGAGTGAACCAGCGATCGTCACCCCATACCGACCGGTTGCAGAGGACATTTCAGAGCGACGAAACTGTGTGTTTCGCCCGATGAGAACGTGACGGTGACAGTCCGCCACTTGCCCGCTCCCTCGGCAGCGATGACTGAGCCGACCCCCAGCCGCGGATGACGCACCGACATCCCCACGTTGAACGCCAGTGGCATTTCGACCGGGGTCGATGTGCCATTGAGCAAATCGGCTGCCGTCGTCAACAGCGGCCGCCCCCGCATTCGACCCCGTTGGTGTCTGGAGCCGGGCGACGGCAGCGAATTGGGTTCGCCAGCGTCGATTCGCGAGGCAACCTGTTCGATCGACTTTGCGGCTGCGCCATGCGTCGCGGTTTCGGAATCGGCTCGTTCGGCCGGCGCAAACGGGGCTTTGACCCGCGGCATGCCGAAATCGGGTTGCTCGAAGCTTTGCGACATCTTGAGCGGCATTTCGTTCAAGAAGCGGCTTGGGACCGACAACAGGCGATTGCCCCGAAATTCACGCAGAAACGTACGAGTCAAAAACACCCGTTCTTTGGCGCGGGTCACTCCCACGAACATCAAGCGCCGCTCTTCTTCGACTTCATTCGGGTTGTTCTCGCGGAGCGAACGCTCGTGCGGCAACAGTCCGTCTTCGACGGCGACGATCGTCACGACGGGAAACTCCAGCCCCTTTGCTGCGTGCAGCGTCATCAGCGTCACCTGGCCGGCATTCTCATCGACGCCGTCGACATCGGCCACGAGGCTTGCCGACTCGAGAAAGCCCTCAAGCGTCGGGGCGTCGGCATGCTCGGCGTCGTATTGCCGCGCGGCAGTCTTGAGTTCTTCGACGTTGGCCGCGCGCTGCATGTCGACTTCGGCGCGACTGTCTTTCCATTCGGCGCCGTACGCCGTGCGATTGAGCACCGCCTCGATCAAATCGGCAACGCCGCCGGATGCGCCGGCGGAGAGGTCGTCGATCAGGTCGGCAAAGCGCAGGAGTGCCGTCACGGCCCGTTTACTCATCCCGGGAAACTCGCCGGCCCGGCGCGCGGCCTCGAGCGGGCCGATTCCCTGTCGGTCGGCCCAGCCCACGATCTTGCCGACGCTTTGTTTGCCGATCCCCCGGATGGGCGTATTAACCACCCGCCCAAACGCCGCGCGATCGACGCGATTATGGATCAGCCGCAGGTAACTCAAGACATCTTTGACCTCGGCCCGCTCGTAGAACGCCACTCCGGCGGCGACCTGATAGGGAATTCGGTGCCGCGACAGCGCCAGCTCCAACCCGCGCGAGAGTGCGTTGATGCGGTAAAAAATCGCAAAATCCGACCAGGGACGCTGCTCGTCGTCCGCCAGCCGACGCAGCGTCAACGCGATCCCTTCAGCTTCATGATTCTGGTCGTCGAACGTCAGCAGCTCGACGGGGCTGCCGGACGGGTTCTCGGTGAACAGCGTCTTGGGCTTGCGGCGGACGTTGTGCGCGATCAGGCTGTCGGCGGCCCGCAGAATCTCGGGAGTGCTGCGGTAGTTCTGTTCGAGCCGCACGACGCGCGTCGCGGGAAAGTCCTGTTCGAATCGCAGAATGTTGCCGATCTCGGCGCCGCGCCAGCCGTAAATCGACTGATCGGGGTCACCCGTCGCGCACAGGTTCGGGTAGTCGTGCGATAAAGCCCGGACGATCTGGTACTGCGCCAGGTTGGTATCCTGGTATTCATCGACGAGAATGTAGCGAAACCGCTCGTCGAGTTCGGCACGAATCTCTTGATTGTCGTTCAGCAACCGGCAGACGTGCAGCAACAGGTCGTCGAAATCGACGGCATTCGCCCGCAGCAGCGTCTGCTCGTACGCGCTATAAGCACGGGCCACGATCTGGTCGAGATAACTGCCCTGTCCCTCGCCGATGTGCCGCGCAAAAATATCGGCCGTTTGCAGCCGCTGCTTGGCCTGGCCGATGCGATGCAGCATCTTCCCGGGAGTGAAATGCTTCGAGTCGATCTCGACCTGCGAAAGCACGTCGCGCATGACCGACGCCTGATCGGTCATGTCGAGAATCGAAAAATTGGGTTGCAGCCCCACCGAAGGGGCAAACCGCCTGAGCAGCCTGGCGCATAGTCGATGAAACGTGCTGACCCACACCCGATTTCCCGGCAGCAGCCGCTCGACGCGGCTTTGCATTTCGTTGGCGGCCTTGTTGGTAAAGGTGATCGCCAGAATCCGCGACGCCCAGACACCCGATTCGATCAGCCGCGCGATCCGCCGCGTGATGACGCGCGTCTTTCCCGAGCCCGGGCCGGCCAGCACCAGCAGCGGCCCGTCGCGATGGTTGACGGCTTCGGCCTGGGCCGCATTGAGATCAGTGGAGGATGTCACGCGCAGGGAACTCCATTTCGGGCAGGGGACGATTCCAGCCGACCCGCCAGCTTCATGGCCACCTTGATGATAGAACAGCCTCGGGCGATAGAACAGCCTATGACCGCTCGCCGATCGACCCGGCACGCCGGCAGTCGTGCGCCCCCCAGCCGTTGCATTCGGTGCGAGCGTTGCATAGGGGTCGAGCGGCAAAATCGGTGTGACCCGCTTGCCGGGGACGAATGGCGCATGCCGCGAATCCATCGGCTGCGGCAAGGTTGACGCTGCTGCACCCTAATTGCCCCAACAGCCGGGAATTTCGTTGTTTTCGCCCCAGCCGGGTCGCTAACATAGGAGAGCAAGGCCGATGATTGGAGATGCCGGGGAGGCTCTCTCGGCCGGGCTTCATCGAATTTGCGGAGTTGACGGAATGGATCGGGTATTGCACAGGCGTTGCTGGGTGCTGGCGCTTTGGGCCGGAGTGTGCTGCTGCCCCGGCACGCTGCTCGCCCAGCAAAGCGCCGTGCCGACCGACGAAGAAACCGCGTCGGAAGAGCTCCCGCCGCCCCCTTCGCCGCTGGTCGGCAATCCTTCGACTCCCGAAGACCTGCTCGAAGCGGCGTTCCTGATGGCCGAAATTGCGCGGCCCGATCTCGCCAAATTGTACCTCGACAAGCTCGACAAGCAGGATCTCGACACCGAGACGCTGCTGAAACTGCGCGACCGGTTCGGTGCGGCAGCGCTGATGCGTTTGACGCGCGTCAAAGAACTTCGCGAAACGGCCACGCGGCTGCTCGATCGCTCGAATGCCGCCGCCGCCACACGCGCTTCGGACCCCGCGTTGGTGCTGCAACTGCTCAACCATCTTTCGGGCGACGACCCCGAACAGCGCGCAGCCGCCAAGTCCGAATTGAAAGCCCTCGGCGCCCTGGCGATCCCAGGCCTGCTGGCGGCTTACAGCGACCCGGCGCAGGTCAAACATCACGAAGCGGTGCTGGCAGCGCTGGTTCGGGTCGGCGAACCCGCGATCCCGCTGCTGTTGGGTGCGTTGCAAGCCCCTGACGACAATTTCCGCGCTAACATCATTATGGTGCTGGGGCGCATCCGATCGATGCAGGCCGCGCCGTATTTGTGGCATCCGGCGGTGGCGACCGGCGAGTCGGCCGGCGTCCGGGCGGCGGCACGCATCGCGCTGGCCCGCATCTTCAAAGTCTCTGACGCCGGTGTCGATCGCATCGCCTCGGAAGGGACGGTCGCGAAGCTGACGAAAATCGCCGGCGAGCATTATCGGCACGTGTCTGCGTGGATCCCCGACAGCGACGGCAAGGTCGAGCTGTGGGGCTGGAGCGACGAGCAGAAGACCGTCGTCCCCAAACGCATCACGCCGGAACAGGCGTCTGACATTGTGGGTCTCGTGTTTGCGAAACAAGCCCTGGCCCTGGCCCCCGAATTGCGAACCGCCCAGGTTTTGTATCTGAGCCTGGCCTTGACCGACGACATCCGTCGCAACGGACTCGATAAACCATTGCCCATCGGACCGGGAACGGCGCACGATCTGGCGCTGTCGGTCGGAGCGCCGGTCGTGTCGGACGTACTGGCGCAGGCCCTCGCCGCCTCGCGTCCCGCTACGGCGGTTGCCGCGCTGCGCGTTTTGGAGCAAACCGGCACCCGCGCCAACCTGGCCGGTAACGACCTGAAGCGTTCGCCGATCATTGCGGCACTCGACTACCCCGACCCGCGCGTCCAGTTTGCCGCGGCGACCACGATTTTGCAGTTCGATCCGCAGGGGACGTTTCGCAGTGCGCCGCGCGTCGTCGAGATCTTGACCAGGGCGGCGGCAGTCGGCAATCGACCCGCCGTCGTCGTTGGTGAAGTCTCGATCGATCGCGGCTCGCAGATCGGGGGCTTTCTTCGCGAACTCGGGTACGAGCCGATCGTGGTCGTCTCCGGCCGCGATGCCTTCAAGGCGGCCGCCGTACGGGGGGACGTCGAGTTGATCGTGCTGCACCCGAACATCATTCGCTGGCCGCTGTCGGAAACGCTGGCCAACCTGCGTGCCGACTCGCGGACGGCCGGTGTGCCGATCATGATCCACGGCCCCCCCGAACTGCAAAACCGCCTGCAACCGCAGGTGCGACAGTACCGATTCGTTTCCTCGGCGACCTTGGCCGACACGACGGCCGATTTCGAACTGCAGTTGCAGCCGTTTTTGCGACAGATCAAGTACCCCCCGATGAACGACGTGCAGCGCGCCAACTTCCGCGAGGCGGCAATCGGCTGGCTGGCACACATTGCCGGCGGACGGCGGACTAAGATATTCGATATTACCCGCGCCGAGCAGGTCTTGATTGACGCCCTGGTCGATCCCAAACTCGCCGCCCCCGCCCTCGAAGCCCTGGCCGAGATTCCCTCGCAATCGGTGCAGCGTCGGATGGCTGAAGTCGCCGTCGAACGCCGCGCACCGGCCGAACTGCGTGAGGTCGCGGCCCTGCGACTGGCCTTTCACATTCAGCGGTTCGGCCTTTTGCTTTCGACCGAAGAGATTGCTCAGTTGCATGCCGACTGGAACGATGCGCAGCAGCCGGCCGGCGTCCGCACCGCCCTGGGGAGCGTGATCGGCTCGCTGAAACCCAACGCGCCGCTGGTCGGAAAACGGTTGCAGGACTTCTCGGGCGAGTGATCGAGCGCTGGAGTACAGCTTTAGGCTGCTGTTGATGTCACATTCGTGACCATGCACATCGTCCCCTAGTCCAATGCGCACACAGCAGGCTAAAGCCTGTACTCCAACTTGAATCCGAGTGTCAGGCGGCTTACAGTGAATTGAGCACTTCGATTCACTAATCGGCCGGTGCTCGAAATCAATCCACAATTCAGGTGGATCGAGGTATGTATCGTTGGCGAAGTATGACCGACGAGCAGCGCCAACAGGCATTGGCACAGCGGCGACTTCACGCACACCCCTGGCATAGTCCGCCGCATCTGGTCGGCGAAACCACGCTGTACCTGATGACCGCCGCGTGCTTCGAGCACAAACCGGTCATCGGCGCCTCGCCCGAACGCATGGCTGCCTTCGAGCAGGCGCTGCTCGATACGTTGCACGCGCAGTGTCATGCGGTTTTCGCATAGATCGTGCTGCCCACCCATTATCACGCACTCGTTGATTCGCCGGATGTGAAAGCGCTGTTGTCGGCGCTGGGGCAGTTGCACGGTCGCACGTCGTACCTCTGGAACCTGGAAGAGAAATACCGTGGACGCCAGGTGTGGTTCAGCACTGCCGAGACGGCGATGAAATCGGAGCGGCACCTCTTGGCCAGCCAGAACTACGTATTGCACAACGCCGTGCGACACGGTTACGTCACCCGTTGGACCGATTGGCCCTACTGTAACGCCGCCGACTACATTGAAACTCTCGGCCGAGAGGAAGCGACCCGCGTCTGGAAGGAATTCCCAATCCTCGACTACGGCAAAGACTGGGACCCGCCTGAGCTGTAGCCGCTGGAGTACAGCCTTGAGGCTGCTGCAGCGTTCCTCACATGATCCGCACGCAGGTTCAAGGTGCGCGACAGCAGCCTAAAGTTAGGGCAGCTCGAGGCGCGAGCCTATGGCGGACAGTAACTTGCGGCGAGATTTTCACCAAATCTCCTACGCCCCATATTTGCAAGTTCCTGAGGAGGCTGTACTCCAGCAAAACAATCGTGACCAGCGCAACCGTCGCACCCCGGGCCGCGCGACGGTCGATCGGCGGAGCGTCGCGGCCCAGCCCGAAATGCGGGCCCAGACGATGCCACAGCGCCAGGCCCGGGCCACAGGCGGCCAGCCCGAAGGCGATCAGCGCGACAGCAGGGGCGCCGTTTTGCATCAGCACTTGTGCATCGCCGACAGGGTAGAACGCACCGGCCAGCAAGTAACCGCCGTTGGCGATCAGGCAGAATCCGGCGAAGAATCGCAGCCACCACGCGCGCGACCAGCGGGCCTGTCGCACGGCGAGCCAGCCTGCCAGCGGCAACACGCTTCCCCAGACAGGCCCGCCCCAAGCGACAAACTGCGGATGCGGATTGGGTTCGACTTCGGTGCGTGAAATCTCCAGCGGCGTCAGCAGCACGGTGGTAACGCGACCGCCGCTCGACCAGGCGTGCAGCACGTGTCCCAATTCGTGAACCGCCTGCATCGCCAGCCAGGAGAGTACCAGCGTCGAGGAGATCAGCAATACCTGATGGAGTCGATTGGGCACGATTCGATTGTCTTGTTGATTTCGACAGTCGTCAATGCGACGCAAACGAGCGACCCGCCGCCTCCCGGGCCCCACCATCACCCGTCCTTACTTCCTTCAGTCCGTCGTCCCGGCCGTGGCACCTGGGCCGTGCGGAGTATGTCGTCAGGCGAGGGTTTGCTACATTGCCCTGCGCAAGGGACTTGGACGACGGAAGGTCGGACGAACGTGATTCCGGAATTCAACGAAAATGGACTGCTTCCGCCGGGGCTGCATCGCACCGATCTGGACGGCTTCCGAGACCGGTTTGCGGTCTTCGACCGATCAGACCGCCGCTTGCGGGTCTTCGAACAATTGGAGCGGCTCCTTGGGGAGGCGAACAAGACGACGATCATCAAGCGGGTCATTGTGGGTGGAAGCTTCGTCACAGCCGAGGCTGAACCGAACGATTTCGACTGCATTCTCACACTCGATCCTGAAATTGTCGGGGCAACGCTTCGGCCGTTCGAGTACAATCTGGTATCGCGACGGATGGCGCGACGGATGTTCGGTGGCGACATTCTAGCGGCATTGGAAGGCTCGGAGGCGCTGAACCAGTACCTGGATTTCTTCCAGACGACTCGTGAAGGCGAACGCATGGGAATTGTGGAGGTCGTCCTATGAATCGAGATCTGAATCGGCTGAGAACCACGATGCAGCAGATGGATCGATTGATTCGCGCGCTGGACGACCTCAGGCAGAATGTGTTGTCAAAAGACCCGAGTCTTTTCGCAACGATGGCAGAAGGGCCATTGGAGGATCTGGGGCGGCTGCGAAAGGAAGTGAGCGAGTACGTCGACGAGTTGCAACCGACGGCGTAAGTCAATTGTTTCCCGTCTCAGGAACTTGCAAGGTCACCCGATGCCTCTTTCCCGCCGACAGTTTCTTGCCGCTTCCGCCGGTTCGCTGGCGCTGGCCGGTCTGCCGATCGCACCCGCCGTTTTCGCGGCCCAGTCGCAAAAGGTTCGAAAGAAGCTGGCGGTCGTGACGACGATTTACCACCTCAATTCGCATGCCGATCACATCGCCGGCCGATTTCTCAAGGGGTATATCGTCGGCGGGAAATACCATTTGCCCGACTATGAAGTCGCCTCGATGTACGTCGCACAGGTCGGCGAGAAGGACTTGAGCGCCGGCCTCGCGAAAGAGTTCGAATTTCAGTTCTGCAAAGACATTCGCGAAGCGCTGACGCTGGGGGGCGACAAGCTGGCGGTCGATGGCGTGCTGCTGATCGGCGAACATGGCGACTACCCCGAGAACGAGTTGGGCCAGAAGTTGTACCCCCGGCACGAGATGATGGCCGAGATCGTCGCTGAGTTCAAAGCCAGCGGCCGGGCAGTGCCTGTCTTCAACGACAAGCACCTGTCGTACAGTTGGGACAAAGCCCGGCAGATGGTCGACTGGTCGAGGGAACTCGATTTTCCGTTGCAGGCGGGATCGTCGCTGCCGGTCACATTTCGCATGCCCGATTTCGAATTGCCAAGGGGTGCCAACATCACCTCGGCCCTGGCCGCCGCCTTCTCGCATCCTGAGATTTACGGCTTTCATCTGCTGGAAACCCTGCAATGTCACGTCGAACGCCGCGGCGAGGGCGAAACGGGGGTCAAGGCGGTCCAGGCGCTGACGGGCGAGGCGGTCTGGAAGGCGGGCGAGCAGGGGGTCTGGTCGGAAGACCTGCTCGGCGCGGCACTGAGCCGCAGTCACACACTCAACATCGGCGACATCCGCGAAAACGTGAAACAGCCGCTGGCGTACCTGATCGAGTATCGCGACGGGTTCAAGGCGGCCGCGCTGATGCTGAACGGCCACATCGAAGACTTCGTGTTTGCCGCGAAAATTCCCGGAATCAAAGACCCGGTTTCGACGATGCACTACCTTCCCGGTCGGCCGGGTGTGAAGTACTTTGACGCCCTGACCTGGAATATCGAGCGGATGCTGGCCGCCGGAAAGGCAGTGATCCCCATCGAACGGACGCTGCTCGTTTCGGGGATGCTCGAGTCGCTGCTGCAAAGCAAGGCCGCGAACTCGAAACGGATCGAAACCCCGCATCTCGACGTCGCCTACACGGCGCTTGAAGATTCGGGTTATTTTCAAGGCCCGGTCGACGCCAAGGGACAGGCGGCCTCGAAAAACGAGGGGCTGGGCGGGTAATCGCAATCCGTAGGGTGGGACCAGCAAGCCGAGAACTGCTATGGGCCTTCGCTTTTTAAAAACACTCTCGAACCGGACACCGCGTTGTGTCGTCATTGAGCGGCTTGCGCAGGCCCACCATGCGGGTTCCGATGTGTTGCGACCCGAATGGTGGGCCTGCGCGCGCTGCGCGAGCTGGTCCCACCCTACATGAATACACTACGGGGCGCCGGCTTCAGCCGCGTCGATCGCGCCGTCGCGGTTGACGTCGAGTTTGTCGAACGATTCGCGCGTTCCCAGAAACTCGCGGCGGGAGATGTCGCCGTCGTGGTTCTTATCCATCCGTTGAAACCAGGCTGGTCCGTCCGACGCGCCCCGCTGCACACCCCCAGGAGCCGGGATCCGCTGATTGACGACAAACTGCAGGCCCGGAAGGTTGGGCTGAGCCGGACCAAACGACAGACGAAAGTGCGCGGGGACTTCGCCTTCGGAGAGTCGGCCGTCTTTGTTGGCGTCCCAGACGTCCAGCCTTTTGGCGGCAGCGAGCAATTCGCGCTTTCCCAGCCGCCCGTCGCGGTTCGTGTCGAGAATTTCGAACAAATTGCGACCCCCGTCGGCGACGCTCATGACGCTGCGGCTGCCGGCGGCGGCTTCGCGGCGGCCGATGTAGCGAACCATTTCGGACTCGAACAGCTTCCCGTCGCCGTCTTCATCCATCGACACGAAGATCTGGTTGAAAAAGAAATTACGCTGCGTCTCGGCCTTGTCGAGATACTTGTTGTTGTCGCCATCGACGGCCTTGAACTGCTGACTGTAAAATTCGCGAAGACGAGGCGAGGCTGACGAAAACTCGGCTGACAGTTCCAGTTGCGTGGCGGCAATCAGAAAAGTCACCTGACCGTCGCCGGTCGGGCGGACATCGACCGGCAACGCCGGGTCGAGCGATACGATTTCGACTGCCGCTTCCGAGGGGCCGCGGCGGCCGATGCGAATCGTCCACTCGATCGCGGGAACGGGATATCGGGCCACATGCGGGATCTCGTTGAACTCCAGTTCGCCGTCGCCGTTGAGATCCAGTTTTGCAAACAGCTCTTCTGAAAAATGGACTTCGTCGCGGCTGAGCCGATCGTTGCCGATCGCCGCCGCCGGATTGCCGTCGGCCAGGAGCGGGGGACGGTCGTAATGATCGAGCAGCCGCCGGGCGATCGCTTCGGCCGGTTCTCCCGGCCCCAGATCGACGAACTGCGCGGGCCGCACGATCCGCTGTTCGGCGAGCGGGGTAAAACTGGCGCCCCCGTAGATGCCCGGCAGCAGTTCCAGCCGGCTGAAGGTCCCGTCGTCGTCGAAGTCGATGCGGGCCAGCACTCGCGGCGCGGCGTTGAACTCGTCCGGCGAGAGCCGGGTGTCACCGTCAGTATCGAGACGTTCGAACAACTGGCTGCTGACATGGATCCCTCCACCGGGTGCGACAAACCCGCCGCCGGGGCGCTCACCGGCGCCGACTGCCTGCAGCGACAGCGGCCGGCTGCCGACGGTGGTGAGGTAATCGGTGAATTCGTCCAGAGTGATCAGCCCGTCGCGCGGCGCCTGGTCGATGATTTCGCCACCCCCCCCGCGCGCCCCGCGGGGGTTGCCGTCAACCAGCATGTCCGGGCTCGGAATACCGACCCATTCGTCACCGGCCAGCAGGCCATCGTCGTTGAAGTCGATCTCGCGAAACATCTTCGCGGCGAAATCTCGCCAGGCGGCTCGAAAGCTCTGGCCGTCGACCCGCAGATGCAATCGGATGAACACCGGCCGGTCGCTCGCCAGAAACAACAGATCCTGCGAATCGTCAGGGTCTGGTTCAGTGGGAAGTGCTACGGCAGCGGGACGCACTTCGTCGGCGCGCGCGCCCGGCAGGATGGTCGACAGCAGGCCAATGACAAGCAATGCAACGAGTCGATAGCTCATGCCGATTCTCAGTCGTGATCAGGAAGGGCCGATTTGGCGTTGGTGCCGAAGTCTTCCAAGACGAACTCGAACTGAGTGGACGGCCGGACCATGTCGTCCTGTCGGAGCTCCAATCGTGATTTCCACGCTGCGACACCCAGCGGGACGTCGGAATGACACCAGTACGTAGAATCCATCGACAAGGTGAAATTGAAGTTAGCGCCACGGGCACGGCGCATGGCACGGTATCGTCCCAGGCGGGCATCAGGTATTTCCAGCCTCCCGTGCTGGTAATCGACGACTCTTGATTCCTTCAGCGTTTCGGCCTGCTGTCGCGGGCCGGGAAAAATCACGAGGTGCCAGCCGAAACGGGAATGCGGGTCACCGGGTAAACCGTCCGGGGAGTTGAATTTCAGTTCCTGTACGTCCCCGTCGTTGAACTTCCCCCAGGCACGCACCAGGCTTTCCAAGGGCTTTTTGTTTTCGAGCAGATCCTTCTCGGGGATCAGGAATTTGAAAATGTTCGGTTCTTCCTTATGGTTGACTTGATGCACATCTTTCATCTCGACCCAACGGCACACCTGGCCGTTTTCGGTCTTCGTGCCGACGAGGCTGTATGTGCGCTTCAGCGCGGTTTCATCAGTTGTCCCCTCACGGCGCATCGTTCCGAAGTACCGCACCCACGTGCCGTCTTTTGGCAGCCCGGGCGCTGCCTCGTCGGCCGGCAAGCGTGTGGCCGCGACAAGAATAAGTATCAGGCCGATTCCAAGAATCAGGGGACGCATCAATCGTAGCTTTCTGTTGGGCGAAGTTGATCAAGCATGCGGTAACAGCAGCGAGCCGCCGGGTTTACCCCGGCGGCGTGACGCAGACCGGGGGGATCAACCCCTCGTTGTTACACACATCTTTGAGTTATCCATCATCGCCGGGGCCAAAGGTCTCCCAGCAGAGGGCCATGTCGTGCATTCGTTGCAGTCCCTTCCAGATCGTTTCGGCTCCGGGTTCGTCCGAACGGGGGCGGTTCACATAGCC
>SIAF01000033.1 GCA_009691905.1 Planctomycetaceae bacterium | reverse complement strand
GGTTGATCCGAAATGGAAAAATGATTTCGGAATCAACGGGCCGCACATTCGCGGCACCGCTGGCCGAAGCCGGCCAGTACCGCATCGAAGCCTGGCTCGAAGTGGCCGGCGAGAAGCAGATCTGGATTTTGTCGAATCCGGTTTATGTTGCGCAACCGTAGTGTGGACTCTAGTCCACACGAAGAATTCGATCGTGTTGGATCGCATGATAATCACACTTTTCCGATCCGACTGCAATCTCGGGTTCGCCTGCAATCCCGGCCCCCCCGACCAACTCAATTTCAGCCACGGATTGACACGGATAAGACACGGAAACAAGTCCCAGCAGCTTTCGTGTCCGTGTTTCATCCGTGCTTGTCAGTGGCTCATTCGTTCATTCCCGCACCCCGACAAACACGACAGCACAATTTCATATAGGTCAGGCTTTCGAGCCTGACGCGGAGGGATGGATTCCGCTGTCATCAGCGCGAATCCGTCAGCCTGGAAAGGCTGACCTACGTAACGTGCTGCACGGGTAGTGGGGTCTTTTCAACTTTTCGGCCAGTCTGGACGAGTGGGGATGTGCCACATTATTCAGCAGGCGCAGAATCGCCGTCGAGTAATAATTCGGCGGGCGATTTAAGGTCGTCTAGGATCGCCTGGAGTCCGGCGCGGCCCCTGTATTTGCTCGCGTCTCCGACTTTCATCCAGAAGAATGAGGGATTCTCGTTGAGTTTTTTGCATTCGGTCATGGTTTCGATGACGACGCGCGAGGGCACGAAGAAAAGCTCTGGCTGTTCCTCGCCATGCGGCCAGTTCCGAAGATAGACATAGGCATACCAGAGGTGCTTGTCGTTATTCTCGATCACGTTGTACGACGTATGCCAGAGGTAAATTGGCCCATCGACTTTATTCGTTGTCGTTGACTGAGTGCCGGTCTTTACTTGAATGCGAACCGCATGGCCCACCTTTTCGCCGGCAACAAGCAAATCACAGCCAGGAACTCCCGCCCGCGGTAGTGCAACGATCAATCGAAATCCCGACAGGTAGGATGCGACAAAGTGCTCCCCGCAGGCTCCAAGAATTGCAGTTGATGTTTTTTTAGATTCCGATTTCGCCATTGCGACATCTCCCGCCAAAGTAGTTTTGATGGCCTATTGTAAAAACGCGAGCCACGTCAGTTTGATTGACGGGCCTCGCAGTTTTCAGTCTATTCCGCGAATTCCGTCGCCGCTGCATGCGGGATCTACAGTATTGCATTCCCCGCTGGTATAATGAGAAAATTCGGTTGCTGCCGCCGGAATTGCCGGCTGACCGATCCCGCCGCCGTCTGCCACGATCGGGCCTTTCTGCCGTTCCCGATGATCTTGTCACCTTGCGCTCGCCCCTCCAGGGTCAGTTGTACCATGACGCGGATTGTGTTTTTTTCGAGCGTTCTCGCGGCGTGGCTTATTTTGTCAGCCACAATGTCCGGCGTTGCAGCGGCCGACCGGCCCGGCCCCTCGTTCAGTCGCGACATTCGCCCGATTCTTTCGGACCGGTGCTTCACCTGTCATGGTCCCGACAAAAACACGCGCCAGGCCGACCTGCGACTCGACGACCGTGAGGCCGCCATTGAGGCAGGAGCGCTCGAGCCGGGTAAGCCGGATGACAGCCCGCTGGTCGAGCGGGTGTTCTCAGACGATCCCCACGTCGTCATGCCGCCGCCGAAGCTCAACAAACCGCTCACGCCGGCGCAGAAAGAGTTGCTGAAGCAGTGGATCGCGGCCGGCGCTTCGTATGAATCACACTGGTCACTGATTCGAGTTGCCGAAGAGGTGCCGGTTCCTGCGCCGGATGACCCGGCTCAATGGATTCGCAACCCGATCGACGCCTTCGTGCTCGATCGTTTACAGTCTGAACAGATCGAGCCGGCCGCCGATGCCCCTCGCGAGAAGTGGTTGAGGCGCGCCAGCTTCGATCTGACCGGCCTGCCTCCGACGCTGGCGGAGCTCGATTTGTTGCTGAGCGATAAGTCTCCGCAGGCCTACGAGAATGCCGCCGATCGGTTGCTCAAGTCGCCTGCCTACGGCGAGCGGATGGCGAATGAGTGGCTCGACGCGGCTCGCTATGCCGACACGTTCGGATATCAAACCGACAAAGACATGTACGTCTGGCCCTGGCGCGACTGGGTGATTCGGGCTTTCAATGAAAATCTCCCCTACGACCGGTTCATTGTGTGGCAGACGGCCGGCGATTTGCTCTCTGAGCCGACCCGCGACCAGTTGATCGCGACGACGTTCAACCGGCTGCACCGGCAGACCGGCGAAGGGGGCAGCATTGAAGAAGAGTTTCGCGTCGCGTACGTCGCCGACCGGGTCAACACGAATGCCGCGGCCTTTCTGGGCCTGACGTTCGAGTGTGCCCGCTGCCACGACCACAAGTACGATCCGATCACGCAGGCTGACTTCTACCGCCTGTCGGCGTTCTTCGCCAATATCGACGAACACGGGCTGTATTCGCACTTCACCGAAACGGCGCCGACGCCCGCCTTGCTGCTGTACGAAGGAGATCAGGAAGCACAGCACCGCGAGCTGGTTGAGAAGATTCGAGCCAAAGAAGCCGAGTTGTCGAAGACGCGCGCCGAGCGTCGGGCGGCCTTTTCCCTCCAGGCGGCGAAAGGAAACGCCAGCGCCGACGAGCGCGGGCCCAGTCCGGCCGACACCCCTTCAGCACACTTCGCATTCAACGACCTGCAACCCTCGGGCGACTACAAACCGGTTCCCGGAAAACTCGGCCAGGCGATCGAGTTCGGCGGCGACGATGCCTTTACCTGCAAAGGGGCCGGGCAATTCGGACGTGTGACGCCGTTCACGTTCGCAATGTGGGTCAAACCGGCCGAGCACAAACCGCGGATGATCGTGTTGCATCAGTCGGTCGCTGCCGAAGATGCCGGCTACCGCGGACAGGCCCTGGTGCTCGACAGCGGCCGTCCGGTGTTTTCGCTGGTGCATTTCTGGCCGGGCAACGCCATTCGCGTCGAAGCGCGGCAGCCCCTTCCGCTCGGCAAGTGGACGCACCTGGCCGTCACCTATGACGGCAGCAGTCATGCGTCAGGAATTCAACTTTACGTCAACGGCCTCGCCGTCGCGCTGGATGTCATCCGCGATAAGCTGACCCGCGACACCCGCTATCGACCGGAATGGGGCGATTCGGTCGCACATCCGGTCGAGATGGCAGTCGGCGCCCGGTTTCGCGACGTGGGCTTCAAAGGGGGTGCAATCGACGAATTGCTCGTGTTCAATCAGACGCTGACCCCGATCGAGGTGGCGAAAATCGCCGGCGCCACACTTGAACCGACCGACGACGCCCGCTTCGCGCATGAGTTGGCCCGGCACGACGAGTCGTATCAGGCGGCTGTGAACGAGCTGCAAATCCTGCGGGAGCAGGAGAATGACCTGGTGACGAAAGTCAGGCTGCTGATGACGATGAAGGAACTGTCCGACCCGCGAGCCACGCACGTGCTCAGGCGCGGGGCCTACGACGCACCCGGCGACGAGGTCACGCCCGACACGCCCGCCGGCATTTTTCCCTTTCCCGCCGAGTTCCCGCGCAACCGGCTGGGTCTCGCCCGCTGGCTGACCGACGACCGCAACCCGCTCGTGGCCCGCGTCACGGTCAATCGCTTCTGGCAGCAGTTTTTCGGACGCGGGCTCGTCGCCACCGCCGAAGACTTCGGCAGCCAGGGGCAGCCCCCGACGCACCCCGCGCTGCTCGATTGGCTCGCACGAGAATTCATGACGCCGCCCGCAACTCCCCCCCTTAGCAAGGGGGGACAAAACAGCACTCCCCCCCTTAGAAAGGGGGGGCAGGGGGGGGCGGGTGAAGATGTGAGTGACGCCCTCGGTGCCGCCAACACCAGCCGCGAGACCCCCCCTAACCCCCCCTTCCTAAGGGGGGGAAACGCGGCCCTAAGGGGGGGAGAGGCGCCGGTGGCGGGGCGAGACGCGGGTGGCGGTTGGAACGTCAAAGCGCTGTGCCGCATGATCGTTCTCTCGTCGACGTATCGGCAGTCGTCGATTCCCCACGATCCAAAACTTTATGTTGAAGATCCCGAAAACCGGCTGCTGGCGCGCGGCCCGAAGCACCGGCTCGCCGCCGAGCAAATTCGCGACAATGCCCTCGCGGTCAGCGGGTTGCTGGTCGACAAGCTCGGCGGCCCCAGCGTGATGCCCTATCAGCCCGCCGGCTTGTGGGAAGAGGCCGGCACCGGCAAGTCGTACAACCAGGCGCACGGCGAAGACTTGTACCGGCGCAGCCTGTACACGTTCTGGCGGCGAACGTCCCCCCCGCCCAGCCTGATGACGTTCGATGCCGTAACCCGCGAAGTGTGCATCGCCCGGCGTGAACGCACGGCGACCCCGCTGCAGGCGCTGGTGCTGCTCAACGACCCGCAGTTTGTCGAAGCGGCCCGCGTCCTGGCCGAGAAGCTAATCAAGGAACACGGCAACGCGATCGACGCTCGAATCGCGACCGCCTTTCGGCAGTTGACCAGCCGCGCGCCGACGGCGAAAGAACAGTCCATTCTGGCGCGGCTGTATCGCGAGCAACGCGAACATTTCGCGACCGCACCCGACGAGTCGAAGGCGCTGTTAACCGTCGGCGAAACCCCCCGCGACGAAACGCTCGACGCCGCCGACCATGCGGCGATGACTGTGCTGGTCAAGACATTGATGAGTTTTGATGAATGTGTGACGAAGCGGTGAATAAGACGCGAAGAGATAAATACTGGGAAATCTGACGTGTTTCGGCGGAGCCGGACTTATTTTCAACAGGGTGCTATGAACGATCTTCCAAAAAACTGCGGTAATTCAGACTGCCTTCCGGTTTCCCGCCGCCAACTCCTCGCACGAATGGGCATGGGCCTGGGGGGGATCGCGCTGGCTGACTTGCTGAATACGCCGCGCGGCGTCGCGGCCGATCCCGGCATCCTCAAAGGCACCCATCATTTGGCGAAGGCCAAACGGTTCATCTACCTGTTCCAATCGGGGGGGCCGTCGCAGCTTGAGACGTTTGACTACAAACCGCTGCTGAATGAAAAAAACGGCGAACAACTTCCCGATTCGGTCCGCAACGGGCAGCGGCTGACCGGCATGTCGGGGAATCAGGCGACGCTGCCGCTGGCCGGGTCGATTTTCAAGTTCGCCCAGGCGGGCCGATCGGGGGCGTGGATCAGCGAACTGTTGCCGCACACCGCCAAGGTCGCCGACGATTTGTGCATCGTCCGTTCGATGCATACCGAAGCGATCAATCACGACCCGGCGATCACGTTCTTGCAGACCGGTTCGCAGATATCCGGCCGGCCCAGTATCGGCGCCTGGCTCAACTATGGGCTCGGGAGCGACAACGAAAATCTGCCGGCGTTCGTCGTGTTGATCACCAAGGGAAAGACCGACCAGCCCCTGTACTCGCGGCTGTGGGGCAGCGGGTTTCTGCCGTCGCGGTTTCAGGGTGTGCAGTTTCGTTCGGGAAAAGACCCGGTTTTGTATCTCAACAATCCCCCCGGTGTCGACTCGGCCAGCCGCCGCAACATGCTCGACCGGCTGCGCGAATTGCACGAACTCGAACTCGAAGCGACCGGCGATGCCGAGCTCAATACGCGCATCGCGCAGTACGAAATGGCGTTCAAGATGCAGTCGAGCGTCCCCGAGGTGACCGACACGTCGTCAGAGCCCGAGCACATTTTCGATCTGTACGGTCCCGACGCGAAAACGCCCGGCACCTTTGCCGCCAATTGCCTCTTGGCACGGCGGTTGGCCGAGCGCGGCGTCAAGTTCATTCAGCTTTATCACCAGGGGTGGGACCAGCACGGCGGACTGCCGGCCGGAATCAAGCGGCAATGCCAGGAAACCGACCAACCCGCCGCAGCCCTGCTGGCCGATCTCAAGCAGCGCGGGATGCTCGATGAAACGCTGGTGATCTGGGGAGGCGAATTCGGCCGCACGAACTATTCGCAGGGTAAGTTGACCGCCACCGACTACGGTCGCGACCATCACCCGCGGTCGTTCAGCGTCTGGCTGGCCGGCGGCGGCGTGAAGGGGGGCTCTGTTTACGGAGAAACCTGCCCCTACGGCTACAACATCGTCCAGAACGGCGTCCACGTCCATGACTTTCACGCGACGCTGCTGCACCTCCTGGGAATCGATCACGAGCGCCTGACGTTCCGCTTCCAGGGCCGCGACTATCGCCTGACCGACGTCCACGGCACCGTCGTCCGCGACATTTTGAGTTGACTGGCCGGGCCAATTCACCAGGCGAGCGGGTGGCGTCAGCCCCCTGTTTCTTGCACCTCTCACGGGCGAACGACGACGTGCTGCGTACTGACCGCCAGCAGGTCGCTTTGAAACACGTTGATGTAGTACACCGTCGCTCCCGCTGGAAGTTTCGCTGTGACTTTTCCGTTGTCCTCGTCAACATGGGCACGAGTCGTCTCCCATTTTCGCTCCTGCCACTTTCCCGTGTCGAAGGTGTAGTTGAGTTCGGCTCTGGACAGGGGTGTGGCGGATTCGAACTTCACCGATACGCCGTCGCCGTCGCGTCCTTCGTCAAAGACCCGTGGCAGAGCCGCGACCCCTTTGAACAGCGCGTTGGCATAGGCGTGAATCTCTTCGGGGTTTTCGCCGGCCGGGCCGTGAGCGTGCGGCATGCGCACCCGCAGGCACAGCGTGGCCTTCGATTTGGGCAGGCGATACGACTTCTGCCATGAATCCATGGGATAGGCGAAATCATTCGTTCCGTTGACCCACAACATCGGCATCTTTGCCTGGGGAAGATAATGCGACGGATCCCACTGGCCCAGCCAGCGGCCGGCGCGCTCGGCGCCCATCCCGGTAAATGCCGGAATCCAGGCCGAGTTGTCGCCGAGAAAGCCGCAGCCGTAAACCGGCGCCGCGAACCCAAAGCGGTCGTCGACGCCGGCGGTCAGGCAGGTGAGATAGCCCCCCCACGAAATGCCGGTCATGCCGATTTTCGCGGCATCGACTTCCGGAAACGATCGCAGCAGCGAGTGCCCGCGAATGATGACCGCGACCGCCTGGTACGGCCAGTGATCGGTGACTGGTTCGTCGAGTTGTCGGAAGCTGTAATCCCATCCGGGGGGACCGCCCTGATCGTGACGGCGCCAGTTGCCGTACGTGCCGACCGGCAGGCAGCCGCACAGGTCCATGGCGATGGCCGCATAGCCGCGCGCCGTCCAGACGCGCACCCAACGGTCGAACGCCGTACCGCCACCGCCGTGAATCAGCACCATCGCCGGCACCTTTTGCCCTGAGGCGACCTTCGGCACGCCGTAGTAGGCAAAGACGCGCGTCGGCTTTCCCTGGTACGGCTCGCCTTCGTAGAAAAGCGCCCGGACCTCCGGCTCGTCAAATCCCTCGGCAGGAAAGACGGCGGGCGGCTTCGCGAGTGCTTCGAGATCGAACTTCGGCGGCGCTGGCTCGGCAGCGATCGCGTGAGCCGTTGGCCACATCGAGACGAGAATAGCCGCGAACAGGAATGTCTTTGCAATTCTCATGTTGATTGTGCAAATCGAGTGAACGAAAATCGTCTGTTTAGCCGCGAGCCGCAGGCGAGTATTTTGCATTCGTTTGACTCGCGAGATTCGTGGTTCCTGCGTTGTACTTGTTTGATTGCGGGCGTGGGCTGCGCCGGTATTCCTGAATACGGCTCGCCTGCGGCTCGCGGCTAAACTGAGGTTGGTGGCTCGACGAGCGTCGAGAATTGATATCGATCACGCCAGCAACCCCGGCACCACGCTGCCATGCACGTCGGTCAGCCGGTAATCGCGGCCCTGAAAGCGATACGTCAGCCGTTCGTGGTCGATCCCCAGGCAGTGCAGCATCGTCGCGTTCAGGTCGTGGATGTGAACCGGCTGCTCGACGATGTTGTACCCGAAGTCGTCGGTTGTTCCGTAGGCCACCCCTGGTTTGATTCCGCCCCCGGCCATCCACACGCTGAAGCAGCGACCGTGGTGGTCGCGACCGTAATCGTCTTTGAGCCCCCCCTGCCCATACACGGTGCGGCCGAATTCGCCCCCCCAGATGACCAGCGTTTCGTCGAGCAGGCCGCGCTGCTTCAAATCGGAAATCAACGCGGCTTGTGGTTGGTCGATATCGCGGCACTGTTTGGGAATGTTCGTGGGGAGACTGCCGTGCTGATCCCAGCCGCGGTGGTAAAGCTGCACGAACCGCACGCCGCGTTCGACGAGCCGTCGGGCCAGCAGGCAATTGGCGGCGAACGAGCCGGGCCGCTTCGCGTCGGGACCATACGATTCGAACGTCGCCTGGGTCTCGGTCGAAAGATCTGTCAGCGCTGGGACTGAAGCCTGCATCTTGAACGCCATTTCATATTGCGCGATCCTTGTCGCAATCTCGGGGTCGCCCGAGGCTTCGAGCTGTTTCCGGTTGAGGGTCGCCAGGCCGTCAAGCATCTGCCGGCGCAAGTCGCGGTCAATTCCCGGCGGGTCAGACAGGTACAGCACCGGGTCGCGACCGCTGCGGAGCTTGACCCCCTGATGATTGGAGGGAAGAAACCCCGCCCCCCACAACCGCTCGAGCAACCCTTGATTCGAATCGGCCCCCGATCCGTGCGAGATCATGACGACGAATGCCGGCAAATCGTCGGCATCTGTCCCCAGCCCGTAGCTGAGCCACGCCCCCAGCGCCGGCCGGCCAGGCTGCTGCGAACCGGTCTGAATGAACGTAATGGCCGGGTCGTGATTGATCGCCTCGGTGTGCATCGACCGGATCAGGCACAGTTCGTCGACGATTTTCGCCGTATGCGGCAACAGTTCGCTGATCCAGGTTCCCGACCGTCCCGCCTGTTCGAAACTGAACCTGGGAGCGATGACGGGAAAGCTCTTCTGGCCCGAAGTCATGCCCGTCAGCCGCTGCCCCTGCCGGATCGAATCGGGAAGTTCGGTCCCGTGTTGCTGTTTCAGTTGTGGTTTGTAGTCGAACAGTTCGAGCTGCGAGGGTCCGCCCGATTGGAACAGATAAATCACCCGCTTGGCTTTGGGGGCGAAGTGCGGCCGGTCCGGCAAACCGCTAACGGACCGTGCCGGCTCAGAGCCGGCCACGCCATCGCGGGTTAACAGTGACGACAGGGCGGCAGTGCCCACCGCCGTCGCCGAGCGCCCGAAAAAACACCGACGGGTGATTTGCCGTTGAAATTCGGCCAGGGGATTCATGCTGTGGTTTCCTTCGACCGATTTCGTTCACAAGAACTAATTGCAAATGGTGCGAGCACCCAAACTGATCACAACAGACGCTGACGGCTACTCTTTCGAAATCGTTTCATCCAGATTAAGAAGCGTCGTGCAGACGATGGTCCAGGCGGCCAGTTCAGCCGAGTCGATTTCAGAATTGGCCGGCGAACGACCGATGGCCAGCAGCTTTACAGCCGAGTCGCGATCGTTGCGGAACCTTTCCAACGCCCGATCGTAGAGCGTCGTCAAAGCCGCGTGCTCATCGGCGTGCGGCGGGCGGGCGACGGCCAGTCGAAAGGCGTAAATGATTCGTGCAGTGGGAGTGGGATCGGCCGACGCCAGCACTCGTTCGGCCATCTTGCGGGCCGCCTCGACGTAGGTCGGGTCATTCAGCAGCACCAGGGCTTGCAAGGGGGTGTTCGTCCGCGCGCGGCGGATCGTGCAGGTCTCGCGCGTCGGGGCGTCGAACATCCCCAGCGCGGGCGGGGGACAGGTGCGTTTCCAAAACGTGTACATCGTGCGGCGATAAAGGCCGTCGCCGGGGTCAGTCGCATATTTTTCCCGCCGCTCGACTGAGACTTCTTCCCAGAGACCTTCCGGCTGATACGGCTTGACGCTGGGTCCCCCGACCCGGTCAACGAGCAGGCCTCCCAAGGCCAGAGCATTATCGCGCACGACCTCGGCCGCTAAACGAAAACGCGGCCCGCGGGACAAAAGCTGATTCTTCGAATCGAGCTCGTAATCGCGAGGTGAAGCGTTCGATGTCTGCCGATAGGTCGCCGACGTCACAATCAAGCGCAACAACGCCTTTACGTCCCAACCGAAACCCGCGTTCGCCCCCGTCACCGGTGCCTCTCCCACCCTTAGCAAGGGGGGGTCGGGGGGGGTCGCGTCGCGCGTGTTTTCGGCACCGAAGGCGTCACTCACAGCGCCACCCGACCCCCCCTGCCCCCCCTTGCTAAGGGGGGGAGCGGCGCGCGGTGCCGTAAATTGAACCGCCAGCCAATCGAGCAGTTCGGGATGGGTGGGGAGCGCTCCGGAGACGCCGAAATCTTCAGCCGTTTCGACCAGTCCCGTTCCGAAGATCATTTCCCACCAGCGGTTGACGGCGACACGCGCCGTCAGCGGATGCGCGGGGTCGGTCAGCCACATCGCCAGTCCCAGGCGATTGGCGGGAGCACCGGGCGGCAAAGGGGGCAATGCCGCAGGAACGCCGAACGCGACCGGCTCGCCGGGTGCATCATATTGACCGCGTTTCAAAAGGTGAGTCACCCGCGGCTCGGGGAGTTCGGCCATCACCATCACGCCGGGAATTCCCTGTTCAACGGCGGTTTGCCGCCCCGGCAGTTCGGCCAGGGCCGCTTTCAGCCAACGGTGCTCGGCGTCGACATTTTCGAGGTAGAAGTGCTCCAACGACGCACGCTGCTCGTCGGTGCGGTCGGGATTGGCGATCGCCAGGAGATCGGCAATGTGATTGACCGATTGACCGGCCGCAACCCGTGCCACATCGTCGGCCGAGAGTTCGGTCCCGAAAAACTGCACGTCGTCGATCTGCCCTTTGAAAGGAGCCGACTCGTGGCGGCGTCCAATGTGCAGCGGCTTATCGGTGACGAGCGTGCCGGCGAGGTTGTCATTGGTGACCTCCAGCGTTTGCGGTTTGCCATCGACGTAAATCTTGACCCCTCCCCCTTTGCGCGTCCCGTCGTACGTTAAAATCACATGCTGCCACGCGTTCAAGCTGAGCGCGTCGCGCGTGATGACTTTAATTCCGTTGTCGGGCCAATGGTCGACCAGGTGGGATGCCAGCTTGCCCCCCTCGAAGATCAGGTCGTAACCGCGGTAAGCGTTCGACTCGTCGATTTTTGACAAGACCGTACACGGTTCGGCCGACGTCGGAAAGACCCAGACCGCGATGGAAAACCTGTCGGTCGCGTCGAACGCAGCGATCTGCCCGACGTCGACCCAGGTCTGACCGTCAAATTCGAGCGCCCCCTTGACCTTGCCGGAGGTCCATTTCGCCTGGCCGTGGACTGTTCCACGGCGATTGCCGTCGATCGCATCGGCCGCCATCGCGCCGGCTGACTCGTCGAACCTCAGATGCCAAAGCGGCCCGGCCTTTGCCAGGCGCGCTCGTTCGTCGGGTGACAACGCCACCTCCCATTTCCGCGCCAATTCGGGAGCCTGGGCGACGAGAGCGGCGAGCGACTGCTCGAGAGCGGCCTTCTCAGAAGCGAGAGCCTCCAGGTCGGCCTGTTGCCGCACGCTGGGGACTTTGACGAACGGCGGGGCGAACCCCCCCTTGTTGTAATCGACCCCCCGGTCGGGCAGATGATTGAAGCCGGCAAACATCTGGTAATACTCGCGCTGCGTGATCGGGTCGAACTTGTGGTCGTGGCAGCGCGCGCATTGCAGCGACAGTCCCATGAACACCGTCGCCGTCGTATGCACACGATCGGCAACGTACTCGACCCGGTATTCCTCTTCGATAATGCCCCCCTCGGTCGTCAGCACGTGGTTGCGATTGAACCCGGTTGCCACCCGCTGCGCCAATGTCGCACCCGGCAGCAAGTCACCGGCCAGTTGTTCCGTCAGAAACCGATCGTAGGGCAGGTTGCGGCCGAAGGCGTCGATCACCCAGTCGCGCCACGGCCACATCGTTCGCTCTTCGTCGTTGTTGTAGCCGTTGGTGTCGGCATAGCGCGCCACGTCGAGCCAGTGCATGGCCATTCGCTCGGCATGCCGCGGAGAATCGAGCAGGCGATCGACCGCCTGTTCGTAGGCGTCAGGCGATGGGTCGGCAAGATATGCATCCAACTCGTCGAGCGACGGGGGCAATCCGGTCAGGTCGAGCGTGACCCGCCGCAGCAGGGCCTCACGTGGCGCCTCAACCGCGGGATGTCGTCCCAAAGCTTCGAGACGTGCCAGGACGAAGCGATCGATCGGATTGCGAGCCCACGCCGAATTTTTCGGCTCGGGCACGTCGGGCGGCTGCGGAGCGACGAAGGCCCAGTGACTGGCGTAATCGGCCCCCTGCGCGATCCAGTCGTGCAGCAATTGCTTCTGCCGAGGGGTCAGGGGCTTCTTGGCCTCGGGCGGCGGCATTTGTTCTGATGCGTCGGTCGATTGAATGCGGGCGATGACGGTGCTGCGATCGGGTCGACCGGCAACCAGCGGGGCCAAGCCATTTTTGCGAAGCTTGACCGCCGATTCGCGAACATCGAACCTCAACCCGGCCTCGCGTGTCGCCTCGTCGGGACCGTGGCAACTTCCGCAGTGATGCGAGAGGATCGGCCGAATGTCGCGAGCAAAACTGACCTTGGCGACCGGCGTGGCGAGCGTGGTCGGCTCGTCGGCGGCCAGCGTCTCGCCAAAACCGCAACCCGCAAAACCGCAACCGGCAATCAGCAGCAGCAAAAGGCAGGGGCGTAGGTGTCGGCGCAGAATGGTGCTTTCGAACCGACGCCCACCGTGTCGTAACCGATGGGTCGAGACAACGGCCCGACAGCGATTTTTCGACGCGTCGAAACCCGCCACTGCGCGCTGGTCGAAACGAATCCATCCGACTGCATTCAAGGTCACACCGAATTTCTCGCGTTCTGAAGAATGATGCCAGGTGACGACCATCTCGTCAGCCCGAGCGTTTGGGCTTCGCCGGTCTCTCATTCTGACAGACCGGCATGCATGATTCGAGTCTCGGCCCGAGTCTCGGCCCGAGTCAAGGCCCCCGATCCGGGGCGCCGAACTCGGCAAGAACCCCGATGGCCGTGGACAGCCGATCCAACTCGTCGGCATGCTCGGGATACCGCTTGCGGAGCGCTTTCCAGTCGATGCGTTCATTGCGGATCACGCTCTCGGCGAGTTCGTCGAGGGCGATCGCCAGCCCGGCTTCACCTGAGCGGCGTCGTCGACCAAAGGGCCACAAACGGCACAGATTCATCGGGGGCTCTATCCGAAATCCTGATCCAGAAGTTCGCGCAGCCGGGCGACAGACCGTAACTGCCGCATCCGCACCGCATCTTCGGTGATGCCCAACTCGTCGGCAATCTCCCGAATCGAACGTTCTTCGATGAATCGCATCTGCAGGATCTGCTGGTCGGAAATCGGCAATGTCGCGATCATCGCTCGCAGTTTCTCGCGCAGTTCGTTGCGCCCCACCAGACTGCTGGGGGATTTACCCGGTGCGATAATTTGAGAAATCACATCGCCCGCGACTGGCCCGTCTCCCGTCGCGGGCGGGTGAATCTCCAGGTCGACATTCCGCTTCTGATTCGTGTGCCGACGGTGCGTATCGATCACCGCGTCGTTGGCGATTTGCAGCATCCAGGCCGAAAACGGCATGGGCCGCGTGGCGAGGTAGTGATCCAGCCGACGCGAGGCTTCCATCAGCACTTCCTGCACGATGTCGGCCGGATCGACACGGGCCGCCAGCGATTTGTTGAGCCGGCCGGTGACGAACCGCAGCAAGTCCTCCGTTTGCGAGTTCAACAACCCCGATCGCGCTTCCAGATCGCCAGCGCCGGCCCGTTCGAGGAGTTCGTCGATTTCAGACACGAATCGGCCCTTTCTTGCAGGAACTTCCGAAAAGCGCAGCAGGCATCGACATTCGACCTGACGCAGTCTACCACACAGTCAATTTGAAATCGCGTTATTCCCAGTCGTCGGCGCGGCCAACCCTACTCGACGGCCGGCAGAATCAAATCGGCGTGCCAGAAGCGTTTCAGGTCGCGAACCAGTCCCAGAAACTTCTCGAGATCGACCGGCTTTTCCATGTAGCCGTCAACCTGCAACTGCTCGCTTTTGAGCATGTCTTCGTGGTCCTTCGAGGCGGTCATCACCACGACGGGAATTTCGCTCAATTCACCGTCCCCTTTAAGGTCTTTCAGGACGTCGCGACCATCGACCCGCGGCAGACCCAAATCGAGCAGGATGATATCCGGGTGGGGAACGCGGGCGTATTTTCCGCGGCGGTGCAGAAACTCCAGGGCCTCGTCGCCGTCCCAGAGCCAGGTCAGCCGGTGCGGGATGTTGCCCTCTTTGAGAAATTCGTAGGCCAGCCGCGCATCGTCCCAGTTGTCTTCGACGAGCAGAATCTCCATCGGGCGGCCAACCGTATCGCGGATCATGGTCGGCACCTCTCGAGGAAGACCTACCTGACATCGCACCCAATGCCGGTTACTATACCGGGCAAGCCGCTGGAATGTCACTCGCGTCGAGGTCGGACTGCCCGGTCGACGTCGCTCGTGGCGGTCGGCGGATAGGATATCGAAGCGGACGAAACGCGGGCATTGCCCGCCGCGGCGAGATCGCTTTTCGGGCGGCTGTACCATTCGATGTCACTTTTGGATCGATGTCACTTTCGGGAGCGCGGTGAATGAGTGCCGATCGCGACGCCGGCGATGCGACTGGGTCTGCCACGCCCTCGACTGAGATTGCGACGCTGCCGCGTGTGCTGGGGCTGTTTTCGGCAGTCACCATCGTCGTTGGGTCGATCATCGGTTCGGGCATCTTTCTGAAGACCGGCAACGTGGCGACCGCCCTGGGCAGCTTCGGGCCGATCATCGGGGTCTGGATCGGCGTGGGGCTGGTCACACTCTGCGGATCGCTGGCACTGGCGGAACTGGCGGCGATGGTTCCGCGCGCCGGCGGGCCCTATGTGTACTTGAGTATGGCCTACGGCCGGCTTCCGGCGTTTCTGTGGGGCTGGACTGAATTCTGGGTCGTTCGCGCCGGCTCATTGGGAGCGCTGTCGTGCGCCACGGCGATCTATCTCTCGCAGGTCGTGCCGATGGATGGGCTCCAGCAGGAGATCGTGGCGATCGCCATCGTGGTGGGACTGTCGATCATCAACTATTTGAGCACACGCTGGGGCGCGTCGGTTCAGAATGTGTCGACGGTGGTCAAGGTCGCATTCCTGGGCACCATCATCGTCTTGCCGTTCCTGTTGGGAAAGACGGATGTGCAGAACCTCGATCCGGTCTGGCCGACATCGGCGTCGATGGGCCTCATGCAGGGAATCGGAATTGCCATGGTCGCTGTGCTCTGGCCTTATGACGGCTGGATCAACATCGCCCCCGTCGCCGAAGAAATCCGCGAGCCGCATCGCAATCTCCCGCTCGGACTGGGGCTGGGCATGTTCGTCGTGATCGTCGTCTACGTGGGCGCCAACATCAGCTATCACCTGACGTTGCCGATGGAGCAGGTGGCCGGCTCGAAAACAATTGCTTCGGACGTGTTCAAGGTGCTGTTTGGAGAAACGGGGGCGAAGATTGCCGCCCTGGGCGTGATGTGCTCGACGTTCGGCGCAGTGAATTCAAACATGCTGACCGGCCCGCGAATTTATTTCGCGATGGCCCGTGACGGCCTGCTTCCGGCCGCCATCTGCCGCGTCCACGCGGTGTATCAGACGCCAAGTAACGCGATCGTCATTCAGGCGGCCTGGACGACCCTGTTGATCGTCGTCTTTTACGCCTGGAAAGACAGCCCCAAAGATGCCTTCGACGGGCTGACCGACTCGGTGATTCTCGGCGGGCTGATCTTTTACAGTATGACCGTGGCGGCGGTGTACGTGTTGCGATCGAAGCGGCCTGATCTGCCTCGGCCCTACCGGACATGGGGCTACCCCGTCACCCCGGCCCTGCTGCTGCTCGCCTACAGCGGCGCCCTGTTGAGCATCCTTAGCGAGCACTGGAAGGAATCGACGGCTGTGATCGGGTTGATTGCGTCGGGGACCCTGTTTTATGCCTGGAGCAGTCGGCAACCGCGCGGCCGACGAAGTGAATGAAATGAACGATCATTCTCGGATGAACACGCGCGGGGCAAGCCCGCGCGGCGAAACGTGACCCTGTGACTTTTCGACTTTTCGACTTTTCGACTTTTCGACTCTTTGACTTCGCGACTCTCGACCATGCTCACTCTGCTCGATCGTTTCTTGCGTTATGTCCGAATCGACACCCAGTCGAGCGAGACCACGCTCATCGTTCCCAGTACCGCCAAACAACTCACCCTGTGCAAATTGCTCGTCAGCGAGTGCCGCGAACTGGGGCTAAGCGACATCGAACTCAACGAGTTCGGGGTCGTCACGGCCACGATTCCCGCAACGCTCGACCCGGCCGGGCCGACCATTGCCTGGGTCGCGCACGTCGATACGTCTCCTGAAACGAGTGGGACCGACGTCCGGCCGATCGTGCATCGCAACTATGCGGGAGGCGACATCCCGCTGCCTGGCGACCCCACGAAAGTCCTAAGCGTTGCCGACAACCCGGCCCTCGGCGGCCTGCACGGGGCGACGATCATCACCACCGACGGCACGACGCTGCTGGGGGCCGACGACAAAGCGGGGGTCGCGGTGATTATGGCCGCCGCTGCGCACCTCATGGTGCATCGCGAAATCTCGCATGGCCCGATCAAGCTCTGCTTCACATGCGACGAAGAGATCGGACACGGCGTCGATCACGTTGACCTCGATCGATTGGATGCCGTTTGCGCCTACACCCTCGATGGCGACGGGCAGGGAATGGTCGATGCTGAAACCTTTTCGGCCGACCTGGCCATCGTCACGGTCACCGGCGTCAACATTCACCCCTCGATCGGCAAGGGGAAAATGATCAACGCCCTGCGGATCGTCAGCGAATTCGTGACGCGGCTGCCCGACACCATTCTCAGCCCCGAAGCCACCGCAGGTCGCGAAGGGTTCCTGCACCCTTACGCCCTCGAAGGGGGAGTCGCGCAGGCCACGCTTCGCGTTCTGCTGCGCGATTTCGAAACTCCGAGGCTGGCTGAGTTCGCAGCCATGCTTCACGAAATTGCCTCCGACCTCACGCGCAAGCATCCGCGCGCCCAGGTCGACGTTCGAATCGTCGAACAGTACCGCAACATGCGGGAAGGGCTGGAAAAGGAACCCCGCGCCGTCACCAAGGCATTGGAAGCCATGCGCGTCTGCGGAATCGAGCCTCGGCAAACAATCATTCGCGGCGGGACCGATGGCTCGCGGCTGACCGCGCTGGGACTTCCCACGCCGAATCTGTCGACCGGTGAGCATAACCCGCATTCGCCGCTGGAGTGGACCAGTCTCGAAGAAATGCAGCTCGCCGTCGACGTCCTCGTCGCGCTGGCGCAACTGTGGGGCCGCGAAACCGCCGGTCGAACCGTCACAAAGACAAGCACCATCACCGACTACGTCGTCTAACGAGTTGTTTAGCCGCAAGGCGCAGCCGCGTGCAACCGGTTTCGACTCTCCTCAATCGACATGTCCCGCGAATATGCTAGAATAAGGGGTGGCTGATGCGACGGTTCAGTCATCTGTCGACACAGTTTTGAAGGAGCCATTAACGATGCTGCGAATCCTCGGCAGTCGAGCGCGACTGTGCGACGGGCTGACCCGGCGGGAGATGTTCCGTGTCGGCGGGTTAGGGGCGCTGGGGCTCAGCCTGCCGACGCTGCTGCACGCTCGCGCGCTGCAGGCGACTGAATCGGCTAGGGCGGCGCTGCCTCGCCGGGGAACCGCCAAATCGTGCATCGTGCTGTTTCTGATGGGGGGGCCGCCCCAGCAATCGACCTGGGATCCCAAGCCCGAAGGTCCGGCTGAAATCCGTGGCGAATTCGGACCGATCAGCACGGCGGTTCCCGGCGTGCAGTTCTGCGAATTGCTGCCGAACATGTCGCGGCTTGCTGACCGGGTGGCGGTCTTGCGTGCCATGTCGAGCGGCGATAGCGCGCACTCGTCGAGCGGCTACTACATGATGACCGGGCAGCCGCATGCCCCGATGAATTTCGAGAATGCCAACCCCGGCTTCCCGAATGACTACCCCAATATGGGGGCCATTGTCCGGAAGTTGTTGCCGGCCCGCGGGAATCTGCCGACGACGGTCCGGCTGCCGCATCGTATTTCCAACACCGACGGCAGCGTCTGGCCTGGGCAGGATTCAGGATTTCTGGGGCGCAACTCTGACCTGTGGCTGCTGAACTGCACGCCCGCCGCTGCCGAGTTTCGCGTCAGCGAATTCTCACTCAACGTCGACGTCACCGACCACCGGCTTTCCGAGCGGCGCACTCTGCTTGAGCAGATCAATCAGCGGCTGGACGCGGCCGAGCGTTCCGGAGTTCCCGGCAATTACGGCCGCTTGACCGAGCAGGCCTTCAGCCTGCTCAATTCAACGGCGTCGCGGCAAGCGTTTCAAATCAATCGCGAAACGGACGCAATGCGAGATCGATATGGCCGAACGCAGTTCGGCCAGAGCGTCCTGTTGGGGCGCCGCCTGATTGAAGCCGGCGTCAACCTCGTTCAGGTCAACTGGTATCGCGGTCCCGACGAACCTTCCGACGCCCCCTGCTGGGACTCTCACGCCCGCGAGGCGCAGCGGCTGAAAACGGTCCTCTGTCCCCCCGCCGACCAGGCGATGGCCACCCTGATCGAAGATCTCGAAGAGCGCGGCCTGCTGGACGAGACGCTGATCGTCTGCATGGCCGAGTTCGGCCGCACGCCGCGATTCAATCCGGCCGGCGGCCGCGATCACTGGGGCCACGTCTACTCGGTGGCCCTGGCGGGCGGCGGAATTCGCGGCGGGGTCGTGTACGGCGCGTCCGATGCGATCGGCGGCTATCCCAAAGATGGCAAAGTCCAGCCGCAGGATCTGACGGCGACGATCTTCCACTGCCTGGGGCTGGATCCTCAAACCGAGATCCACGACACACTGGGCCGCCCGATTCCCATCAGCCGCGGCGAAGCGATTCGCCCGATACTGGCGTAGAAGCGTCGTTCGCACGTTCCGCCCGTCGCGGCAGGATCGGGGGCTGGATGAAATCCCCTCCGACAACCGGGAGCACCAAATGACTGACGAAGCGACCAAAACATGCATCGAGTGTCAGGGGTTAATGTCGCCGATCATCATAATGGACAGGTTCCACCGTGAAAGTTATGGCCCGAGTCCGTACTCGCTCTCGTACCGCCGCCCGGAGGACAGCAGGAGCTTCTGGACGGGCAAATTCCCGACGGCCGGGACGGTGCGGGCGTTTCTGTGTGGCGAATGCGGCCGGATCGCCATTTATGGAGACGTGTCAGACGCCCAGCCGTGACGCAAAAGCAGTTTGGCCTGGAAAGCACGCGTCGCGCCCGCGGCCGACCCCAAATGAGATCACTGGAGCCGCCCGACCTAAAAGACGACATCAACGAGCCCTGACCCTTCCCCTGACCCCTTCTGACCCCCTGACCCCTTCTGACCCCCTGACCCCTTCTGACCCCTTTTTCCTCTCCGAATCGAGCCGCCCCAGCCCAATGATCGCGTGTTTGGCATTGAAGCGAACAACAGGTGGCGGTACACTCAAGAACGGAACTTCGAGGCTTGTCTGCGTCCCGGCTGCCTGACTGCTGCATTGATGGTTTCGCGCGGCAGGCGTCTTATCCTGGTGGTTCGCTGAGTCATGACGCGATTCGTATTGTATGCGTCGATAGCTGTCGCAACGATTCTGGCCGTTGTGTACCAAAGGGAGAAAGTGGGCGCGCTTTATTTCTTTCTCGGTGCGGCAATACTTCTAAGTATGCTGGCGATCCGCGGTTTGCGCTATGCGGGCGGGAAGTTGTCGAAGGGAAGGACACCCAAGACGAATTATCTTGCAATGCTGGGCGCGTTGCTCGGCGTCCTCCTCGGTGGTTTTGTCGGCGCCACGACCAGTTTTGGCAACTTGGCGTTTCCCCTGTTATTTCGCCATCTCCGAGGGAATGAGTACAGCACACTTTATGGGTGTGTGTGTGGCGCCATAGTTGGCGGATTCGTTCTAGCAGTGGTCGGTGGCATTCTGCAGATGCTGATTGCCCGGCCGAAACAGGCTGCCGTCGTTGGCGATTCTGAACGATCATCGCCGAATTCGATGCCGGGTTCGGCGCCGATCTCCTGATCCGTATCCCGCGCCCAAGTACCGCCCCCTCCCCGAACAATACTCGTGGCGCGCGGTCGGGTGGCACGCCCTGACTGAGGCACGAAGGAAGGGCGTGGCGAGCGTCTCGGAGGTTTCGCTTTGTTCATAAGAGCCTGGAAGTCTGCATTCAGTGCGGGTCAAGAACCGTATGTCATCGGCAGCGTTACATTCCTCTCGACTGGCATGCGCCGCGTTTCTGCAAACCGCCGCGCGCTCGATCGCTGCCACGTTGTCGCCCGTGGTCAGAGACCGGGCTGAGCTGGATTGCGATGGATGGGATCGACGTCCGGGAATTTCAATGCCCGAGACGTGCGCCACGCCCTTCCTGCGTCAGGGCGTGCCACCCGACCGGGCGTGCCACCCGACCGTGAGTTTTCGGCATTGTTTCCAGATTTGCGCACCGCGGTCTTCTGGCGGCCCTATGCGGCATGGTAAAATGCGCAATTGACAATTGAGAATTGACGACGAAATTCGAGCGACGGAGTGTCGTAATTGAACCACAGAGCCACAGAGAACACTGAGAAACAGCCAGGAACCAGAATCGCCTCCAGTCCTTTCGTCTCTGTGCCCTCAGTGCCTCTGTGGTTCAATCGATCCATGACTCCCTTTGACGATGGCTCCCTTTCAAAATCGCGGGTTTTCAGCACTCTGGTTGCGCAACACGGTTCGTCATTTTGTCGATTTTTGAGTGCTTCTTCACGAAAAACGGGGCATTTTCAGGTCACTTTGTGGGGCTTTGGCGACTATGGGCAATTCGATTCCTTGTTCGATGGCTCGCCGGACAACGCTGCCTGTTTCAACGCAAGTCATCACGGCAAAAGAGTCTATGCTCCCAAGGCACGGCAAAATGCCATGTTAAAATACAAAGAATGAAGAGTTCAAAAATCCACACGAACGTGGATTTTATGGAATTTCGAACCGCTTTTCGCAGTTTTCCCGGTGAAATGACAGTTGCTTCGTCCCATCAGAGCCGCCCGACGGCCGCCGCGGCCATCAAAGCCAAGGCTCGCGAGCTTGGATTCGAGCTGGCCGGTGTGGCGCCGGCCGTCACGCCCGCCGGGCTGCACGAATTCGTCGCCTGGCTCGAACGGGGGTTCGCCGGCGACATGCAGTATCTGCCGCGACGAGAGGCGGCGTACTATCATCCGCGGCACGTCCTGGACGGCGTTCGCAGCGTCGTCATGCTGGCAATGAACTATAACACGACGGCTCGTGAGGCCAATCCCGGCTGCGAGCCCGCCGCCGATTCCCGCGTCGATGCCATCTTCAACGAAGAATGCTCGTCCAAATCGACGGCGTCGCCCCTTCCCATTGCGGCCCGTGTCGCCCGCTACGCGCAAGGCTCAACCGATTATCATGATCTGCTGCGCGAACGGCTCGACGATTTGACGAGGTTCGTCACTGAGCAATATCCCGGCAGCCGCGCGCGCGGCGTCGTCGATACCGCACCGCTGCTCGAGCGCGATTTCGCGCGGCTCGCGGGGCTGGGCTGGTTTGGAAAAAACACGATGCTCATCAACAAACGGCTGGGGAGCTGGTTCTTTCTGGCGGCACTGCTGACCGATCTCGAGCTCGACTACGACGCGGCGCACGACACCGACCATTGCGGGACGTGCACGCGCTGCCTCGATGCCTGTCCCACCGATGCGTTCGTCGAGCCGTACGTACTCGACGCGCGGCGCTGCATTTCGTACCTGACGATCGAGCACCGAGGTCCGATTGCCGACGAGTTGCGCGAGGGGGTCGGCGACTGGCTGCTGGGTTGCGACGTCTGCCAGGAAGTCTGCCCCTGGAACCGCAAGGCGCCCGTCACCGACGAGCCTGCTTTTCAGCCCCGCACCGACCTTTCCCCGGCCGACGCCCTTGAATTACTGTCGCTGACTCCGGAACAATTTCGCGATCGCGTCGATGCGACGCCACTCGAACGGCCAAAACGCTCGGGCTTGCTGCGGAACGCGGCGATCGTTGTCGGGAACCTGGGAAATCCAGCGGGGATCCCGGCGTTGATTCACGCCTTGTCGGATGAGGAACCATTGATTCGCGGCGCCGCCGTCTGGGCGCTGGGTCGATTCTCTCAGGAGGCGGCGTCGCGCGCCTTGCAGGCACACCGGCAGATCGAAGATGATCCGACCGTTTGCGACGAACTCGAAGCCGCGCTGACGACCGCATTGACAGAGGATTCTCCGACATGCCCACCTTGATTTCGACGCCGACGCAAATCACCGCCGCCGGCAATAAGCCCAAGATCATTCACGAGTTTGTTGGCCGCGTGAACTCGAAGACCGAGGGGGTCAGCGTCGCCCGCATGCAAAGCCCCGGCGGATGGGTCGAGCCGGGGCAGACTCCCGACTTCGACGAATACACGGTCGTGCTGCGCGGCATGCTGCGCGTGCAGTCTCACGACGGCGTGCTCGACGTGCGCGCCGGCCAGGCGATTATCACCCACAAGGGGGAATGGGTGCAGTACAGCACCCCTGAGAACGATGGAGCCGAGTATATCGCCGTGTGCCTTCCGGCGTTTTCACCGGGGACGGTGCATCGGGATGAGTGACCCATTATCGGATTCGACGATTGCAATTCCCCGCCTGCCGCTTTCGGTGGTATGATCCCGGCATGGGCAAAAACAGGAAATCAAATCTGCTCTCCTGGGTCTGGTTCATCGCCGCGATCGCCGTGCCGCTCGTTTTGATAGAAGGGCATTCGTGGGCGTTCGCTGCACTGGGGGTCCAGAGGCTGGTGGGGGTTCAGTGGCTGGTTTGGCATTACATTTTTTTTGCAGCAGTCGTTGGGATTTATCTGTTGATGATGCGCGTCGCCAAGAGCTACGACGAGGATCCAGCACCTGTCGAACTTTCCGCCCCGAGGTCCACAGCCGAAATTCGCATGGCCCGTCTTTACAACGCATGCGTTACCGTCGGATTCGTTGTAATGTTTGGGCCATCGCCCTGGAAGGGTATTGCCTGGTTGCACACTCGTGAGACAAGGGATGCTTGGTTGTTTTGGGGCAGTACCGCACTGATGCTCATGGGTAGGCTGTTAGGACGAAAAAGTCGCCGGCAATGGCCCTTCAACCCGCCAGCCGCGTCTCCACACGGCCTGCCCAACTGACCGCTCCCAAATTTGGCGAGCCGCCTCTATACTGCACGCGGTCATTTGTGCTGCGTCCAGCGAGCCGTGTGCCGTCAGGCCGCGGGTTCTTGATCGTCGCAGAAACCCGTGGCCTGACGGCACACGGCTCGCTAATGTCTCATTTTTGGCCGTGTCATATATTAATTGACGTCCTTTTCTCACGATAAAAACACAGCAGGGCGGCCGTCATGAGCGATAAATTTACACTGGGGGTCAACGGCGCGGCCGGACGCATGGGGCAGCGCGTGGTCGCGCTGGCCCATGTCGATCCGCAATTGACAGTGACTGCTGCTATCGAGCCGGCCTCGTCCCCGCAGCTCGGCAAGGATGCGGGCGAACTGGCCGGCATCGGCCCGATTGGCGTCGCAGTGACGGCCGACATTGTCGCCCGCGTCGATGTCGTCATCGACTTTTCAACTCCCGCCGGGGCCGTCGCGATCGCGCAGATCTGCGCCGAACGCGGGATTCCCCTCGTGGTCGCGACGACCGGACTCGAAGGCAAACAGCGAGAAGCCGTCCTCTCAGCCGCACAGGTCACTCCGGTGCTCATCTCTCCCAGCATGAGCCTGGCGGTCAACCTGACGATGAAACTCGTTCGCGATGCGGCCCGCATTTTGAAACACGTCCCCTCGGGAGTCGACGTCGAGATCATCGAGCGGCACCATCGCTACAAAGAGGACGCCCCCAGCGGAACCGCCTTGAAATTCGGGCAGATCATCGCCGACGAAATGGGGCAGACCGAACACGTTCACGGCCGGCACGGCCGGCCAGGGCCACGACCGCAGTGCGAAATCGGCTATCACGCGCTGCGCGTGGGAGACAACGTCGGCGAACACACGATCGTGTTCGGCCTGCTGGGCGAAACGATCGATCTGGCGGTCAAAAATCAGACGCGCGACAGCTATGCCTACGGAGCTTTGGCCGCTGCCAAGTTCCTGGTGACGCAGAAACCCGGCCTGTACTCGATGGCCGACGTGCTGGGTTTTTGACCGGGCGATCTCACGGGTCAACGCCGATGAATTCAAATCGAGCCACGGACGGACACGGATGAAACACGGATACAATGCCGGTCACCTCCTGTCCGTGTTTCATCCGTGTTTGTCCGTGGCCAAGTCGTAACGATTTTGAAGGGAACAAATGTTTGGCTTGCGAGCGATGAACTCGATTATTCCTCGTTGATTGGGGACTTCCCTCTCGATGACGCGATCAAGAGGGCCATGCCAGGAGGTCGTAGTCGGTGGTCTCTCTGAGTTCGAGTCCCTGTCCGGGCCGGCAATCACCCGTTTACACGACCAGCACTCGTCGTTACCATCCCCGCGTCATGGAAACGACGCTGCATCGCCAGTTGAAGGAATTCTATTGCAGCCAGGTGATGGCTCGCGAAGTTCGAGTCGGCGAGTACCGCATCGACGCCGTCGTTGACGGCCGACTCATCGAGATTCAGCACGCGTCGCTGGGGGCGCTGAAACACAAAGTTCCCGCTCTGCTGCGGCAGCACTCGGTCGTCGTCGTCAAACCGCTGGCGGCACACAAGACGATTCTGCGTCGGGACCGGAAAAACGGCCCTGTCGTCAGTCGGCGGACCAGCCCGCGTCACGAGCGGTTGCTCGATCTCTTCCAGGATCTGGTGCACTTCATCGGCGTCTTTCCGCACCCGCGTTTGACCATCGAGGTGTTGCTCACCGAGCAGGAAGAACACCGCCTTCGCAAGTCCCGCCGCAAACGGTGGTGCAAAGATTACTGCGTCGACGACCGCTGCCTGATCGCCATCAACAGCCGCCACGTGCTGCAAACTGCGGCTGACCTCGCCGACCTTTTGCCGCCGGTTCTACCTGACCCGTTCACGACGGCCGACCTTGCCGCCGCGGCACAAATCCCGCGCTGGCTGGCGCAAAAAATGGCCTATTGCCTCAAGCAATGCGGCGGCGTAACCTGCACGGGCAAACGCGGCAACGCGTGGCTCTATTGCCGAACCGGCGACATTCGGTCGGCCGCGTGATTCGGGAGGAATGACCCGGCGCGAATTAGCCCGAAGGGCTGAAACAAACCAGCCCGGGGCACAGCGCAGCGGCGATAGCCGCGAAGTGCCGCCCCGGGTATCCCGCAAAACAAGATTGCAGCCCTGATAAGGGCGAAACAATTCTCCTCAGTCCCAGACATACCGTTCATCAAATGGATCAGGTTTTTAACCAGGGATTGTGACATCGGCGTAAGTCTCCATTTTGTTGCGCCCTTTCAGGCAACGCCGTGAAGGATTTTTTGCCGAGAAAACAGGGGTTTCCCTGAAAGTCGGAATATGAAAAAAGCCAGATTCCTCCCATACCTAACTGAAAACACTTCAGTCAGAAAGGAATCTGGCTCATGGCTCGGAAGAAGG
>SIAF01000032.1 GCA_009691905.1 Planctomycetaceae bacterium | reverse complement strand
GCGTGCCTGCCTCTCATCCTGCGTGGAACGGTCGCGCGCCATGCTGCCGGCGTCGATCCGTCGTTATATCTTTGAATGAATCAGTTTGACCAGGGCCCCAACGGCGAATTCGTAGGGAAGTCGACTAAATCAACAGGCCCCCAGGGGGGAAGGGAGAAAAAGACGCGGCTTCGCCGCGATAATCGGCACATTGCGAGGTTGTGCAGCGATCAATGGACGGCTGGGGGGGCTTTCTGGCCATCAACGCCGGCGCTACAGATCCAACCCCAATTCTTCGATCTTGCGGTACAAACTCGACAAGCCCAGCCGCAATCGTTTGGCCGCTTCGCGTTTGTCGGGCCATTGCCGCAGAACGCGGCTGATGTGCATTCGCTCGTAATGCCGCAGCGCCGAGCGCAGGTCGTCGGTGTCGGGCAGGATCTGACCGACGCCCAGCAGGTCGGGAGGGAGATCTTTGGGTTCGATCTGCGCTTCTTCGCACATGATCACGGCCCGCTCGATCGCATTGTCGAGCTGGCGGACGTTTCCCTTCCAGCGAGCCGACATCAACAGACGCATCGTTTCGCTGGTCGCGCCCGTCACGCGCTTCCCCAGAGCTGCCGTATGTTTGCCGATGAAAAACTCGACCAGTTCGGGAATGTCGTCGAGCCGTTCACGCAAGGGCGGAATGCGAATTTTGACGCCGTTCAGGCGGTAGAACAGGTCTTCCTGAAAGCGGCCCTCGGCGACTTCGCGCATCAGGTCGCGTGTCGTCGAGGCGATGATCCGCGAAGCGACGCGGACCGGTTCTGTCCCCCCCAGGGGCATGATCTCCTGAAACTCCATCGCCCGCAGCAGCTTCGACTGCGTCGCCAGGGGAAGCTGGCCGACTTCGTCGAGAAACACCGTTCCCTCGCCGGCGTGCAGCAGGATTCCCGGCTGATCGCTCTGCGCCCCAGGGAACGCACCTTTGCATTGACCGAACAACTGGGCCTCCAGCAATTCGACCGGCTGCGTGGCGCAGTGTACCGCCAGCAGCTTCTCGTGACTTTTGGGGCCCGCCCGGTGAATCACGCGTGCGAACAGTTCTTTGCCGGTTCCGCTTTCTCCTTCGAGCAAGACGTTGCTGTGCGTGGCGGCAATTTTGCGGATCGTGGCCTGCACCTCTTCGAGCGACTTGCTCGACCCCACCAGCTCGTCGAACCGATCCTGGCGCGACAATTCCCGGCGTAGCGACTGGTTCTCGACGAACAACTCGCGATAGCGAAACAAACGCTGCAACTTGTGGTGCAGGTCGTCAAACAGCACCGGTTTGACGAGGTAGTCGTACGCCCCCGCCTTGAAGGCTTCGACTGCGTTCTCGACCGTGGCGTAAGCCGTAATGATCAGCACGAACAGGTCGGGATCCATTTGCAGCAGCCGCTTGAGCAGCCCGATCCCGTCGCCGTCGGGAAGCCGCACATCGCAAATCGCCACGACGAAGTCCCGCTGGCGGACCTGCGTCAGGGCGTCGGCGACCGTCGCCGCCTCGGAAACCAGGAAGCCTTCGCTGGTCAGGAATTCACGGAGCGTATTGCGGATCACGGGTTCGTCTTCGACGATCAGCACCTGGCGTGTTGATTTCACGTTGCACTGACCTCCGTCGAGAGTAGAGTCGGCCGGGCGACGTCGGGATGCTTGCGGACGTTGTCGCAGGTGAGCGACACTGTAAAGGCGGTTCCGGTCGGCGACGTTTCGGTCAGTGCGATCCGGCCGTCGATCGTCTGCTGCATGATGTGCCGGCACACGAACAGGCCCAAACCCGTCCCCGTGTCCTTGGTGGTGAAGTACGGCTGGAACACGCGGCGCTGATTCTCGACCGAGATGCCATGCCCGTCGTCGCGAATTGTGACTTCGATCCAGCCCCCGGTGAGGCAGGTCGTGATCTCGATCGTGCCCCCCTCGAGGGTCGCATCCATCGCGTTCAAAATCAAATTGAGAAACACCTGCACGAGCTGGTCGCGAATGACCCGCAGCAAGGGCAGGTCGGTCGCGTAACGGGTGACGACGCGTTTGCCTTTGGTACGCTTGTAATATTTGGCGATATTGAGCGCGGCGTCGATAATCTCGTGAACGTCGCACATCGTCTTCTGCGTCATGGCCGGCCGGCTGAAATCAACCAGCTCGCGCAACGTTCCTTGAATGCGGCGCAACTGGTCGTCGACCATTTGCAGACGTTCGCGCGTGTAATCGTCGTTCGGGCGACGGTTGAGCAGTTGCACCAGTGAACTGATCGCCGCCAGGGGATTGCCGACTTCATGGGCGATACCGGCCGCCAGCAGACCGAACGCCGACTGCTTCTCCTGCTGGACGACCAACGCCTGCGACTGCTGAAGCTGGGTGGTCCGCTTGATGATCCGCTGTTCGAGCTGCGCCTGATTCTGGCGCAGTTGATCGTTGAGCTGCGTCAGCCGCCGACCGGCTCCTTTTAGCAATCCTGCCAGCGACGTACAGGCCCACGTGACCCAGCCCATCGAGACCAGCATCACGATCAACGTCGAGAGTTCTTTGGTTTCGAGGCGGTGGCTGAAAAACAATTCGCCGTAACTGATGGCGTGCAAGGCGAAGGTGGCGATCGTCACCGCCGGCGAGTAGCGCATCGCGCAGACCAACAGCGACAGAAAGTAATAGAACCGGAAGGGGCTTTCGAGCCCTGCGTCGAAATAGCACAGAAAACCAATAAACACCGCTTCCATCAGCGAGATCGCCAGCGGCAGGTTGCTGAGAAAGACCCGCCCGCGCAGGCTCCACAGCGTGTCGATCAGCGCAAAGATCGCCCCCAGCGTCAAAATCGCGTTCATGATCGGGCGATGGCTTTCGGCGGGCCGGTCGAGCAGGTTGACCAGCACGTACCCGACCACCACGCCGAACCAGCGGATCTTGACCGTGATGGATTCGGCGGCGAGATCCCACGCGGAGGAATCGCGCGATCCGGAGGCAGCGTCAGACATGAGTTTCCAATGGAATCCAGCCGGCGGGTGCTTCCTGCCGCCGGCAAAACGCGAAACAATCCAAGGTGCCGGCGGGAACTGCAGCGGTTCCGCTCGCGTCTATGATTATAAGGGGGATCAGCCGCCGATTGCAGGTCCGAATTGCAGGACGACGCTTCAATCGTCTCTGGCAACTCACGCCAGCGCGATGTATTCTGCAGTGGTCACTTGACCCAGCTTGACCCAGCTTGGCCCGCATCGCCCTTTCGAGCTGGGCCCTTTATCGAGCCGAAAAATCACGCGAAGCCCGTTTCAGGGATTCGCGCGGCCTGCCGGAGGAATCGACGTCGCAATGGATCTACCTACCTGTCCCGCGTGCAAGCAGTCGGTTCTTGACGAAGATGTGGCGGAATGTCCCTTCTGCGGCGCCTCGATGAAGGGGGGGGCCGCGCCCCCCCGCACCGGGACGGCCACGGCGCCGGCCAAAGCGGCCCCCGCGCGCAGTGCACCGCCTAAAGGCGCCGCCTCGCCCAGGCCCGAATCGACGCGAACCGCATCGGCCGCATCGGCTCCGACCTCGGCACACGGCGAAACACCGAAATCGGCGGCTCCCGCCGACGACGATCCGTTTGCCGTCGATCCGTCGGTCGCCGCGAAAGCAACGCCGGTCAGCCGAACGACGTCGCCCGGTAAAACCCTGGAAATCAAGTGTCCGATGTGCGAGACGACGGGCTACGTCGCGCACAAGGTCGCCGGGCATCAGGTGAAATGCTGTAACCCGAAGTGCCTGGTCCCGATTTTTACGGCACCGGCACCGAAGAAGGTCGAGGCCCCCCCGCCGCCTCCCGCGAAAAAGAAATCGGCGGCGGCGCTCTACGCCGGGATCATCGGGCTGGTCGTGATCGCCGGCGGTGTGACGATCTGGCAGATGAGCGGTCCCCCGCCGCATCCTGCCGGAAATTCGTCAATCGCACCGATGGGAGGGAATGCCTCCGGTACGGGAGGGGCAGCGTCGTTCAATGGCACGACGACAGGGAATCCGGAAACCGCCGATGCCGGTGGCACCGATGCAAAAGCGGTCGCACCCAAAGTCGAGGTCGACCCCAAGGTGGAGCTGACGCGACAGGCGCTCAAAAAGCTGGTCGATGCGGCATTCAACGCTCCGCCGATTCGTAAGGCGTATTGCCGACGGCTGGCGGCCACCGCCTATATTGCCGCAGGCGATTTGGCCGAAGGACGCGCGCAACTCGATCAGTTGCAAAAAATCGGCGCCCAGACGCCGTATGAAGGCTGTCTGCCGGTGGTGCTCATGGCGTGGACTCAGATCGCGTCGAATCCTGACGGCTTTGCGAAAAGCGTGGCCGAGGCCAAACGCCTGGCCGACAAGCTTCCCCCGCGCGGCCGATACAGCGTCGAAGCGGGTATCGGAACTGCGGCGGTTCTGGCAGCCTCCGGTAAGATGGACGAAGCCCGGCAGATGATCGCCGCCCATCAAGGGCCGCCCGATCTTAAACAGTTCGCCGCGGCATTACAGGTCGTTCAGCATCAGGGGACATTTGATCTCGATGCGCCGCTGATCGGCCGCAGCGTCGGCGAGTGGGAGGCGCCGCTGGAAACGGCTGTGGCTTTGATCCTGGCGGCACGCGGACGCTGGGACGATGCGCAGACCTGGGCCGGCGAGTCGGTCGATCCGGCTGCGAAGGCCGAGGCCACGTTGGCCTGGGCCGAGGCCTTTTCCCACGCCGCGGTGGCGACCGATCCGGCGGCCGATCTGGCTCGCGCCGAAGCGGCTGCCGACAGCCTGCCTGCCGCGGTCAAGGCCCGGCTGTGGGCGCGGCTGGCGGCGGTACGCCTGGCCGCCGGAAACCGCTCGGCCGCCGAAGAGCTGCTGCAGAACGCGGATTCGCTGTTTCAGACCATCGCCCCTCCGCCGGCCGTCAAGATTCAGGGCATCAAACCCCTATTGGATTGGAAGGCGCCTGACGTCCTGGCACTGCGCCACGCGGCGATGGCGGCGGCCGACATCGGCATTGTCCAATACCAGTTGCAGCAGGTCGAACCGGCCTGGAACAGTTTTCAGAAGTCGCTCAAGTTTCTGCGGGGGACTGCGCCGGCTTTGAATTTCATCGCTGGGCGTCGGGCACAATTGGAGGGCATCGGCACCGATTCGATTCGCGCCGAACTCAAGGCGGCCCTGCAGTTGCGTACGGACGATCAAATCCGCCGCGCCGTCCTGCAGTATCGCCAGAAAGCCGACGAAATCAAACGAGCGTCGGAGCACCGATTTCTGTGTCAGACCGACGTGCTGGAAACGGCGGCTCGGCTCGGTCTGGCCGATCAGGTCTGGAACGAAGTCGAACTCAGCCAGAAGCGCCCCGACGCCGACGAACGCGAGCCGTTTCTGGCGTCCGGGGTGCCGATCGTCGTCGCGTTGCAATACACGGCTCTCGGCAAAGACGACCGGCACGAGGCGGTCATGGCGGCTGCGTCCGATCAACTCGAGGTTGCGGGCCCTGAAATGATTCCTCGAATTCGCCGGGCTCTCACGCAGAATGCCGTCGACACAGGCGACGCTGTGGCGGCCGTGGAAATGATCAAAGAAGTCCTGAATGACTCGGGCACACTGCACGAATGGGCGCTGCGTCTGGCGTGTCGGCTGGTCAAAGCGGGCGAGATGACTCAGGCGGCTGAGTTTCTAGGTAAGCTTCGCGACCCCGGGCTGAGGGAAGACGGCCTGGCCCTCGTGGCGGCACTGGCCGCGCGCACCGGTCACTCGGCCGAAGCCTGGAAGATCGCCTCGTCCAAGTTGAGCGTCTCTGAAACTGCCGCGACCTGTGCAGGGCTGGTCGTTGGTTTGTCGCGTGGGAACGCGGCCGTACCGAAGTGAGATGAACGAAACATTGAGGGAAAGCTGTTTGCGGCACTCACATCGCAAACTCAGGACACTTGAAAGTATAACAGACGTCTATTTGTCGCCGCGGTGAGATGCGAAGGGGAGGTCGAAATCCTACCTTAACAGGGGCTCGACAAAGGCAAGAGTCGTCGTCTGCCGATCGAATTCCGTCTTGCAGCCGGAGCACGCTGATGAAATTGACATGGATGCGTTTGGGGCCGTTCATCGTGGGACTGCTGCTGGCAAGCTGTGAATCCCCAACTATGGCACAGCCGTTTCCCGAGCCGGCCGCATTGCCGCAAACGACTCAGTTGCCCGATCCGCTGGTCATGCTCAAAGGGCAGCCGGTCGAGACATCGCAGCAATGGCGCGACGAGCGCCGGCCCGAACTCAAAGCCTTGTTTCAGCACTACATGTATGGCGTGCCGCCCCCGACGCCGAAAAATGTCTCCTGGAAGCTCGAACGTGACGATGCCCATTATTTCGGCGGCAAGGCCACAAAGAAAGAGGTGACCGTACGGTTCGGGCCGCCCCAGACCCCGGCGATTCATCTGTTGCTGGTGATACCCAACAAGCGCCGCGGACCCGCGCCGTGCTTTGTCGGCCTCAATTTTTGCGGCAATCACGCGCTGGTCGACGATCCGGCGATCCCGCTTCCCGACGTGTGGATGCCCGATCATTGTCCAGGGTGTCGCGACGGCAAGGCAGCCGAGGCCGGGCGCGGCACGCAAAAAGACGTCTGGGCGCTCGAGCAGTCGATCGACCGCGGCTACGCTGTGGCCACCTGCTACTGCGGCGACATCGACCCCGACAAGAACGACTTCACCGACGGCGTTCATCCGCATTTTGGCAGTCGTGGTTCGGCAACCCGCGGCCCGCACGACTGGGGGACGATCGCCGCCTGGGCGTGGGGCCTCTCGCGCTGCGCCGATTATCTCGTCGCCGACAAAGACCTCGACCCTCGTCGCATGATCGTCGTTGGGCATTCACGACTGGGAAAGACCGCTTTGCTGGCCGGAGCGCTGGACGAGCGGTTTGCGATTGTCATCCCGCATCAGGCCGGCTGCGGAGGCTCGGCCCCCAACCGAAAAACGGGCGACGCACTACAGAAGGCCGAATCGGTCAAGCGGATCAATACCGCCTTCCCGCACTGGTTCTGCGACGAGTTCAAGAAATTCAACGACGAGGTTGATCGTCTGCCGTTCGACCAGCATTGTCTGATCGCCCTGTGCGCCCCGCGTCCGGTATTGCTCACGAACGCCGTCGACGATCAATGGGCCGACCCCGACGGCCAGTTCCAAATGCTGCAAGGGGCCGACCCGGTTTACCGCCTGCTGGGGTCGGAAGGCCTCGATCAGAAGTCACGACCCGAACTGGATATGCTGATTTCCGGTCCGCTGGGGTACTTTATCCATGGGGGAAAGCACTCGATGACCCCCGACGACTGGCGAGTGTTCATGAACTACGCCGACAAGCAGTTTGCCGCGACCCCCTGAGCCATTAAACCGGGTTGCGCGCCGGCAATCGACCAAATCGTGACTTGGCCTACAACACCCGCGTCTGCAAAAACAGCGCCTTCTTCTCGCCCGGCAGCGTGAAATCGAAGCCGCACGACTGGAAGAATTCATCGGCCGAGGTGATTGCCATGACTTCCAGAATCTGTTCGTCGCGGGCGCGATCGACGCAGGCCTGGACGAGTTTCTTCCCGACGCCCCGCCCCTGAAAGTCGGGCGCGACCACCAGACTTCGCACTTCGGCGAGCTTGCTGGAATAGATCTCAAGCGCGGCACAGCCCACGATATTGCCGCCGCATTCGGCGACGAAGTAATTGGGAAGCAGCAGCGCCAGTTCGGCGATTGTCCGCGGCAAGAGTTTACGCTGCTCGACGAACGGTGCGATCAAGGCCGAGAGAGGTTGGATGTCGCTGCCGCGCGCGGGTCGAACAACGATCGGGTCGGTGCTGTCGGACATGATCTGGTCTCAGTTCGATACAGACTGTTCAAGGTCACCGAAAGGCATGATCTCAGGGGTGCTTCGCGCCGCCGGAGATTGCGAACAGAATCGGCGGCCTACTCGCTGCGACCGACACAGCACAACATCTCTTGTCGCCGGCCGTCGGTGATGCGCGCCACGCGCTGGTAAATTCGGCCGCCGCAAATAGCGGGGCTGGCATAGACCTCGTCGCCCAATTGATTCTCGCCGACGAGTTCGAACGCTTCGGGAGCGGCCTTGAAGACGAACGTCTTTCCGGCTTCATTCACCGCGAAGATCTTGTCGCCGACCATTACCGGCGAAGCGCTGAACGTGCCCCCCAGACGGTTTTTCCACAGCTCGACGCCGGTGTCGCATTTCCAACAGGTGGCCATGCCGGCATCGAGCACGGCGTACAGGTAACCGTCGCGAACCAGCATCGAGGGGACATACACGCGCGATCCGTTTTCCCAGGCGATTTTTCCGGAACCGTCAGCGCGCACCGCCGCCAGATGGTTCTTGGGGTAACCGCCACTTGTGAAAATGTGCTCGCCGTCGGTGACGGTCGAGGTGACGCATTCGGTGGTCGCGCCGGGAATTTCCCAGATCGTTTCGCCCGTCAGGGGGTCGAGGCTCGTGACGAGATCGCAACCGGTGAACAGCAATTGATCGCGACCGGCGACTGTGAGCACGATCGGCGAAGTGTAGTTGGGAAGCTGCGGCCGCTCGCGCTTCCAGACCAGCTTTCCCGTCGCGCGTTCGAGGGCGGCCAAAAGGCCCGCTCCCTTGTTGTCGGCCGAAACGAGAACCAGTGACTGATACACGGCCGGCGACGAACCGAATCCCTGATGCAGCACGTAGTCGGTGACCTTCGTCTGCCACAGTTGCTCGCCTGAGAGCGACAGGGCTGTCGTGTAGATCGCCCCATCGTGCAGAAAATTGATGTACAGCCGCCGGCCGTCGCAGGCGACCGTCGACGAGGCGAGCGAACTCTTGTTGTTCCCTTTGGTCTCGAATTTTCCCTGATGGATGGGGGTCTCCCATAACCGTTCGCCACTGCGACGATCGAAGCACAACACGAGTTGCAATTCGCGGTCGTGGTCGGCGGCGCCCAGAAACACCTGATTGCCGACGATCGTGGGGGAACCATGCCCGCGCCCAGGGACGGGCGCTTGCCAAAGGAGGTTTTCGCTGTCGTTCCATTGGAGCGGTGGATTCTGGTGGGCGTCGGCCACCCCGTTGCGATGAGGCCCGCGCCACCAGGGCCAATCCCCAGGCGAGACGGCGATCGGCTCGGCCGCAGCGGGCTTGTCTTCGCCCCGGCACATCGACGAGACAACCGCCAGCCCGGACAGGGCCATCGCCAGAGAAAATCGTGTCATCGAAGAGGGTCTCCCGAAAGATTGGGCGAACAGGGACGAGGTATCAATACTGCCACAGATACCAAACTACGCGCCGCTGCGAAACGTCGCGCACGGGTCTTCCCGCCTGGGCCGGCCCGGTCGCGGTCGACCGCACAACCGAAAGCCCTGAACTTCCCTCGGCCTGCGGCCTCTACTACTCTATTCGCTGTTTGTCGTATGCCTCGCGGCGCGACCGGCGCGGACGAGCCTGGAATGCCTTGTCCGCTTTCCGCTTTCCGCTTTCCACTTTTGTCCCTGTTATGTTTTCCAAAGTCTCGACTGATGCCGAGTTTGTGCGCGGCGAACACGATGTGTTGCGATTCTGGCGCGAGCACCGCATTTTTGACCGGCTGCGCGAGCAAAACCGCGAGAAGCCGCGCTGGAGCTTCATCGACGGGCCGATCACCGCCAATAACCCGATGGGGGTGCACCACGCCTGGGGGCGGACGTACAAAGATGCCTACCAGCGCTATTTCGCGATGACCGGTCGCGCCCTGCGCTACCAGAACGGCTTTGATTGCCAGGGGTTGTGGGTTGAGGTCGAAGTCGAAAAACAACTCGGCCTGGGGACCAAAAACTCGATCGTCGCGCACGGCATGGAGCGCTTCGTCGACGCCTGCAAACAGCGCGTACTGACGTTCGCCGCACGGCAGACCGAGCAGTCGCAACGCCTGGGCTTCTGGATGGATTGGGACGACCCCGCCACGCTGCGGAAACTGGCCGCCGGAATCGGTACCAGCGAGCCGGTCACGATCACCACCCCGACCGGCAAAACAGCCACGGCCCGGGCCGACGAACTCGTCGCGCGCCTGGGCAATCCCGAATGGGGGGGGAGTTACTTCACGTTTTCGACCGAGAATAACGAGACGATCTGGACGTTTCTCAAGAAGTGCCACCAGCGCGGCAAAATCTACCGCGGACACGACGTCATGCCCTGGTCGGGCCGCGGCGGCAGCGCCTACAGCCAGATGGAGGTCGCCGAAGGCCGCAAGCTGACGACGCACAAATCGGTCTTTGTGCGATTTCCGCTGAAGGGACGCGACAACGAATTTTTGCTGGTGTGGACGACGACCCCTTGGACACTCACGAGCAACGTCGCCGCGGCGGTCAACCCGCTCTTGGAATATGTCCGCCTCAGAGCCAAGCGTGACGGTGCAGTCTATTACTTCGCGAAAGAGAACCTGGAGTTCCAGCGGCTGGCAAAAGAGTTCAAGGAAGGGTTCGGTCGCCCCGAGTGGGACTGGCCTAAAGGGGTCGGCAAACTCAAGTCGATCGCCCAGATTTTCAAAGAACAGGGGGGCTTTGACGTCGAAGGGACGCTCAATGGTGCCCAGATGCTGGGCTGGGAGTATAGCGGCCCGTTCGACGACCTCGCGGCCCAGGAGGCGCCCGGCGGAGTGCCGGCCAATCTCGCGCTGGTTGCGCAGACCGGCGTCTCGTGCCATCGCGTCGTCGATGGGGGACGCGATCACGAAGGGACGCCGCTGGTGCTGGCGGGCGAAGGAACGGGCATCGTCCACATCGCCCCCGGCTGCGGCGACGTCGACCATGTCCTCGGCAAGACACTGGGCCTGGTGGCCATCGCCCCCCTGGGTGAAGACGGCCGGTTCGTCGAGGGTTTCGGCCCGTTCGTCGGCAAAGAAGCGGTCGATCGGCAGACGGCCGAACTGGTCTTCGAAGAACTGCGAAAGAAGAATTTGCTCGTGGCGGTCGAGGAATATCCGCACATCTACCCGCACTGCTGGCGCACCGGCGACGAACTGGTGTTCCGGCTCGTGGACGAGTGGTTCATCAACATGGATTGGCGGGACGAGATCAAAGAGGTCGTCCGCGAGATCGAGTGGCTGCCCGCGAGCATCGACGGCCAGACGCGCGAGATCGAATGGCTCAGCAACATGCGCGACTGGATGATCTCCAAGAAGCGGTTCTGGGGGCTGGCCTTGCCGATCTGGGTCGACGAAGACGAGAGCGTCCGCTGGGATGACCCCGCGAAGTTCGAAGTCATCGGCTCATTGGCCGAACTGAAAGAGCGTGCCGTCTCGGGCTGGGACGAATTCGCCGGCCACACGCCGCACCGGCCGTGGATCGATAAGGTGAAGATCCGCAGCCCCAGGACGGGCAACTTGATGACGCGCATTCCCGATGTGGGCAATCCGTGGCTCGACGCGGGAATCGTTCCCTTTTCGACGATGCAGTACAACACGAACCGCGACCAGTGGCGCAAATGGTATCCGGCCGATCTCGTCACCGAGTGCTTCCCCGGCCAGTTTCGCAACTGGTTCTACTCGTTGTTGTCGTTGGGCACGATGATGATGTGGGACGAGCAAGACCCGCCTGAACCGGGAAAGCGCCGGCCGTTCAAGACGCTGCTGGGCCACCGGCTGGTCATGAACGAAGATGGCAAACCGATGCACAAGTCAGACGGCACGGCGATCTGGTTCGAAGAGGCCGCCGAGCAATTGGGTGTCGATACGATGCGCTGGATGTACCTGGCGCACAATCCCGCCGTCGACTTGCGATTCGGCCGCCGCGAAAAGGACAAGCCCGTGACGCTGCAAACGCCCGAGGGACCGATCACCGAAACCGTCGAAGGGTTTCCCACCTGCCTCGTCACCAGCAAACCCGCCGACGAAATCCGTCGACAGGTGTTGATCCCACTGTGGAACACGTACGCCTTTTTCGTGAACTACGCGCGACTCGACGAATTCGACCCGCAGTCGCAGCCGGTGCCGGTGGTCGAGCGGCCCGAAATCGATCGCTGGATTCTCTCGAATCTGCAAGGCCTGATTGAAGTCGCCAATACCGAGCTGCAGGCGTTCAACGCGCCGGGATTTCTGCGCGAGGCGGCGCGGTTCATCGACGACCTGTCGAACTGGTATGTCCGCCGCAACCGCCGCCGCTTCTGGCGCTCGCGCGACGCCGACGATCGCGACAAGCTGGCCGCGTATCAAACGCTGTACACGGTGCTGGTGACGCTGACAAAGTTATTGGCGCCGGCGATTCCGTTCATAACCGAACGGATGTATCAAAATCTGTGCGCACCGACCGCGCTGTCTCCCCCCCTTAGCATGACCGCGTTGTCTCCCCCCCTTAGGAAGGGGGGGCAGGGGGGGGCGGGTGAACCTGTCTCGACGCCTGAATCACAGCGCCACGCGACCCCCCCTAACCCCCCCTTCCTAAGGGGGGGAAATGCGGGTGCGCAGGGGGGAAATGGCGAGCTGAGCGTCCATCTTTGCGAATTCCCTGTTGTCGACCCCGCGCTTCGCGACCCGCAGTTGAGCGAGCGAATGGCTCTCGCGCAACTCGTCGTCAATCTCGGACACGGGTTGCGTGAAGAGGCAAAGCTGCGGGTCAGGCAACCGTTGCCGGAACTGCGGTTTGCTTGTGCCAACTCGCAGTCGCACGCCGCGATCGAGAAGCTGGCCGACGTGATTCAGGAAGAGCTCAACGTCAAGAAGATCACCGGCCGCGACAACCTCGACGATCTCGTGCATTACAATTTCAAGCCGAACCTGAAAACCCTGGGCCCTAAGTTCGGGAAGGGGCTTTCGGCGATCGGCAAGGCGCTGTCGACGATCGACGAAAACACGCTGGCCCCTCTCCGCCGGGGCGAGTCGGTGACGCTGTCATTGGATGGCACCGAGTATCAGCTCGCCCCCGACGATGTGCTGATCAGCACGCAGCAGGCTGCCGACTGGGTCGCCGCCGACGATCAGGGGGTGCAAATCGCCCTCTCAACCGTCCTCACGCCCGAGTTGTTGCGCGAAGGGATGGCCCGCGACTTCGTCCGCCAGGTGCAGCAATTGCGGAAAGCGGCCGACCTGGAAATTCAGAACCGGATTCGCGTTTTCCTTGCGACCGATCACGCCGAGGTGATGGCTGCGATCGCCGAATGGGACGCTTACATCCGCAGCGAAACACTCGCCGATACAATCACCGGCGTTGCGACCGCTCCCCCGGAGGTGAAACCAGCCCTGATCGGTGAAACCCCGATTCCGATCTGGATTGAAAAGGCCTGAACGTCCCGCATTCTGCTCCGAATTTGAACCGATTCCCGCCGCACCATGCACATCACCCGCGTCGAAGCCATCCCCATCCGCGTCCCGCTCAAAGCCGGGATGACAACCAAAACGGCGCACGGCATTCATGCCGAGTCTCGGTACGTAATCGTGCGCCTGCACACCGACGAGGGGCTGGTCGGGCTGGGTGAGGCAACGCTCTCCCCGCGCTGGAGCGGCGAAACCACTGCCGGCTGCGTTGCGGCCATCGAGCAACTGCTGGCCCCGGAACTGGTCGGCCAGGAGCCGCAGAATATCTCGCACCTGCGGCAGCGGTTGGATCGCTGCCTGAAGCTCAATCCCTTCACCAAAGCGGCAATCGAGATGGCATTGTGGGATCTGGCCGGAAAGCGGCGCGGCGTGCCCGTCTACGAACTGCTGGGGGGCAAAGTCCGCGAATCGGTCCCGATCAAGATGGTGATCGGCGCGTTCGATGTGCCGCACGCCGTGCGCCTCGCCCAGCAGTTTCTCGAATGGGGCGTCAAGTGTCTTAAGGTTAAGACGGGACTTGACCCGGCCGGCGATATCGAACGCGTCCGGGCCGTTCGCGACGCGGCGGGGCCGCACATTCCGATCGGCATCGACTCGAACTGCGGCTGGAACGTCGCTCAGGCTCGCCACACGCTTGCCGCTTTGCAGCCGCTCGACATCCTGTTCGCCGAGCAACCCGTCGGCAACGAAGACCCCGAAGCATTGGCCGAAGTCCGCCGCAGCACCGATATTCCCGTGATGGCCGACGAAAGCGTGTTTACGCTCGCCGACGCCTGGCGACTGACGTGCAGTCGCTCGGCCGACATCCTCAGTGTCTATCCCGGCAAACACGGCGGCATCGCGGCGACTCTGGAAATCGCGCATGTCGCCAGGGCCGCCGGGATCGTCTGTTCGATCGGCAGCAATCTCGAATTGGGCATCGGCACTGCCGCGATGCTGCACGTCGCCGTCGCCGATTCGGCGATCGACAGTGAAACCTATCCTGCCGACCTGATCGGCCCGCTGTACCACGAAGCCGACCTGATTACAGTGCCCCTCGCGCTAGGCCCCGACGCGGCCCGTGTGCCGGAAGGCCCCGGCCTGGGGGTCGAGTTGGACGAAGAGCAATTGGAGCGGTATCGCGAGCGGTGACTTGCCATGGCCCACGGGCCTATGACAAGAAATTGGTTCATGAGTATTTACGGGCTTTGCAACACGTCTTTGTGAATGCCGCAATTGCGAAATAGGACTTCATTCCTCCCATACTGAAATGTAATAATCAGATTATCCGTGGCGTGAAACTCCCACACATCCGGACGCTTGTCTCCAGGATTTCTAGGGGTTCCCGAAACACCGCCCAGCTTATGGACGCCGAGTTTCTTCGGAAACGGGTGATATGGGCTGTCTTCGAAACAAGCAATTGCCGCGTCAATTTTCTGACGCTGGTCGTCCGTCAATCCTTGATATGAACGATGAAACAGCGAAGTGACCGAAAAGTCCAATTGCAGCGCCTCGATTCATGTACTACCACGGCTGACGTAGTGCTCCAAGGATTTCATCAACGGAACCAAAGGTCTTTACTTTTCCGGCCAAGATATCCTCATCTGCTTCATGACGAGTCTGTGTTTTCCGACTGGAAGCAGAATAATTCGCGGCGATTGTCTCTTCGTCCGACGCGGCGCTGCCACCAGCGCCAGAAGTGAACGCCTCATTGCCGTAAGGGTCGGTTCGACTTGATCCGCACTTTCCGGCGCTGGCTATTTTTAGTGTCGCATTCATGGGTTACACCAATTTCGGTTTCAGCTTCATCTCAATTCCGGCTTCACCGACCTGTTCCCCGTCCACAAGAAATCGAAATCGGTAATCTCCCGCCTCTGAGAATTCGAGGCCCCAATGATCAAGTCGCAGCGTCATCCGATTTCGGCGAGCGGGATTTCCGGGATAATGGGGTGGGCAAAAGCGAATCTCCATTTCCGTGGTTGGCACAGGGTTGCCCCGCGGATCAAGCATCTGCGACTGAAATAGATGATCTTGACCGCATTCGGTTGGTTCGCAAAGAAGCCTGACGACCAACAGCATCCTGCCCAGTTTGGCCGGAAATCCGGCAGCGTTCACAACGTCAAAGCCGCCGCGCAGAATATCGATCAGTCCGTCGGGAGAGACTCCGGCTGCATCGCAAAATAACGCGAATTCGACTTGCATTGAACGAGAACCCTGATCGAACGCATAACAGACGATGTAATTTTATTGCCGAGAGCAACTTGCGTCAATTCATGTCTCGGCGCATCAACTGACACGTTCGGGCGAGTTGCGTTCCGCGGATATCTCAAATGACCCCACGACCGCTGGCCGCGAAGGCTTGCAGATTCCCTCTCGACCCGATATTTGAAGAAGTTCGCCCCTGCGCACGCGGAGGTGTCGGTGACCTTTTATCGGGCGGCATCATGATGGCTGCCGCAGGGGAGTCTGCTGCTTATGCGCGTTTGGCCTGGTCTGCCGTATCCGTTGGGCGCCACCTGGGATGGCCGAGGGGTAAATTTCGCCCTGTTTTCAGAGCATGCGGCGAAGGTCGAACTCTGCCTGTTCGACTCGTCGAGTTCGAAGCAGGAAGCACAACGAATCCTCCTGCCCGAACAGACCGATCAGGTCTGGCACGGTTATTTTCCCGATCTCAAGCCGGGGCAATACTACGGCTACCGCGTCGATGGTCCCTACGAGCCCGAGAGAGGACACCGGTTCAACCCCAACAAGCTGCTGCTGGATCCTTACACCCGCGCCATCGGCCGTCCCCTGAAGTGGAATGATTCGCTGTACGGCTACAAGATGGGAGACGCGCGGGCCGACCTGTCGTTCGACACGCGCGACAGCGTTCAAAGCGCCCCCCTGGGCCTGGTGGTCGACACGGCATTCACGTGGGGCAGTGACCAGCGGCTCCGCACGCCGTGGCACCGCACGGTGATTTACGAGTTGCACGTTCGCGGGTTCACGAAAAAGCTGCTGTCGATCCCTGAAAATCTGCGAGGCACCTACGCGGGCCTGGCGACCGAGCCGGCGATCAGGCAATTGCTCGATCTGGGAGTGACCGCCGTTGAATTGATGCCCGTCCATCAGCACGTCGACGAGCCGTTTCTGGTCCAGCGGGGCAAGGTCAATTACTGGGGCTACAACACGCTCGGTTTTTTCGCCCCCGACCTGAGGTATTCGTCGGCGCGGCATCCGTATTTCGTGGTGCAGGAGTTCAAGGCCATGGTCTGCGCCCTGCATGCCGCGGGGCTCGAGGTCATTCTCGACGTCGTCTACAACCACACCGCCGAAGGCAATCAGCTCGGGCCGACCCTCTCGCTGCGAGGGATCGACAATTCCTGCTATTACCGGCTGTCGGCCGAGAACCAGCGGCACTACGTCGATTTCTCGGGTTGCGGCAATGGACTCAACATGCAGCACCCGCGCGTCTTGCAACTGATCATGGACTCTCTGCGGTATTGGGTGCAGGAGATGCACGTCGACGGCTTTCGGTTCGATCTGGCCGCGGCCCTCGCGCGCGAGCTGCTCGACGTCGATCGCCTGTCGTCGTTCTTCGACATCATTCATCAGGATCCGGTGCTGTCGCAGGTCAAGCTGATCGCCGAGCCGTGGGATGTCGGCCCCGGCGGATATCAGGTGGGCAATTTTCCCGTGGGCTGGGTCGAATGGAACGGCAAGTACCGCGACAACGTGCGGCGGTTCTGGAAGGGCGATGGCGGGACGGTCAGCGAGTTCGCGACGCGGCTGACCGGGTCGAGCGATTTGTATTCGCACAGCGGTCGCCGACCTTATGCCAGCATCAACTTCATCACCTGCCACGACGGTTTTTGCCTGCACGATCTGGTGTCGTACAACGACAAGCACAACGCAGCCAACGACGAAGAAAATCGCGACGGTTCGAACGACAACCACAGTTGGAACTGCGGCGTCGAAGGGCCGACAAAAGACCCGGCGATCAATGCGATGCGCGAGCAGCAGAAGCGAAATCTGCTTGCCACGCTGCTGTTGTCGCAGGGGGTGCCGATGCTGCTGGCGGGCGACGAGCTCAGCCACGCGCAACAGGGAAACAACAACACGTATTGCCAGGACAACGAACTGGCGTGGCTGGATTGGACTGGCAGCCCCGAGAAGCAGGCCTTTTTCGAATTCGTGAAGCGCGTCGTGCAGATTCGGCGCGACCATCCCGTGTTGCGCCGTCGCCGATTCTTCCACGGCCGGCGGATTCGCGGCAAGGAAATTCGCGACATCATCTGGCTGAATTCGACGGGGCGCGAAATGACCGATGCCGACTGGAGCTCGGGCTTCGTGCAAAGCGTCGGCGTCTTCTTCGCCGGCGACCTCGACGAGCCCGATGAAAACGGGAAGTCGGTCGTCGGCGACAACTTGCTGTTGCTGTTGAATGCTTCGCACCACGGAGTGAAATTTACACTGCCTGCGGTGGCGGCCCAGATTCCGAAACTGGAACTGCTGATCAACACGGCCGTCGCCTCGCACCTGCCGAGAATCGTCGATCCCAAAGAGCCCTTTGTTCTTGCCGAACGCTCGCTGGTTTTGTTTTGCTGGCCGTTCGCGTAGTTTGAGGTGGGCATGGCGTGCTTGCGGTTGCGAAACGTCAGTTACAGCTATGGCGGCGCGAATGTCGTCGAGAACATCGACTTGCAGATCGAGCCGGGCGAGCGAATCGGGCTGGTCGGTCGCAATGGCGCCGGCAAATCGACGCTGATGAAGTTGTTGGAAGGGTCGCTGACCCCCGACAATGGCGAGCTCGAGCGGGCGCCGGGAGTGCGCATCGCCCGGCTCGCGCAGGAGGTGCCGCGCGGGGCCGAGCATACCGTGTTCGACGAGGTGGCCGGTGGATTAGGCCCGCAGGGTGAACTGGTCGCCAGGATTCATGCCCTGTCGCATCCGACGGCTTTGAGCGACACAGGGGCAGCGAAGGCCGAGCTCGAGCAGCTTCAGCACGCCGTCGATGCCGAGTCGGCCTGGAAATTCCAGCAGAAGATCGAAGCGGTCATGGCCCGCATGTCGCTCGATCACGAGTTGCGGTTCGAGTCGCTCTCGTCGGGGATGAAGCGCCGCGTGCTCTTGGCGCGGGCCCTCGTCGGCGATCCCGAGATTCTGCTGCTCGACGAGCCGACCAACCATCTCGATATCGAGTCGATCGATTGGCTCGAAGAGTTTCTGCTGCGCGAAGCGCCGACGCTTGTATTCATCACGCACGATCGGGTGTTTTTGCAGCGGCTGGCGACGCGCATCATCGAGGTCGAGCGGGCGCGGTTGTTCGATTGGACGTGCGACTACCAGACGTTTCTGGCGCGCAAGTCCGACGCCCTGGCGGGCGAAGCCGGGCAGGAAGCCCTGTTCGACAAGCGGCTTGCCGAGGAAGAGGTCTGGATCCGCAAAGGCATTGAAGCCCGGCGGACACGCAATATGGGACGCGTCCGAGCGCTCGAAGCGATGCGCCGCGAGCGGCAGTCGCGGCGCTCGCAGACGGGCTCTGTGCGAATTGCCGCCCAGGACTCTGAACGCTCGGGCAACCTCGTCATCGACCTGCAGGGGGTCAACCACCGCTTCGACGATCGCCCGATTCTGTGCGACGTTTCAACCACGATCTATCGCGGCGACAAAATCGGCATTCTGGGTCCCAACGCTTCGGGCAAGACGACGCTGCTGCGAATTCTGCTGGGCGAGCTGACTCCCGATCAGGGGGTGGTCCGCATCGGCACCAACCTGCAAGTCGCTTACTTCGATCAACTGCGGGCGCAACTCGACGAAGACAAGTCGGCCATCGACAACGTCGCCGACGGCAACGATCGAATCGTGATCAACGGCCAGACGCGGCACATCCTGGGGTACTTGCAGGATTTTTTGTTCTCGGGCGAACGGGCGCGCAGCCTCGTGCGGCATCTCTCAGGGGGAGAACGCAATCGACTTCTGCTGGCGCGGATGTTTACTAGACCCGCCAATCTGCTGGTGCTCGACGAACCGACGAACGACCTCGATGCCGAGACGCTCGAACTGCTGGAAGAACTGCTGATCGATTATACCGGCACCGTTCTGCTCGTGAGCCACGACCGCGCTTTTCTCAACAACGTCGTGACCAGCACGCTGGCCTTCGAAGGGGCGGGCCGATTCAAGGAGTATGCCGGCGGCTACGACGACTGGCGCCGGGCCCGACCCGCCGCACTCGAGTTCGAGGCAGCCGTCGATGTTCGACCTGAGCCCGCTCGCCGCGATCCGTCGCGAGCACCGACGGCGCGACCGCGGCGGCTGACGTACAAAGAGCAGCGCGAGCTCGAGACGCTGCCGCAGGTCATTGAGACTCTCGAAGCCGAGCAGGCCCTGCTGCACCAGCGACTGGCCGACCCGGCCTTTTACCAGCAGGCCGGGGCCGAAATCGCCAAAGTCACCGGGCGCAGCGAAGCCCTGCAGCACGAATTGCAGGCCGCCTATGCGCGGTGGGAAACGCTGGACGGTGTCTCCAGCGCAGTACCGTAATCGGGGTGAGGCGGCTAATGTATCGTAGGAAAATGGGGTCTCACCGATCGCCGGAAACCACTCGCATCAACGTCGAAATCAAATCCGAACCAGGTCCCAGGATCGCATTCCTCCTCCAATGACTTCCCAGATATCGCGTCGCGAATTGCTCCAGACGGCAGGCGTTGTTTCGGCCGGGTTGGCTGCCGGCACCGCAACCGCCGCGCCCCAGGCCGTCCGTACTTCGGCTCACGACCGGCCGTTTCGATTCTCTCTCAACACGAGCACGATTCGCGAGCAAAAAGTGGGTATCGTTCGCGAGGTCGAGATCGCGGGAGTTGCCGGTTACGACGCGATTGAACCGTGGATGGACACGCTCCACCGGTACGTTGACGAAGGGGGGTCGCTTCCCGATTTGAAAAAGCGGATCGCCGATCAGAGGTTGACGGTGGAAAGCGCGATCGGCTTCGCACTGTGGATCGTCGACGACGACGAAGCGCGGAAACAAGGACTCGAACAAGCCAAACGGGACATGGACCTATTAGCGCAAATCGGCGGCCGGCGGATTGCCGCACCGCCGGTCGGAGCGCACGACAAACCCGGCCCCGATCTGGCAACGGCGGCGGCCCGGTACCGGACTCTGCTCGAAATCGGTGCGCAGATCGGCGTCATCCCCCAGGTCGAAGTCTGGGGGTTCTCGAAGACGCTCAGCAAGCTGGCCGAGACCGTGTACGTCGCGGTCGCCAGCGAGCATCCGCAAGCCTGCGTGTTGCCTGACGTCTATCATCTGCACAAGGGGGGCTCGGGATTCGACTCGACGAAGCTGCTCTCGGGAGTCGCCGTGCAGGTGTTCCATCTCAACGACTATCCCGCCGACCCGCCGCGCGAAACGATCAGCGATGCGCATCGGGTCTATCCGGGCGATGGGGTCGCCCCGCTCACGGCCATTCTGGGCGACCTGCGGCTGGCCGGCTTCCGCGGCGCGCTGTCGCTGGAATTGTTCAACCGCGATTACTGGAAGCAGGATCCGCTCGCCGTCGCCAGGACCGGGCTCGCGAAGATGCAAGCCGCAGTCCGCGCGAGCGAAGGCTGAATGTCGAATCGTTGTTTGATCTCACCCCGCTGCAACGATCCGCAGATTGCGCAGATTGACACAGATTGAATTCAAAACTCCCAAATCTGCGCAGCAAACGTTCAGAATCTTGTCACGGTGAGAAGATTTTCAAGACACCGAAACTCATGTCGGTTGGCTGCTTCACCTTTGACTGAAGAAAACGTTAACCACGAATCGGTCGAATAACACGAATAATAAAGGAGGAATTGGCTCATTCGTCTAATTCGTAAGATTCGTGGTTCCCTGCTTTGGCTGCGGCTGAAGGCCGCCCTGTGTGCTCCTGTTCAATTCCGAAATTGCGATTGAAAAGCGGTTTGCACGTCTTCGAGCCTTCGGCCCGCGAAGATATTGGTCGTCAGTAGTACGAATCATGGAGTCGCACGCGCCTTTGAACACAAGTTCCACAGTCGATCAATTCTCGCATTCGTGTCATTCGTTTGATTCGTGGTTCCCTGCTTTGGTTGCGGCCGCAGGCCGCGCCAGGTCGGCTCTCGGTCATTTTCGAATCTCGCGAAATGCCGCTGCGATTGTCCTTCTGCTGGCGGGGGTGTCGTGGTTTTTCAGCGGCCGGCCGCTGCACCATACCGACCTGTGGGGGCACTTATCCTACGGTCGGTGGATTGCCGCGCATGGCCGCTTGCCGCCGACCGAGCCCTTTTTGCCCTGGGCGCGCGATGCGGCATTTGTCGATACAGCCTGGCTGTCACAACTTGGGGCGTACGCGGTTTTCCGGGTCGGCGACCTGGCGGGACTGCAACTGTTGCAGGCCCTGTTGATCACTGCCTGCTGCGGGATGCTCGTCGGGGCGATCCTGCACCGGACGGGTCGCATGCTTCCGGCCGTCGTGGCCGCGGTGGTGTTTCTCGCGCTGGAGTGGTTTCAATTTCGAATCATTCGCCCGCAAATGGCGGGGCTGGTCTGTTTTCTCGGTCTGGAATGGATTCTGACGACCAGCGTTTCGAAAGCGCGAGGTGCCGGCCCGGACGAGTTCATGCCGGGTGCGTCGCTTGAATCGACCAGAAAGAGCGACTTGAGAACGGCGATTGCCGTCGCGCTGCTGTTCGTCTTGTGGGCCAATCTTCACGGCTCATTTGTTATGGGTCTGGGTTTGCTGGCGTGCCGCAGCGTCGGGAGCATGATCGATGCCGCCCTTTCGACGCGGAGTTTGCGGCACGTTTCAGCCGATGCGGCGAAACGGCAATTCCGGGGACTGACGGTGCTGGCCGCTTGCGCCTGCCTGGTCAATCCGTACGGGCCGCGACTTTACGCTGAAGCCCTGTCGGTCGCCGGCAATCCGAATCTGCGCGACCTGATCGAATGGGCGCCGCTGGTTTTTTCGACCTGGCAGGGCCGGATTTTTCTGGCGGTTGCGGTTTCGATCGCAGCGACAACGCTCGTGGCCTGGCGGCAGGTCTCGGTCGCTGCGCTTTTGCCGGTGATCGTGTTCGGCATCGCCACCGCCGCGTCGGCCCGAATGCTGGTCTGGTGGGCGCCTCTGGCCGCCGGTTATCTGGCGCTGCAGTGGGCGACCTGCCGCCGGCAATTATCGACCCGCGAGCGTGTCGTCCCGACGCGGGGCGCCTCCATGGTTTGGTCGGCTGTGGCGGCGGCCGGCGTTCTGGCCGCCGTCGTCCTGAGTCCCTGGGGTCGATCTCTCAGGTCAACCCGCGCGCCCGAACTGGGTGAGAGCGTCTCGCCACAGACGCCCGTTGACGCGGTCGCCTGGCTGCGCGACCATCGGCCTTCGGGACGAATGTTCAACCCGTATGAATGGGGCGATTACCTGGTGTGGGCCGGGCCGCAGCCGCCGATGGTATTTGTCACGTCGCAGGCGCACCTGGTCCCGCGGCCCGTCTGGCGAGACTATCGATCGATCAGCTTCGGAGAGCCCGGTTGCCTCGATCGCCTCGACGACTACGGCATCGACACGGTGCTCGTCGATCGATCTCGCCACCACCGCCTTGCCGCGCGACTTTCCCGGGATGCCCGATGGAAGTTCGCATACGGCGACGGCGTGGCGGTGGTTTTCATCCGACTGTAGATCGCCCAGTTGCCGGTGAAAGAACCAGTTACCGGTGGAAGAAACAGTCGGGGCCTTTGTTCGTGTAGTACGGATACTGCACGATGCCCGGCATGTCGCCCGGAGGGGGATAAACCAAATCGTTCGGCACGCAGTAGGGGCGGCCCCCGTGACCAAACAAGCAGCCGCATTCGTCGCATCCGCCATTGCAGCCCTGGCACCCGTTGCCCCCAAAGCAGCGGTGGCATCCGCGCGCACCGTGGGCACGGCAACGTCGCTCGCGGCGGCAGGGACGTCCCGTCTCGTCGCATTCGTCCCCTTCTTCAAAATCGCAATCGCCCTCGTCGCCGTCGCCGTTCATCGCTTGGGCCGGCACGGGACCGTATTCGGGGCCTTGGCCGCGAACGATTTTAGAGTTCTGGCTGCACCCCACTGCAAACGGCAACATGGCGATGGCAGCCGCCAGTGAAAGCATGGTCGAACGCATTGTTGACTTCCCCCCCGGAAAGCGGACTGAATTCGAAGATCGTTGGCGGCGACTGCTCCCGATACGGCTTTGTCGCGGGAGTCAGGCGGCCCGCAGTATCTATCGGCGGAATCTCAGGCAGATCGTGCAGAATCCATAGACGAACTACGACCGTCATTTCGAGTTTGATCCCTCAACCTTGCAGATTCGGCATAATCGGGATAAATTCACACTTTGGCGGTCGGCGTAGTTGACTCGGGCCGAGGCCAAAAACCGCAAGGTATGATTTTGCATTGAGTTGCGTCGTGAGTTGAGTTCAATGGAGTGTGCCGAGTGTTTGTCGCAGCTTCCACACGCAGTTTCTCAGATAAGTCACTGGCCGAGGCATTGTTTCTGCTCGACGATCTCGAGTACGACAAGGTCGAACTCTGGATCGACGAGAACCACACACAGCTCAAGCTGTCGGAAATCGTTCGCGATCCCGACCGCTTTTGCAGTCGTTATCGTGAATTCACCCGGCTGACGCCTGTCGCGATGTGCCTTGAAAATGAGGTGAGCGCGGCCGATTTCACGATACTGACGCGCGTCGCCAAACAGATGCGCGTGGCACAGATCACGCTCCCCTCGTCGCAACTGGGGACGCCGTTCAACTCTGAAATCGACCGCCTCCGCGAGCTTATGAAAATCGCCAGTCAGGACGGCATTCTGGTTTCCATCAAAACCAAAACCGGCCATCTGACGGAAGACCCCGATACGGCGATTGAACTGTGCCAGGCGGTACCGGGGCTGGGTTTGACGCTCGACCCCAGTTACTACCTGTGCGGCCCGCATCGCGGCGGAAATTTCGACCAGGTTTACCCGTTCGTCCAGCACCTGCACCTGCGCGACACGACGCCCGATCAATTGCAGGTTCCCGTGGGCCTGGGGCAAATGGACTACAACCGACTGCTCACTCAGTTGGAACGGGTCAAATACAATCGCGCCTTGTCGGTCGAGATTCTTCCCGAGCTGACCGAGCCCGATGCGCGGCTGATCGAGCTCCGCAAAATGCGGCTGCTGCTCGAGAGCCTGCTATAAGCGCGGCGTTGCAGCGCGTTCGCGAGGATCGGCCGATCAGAGAGCCAGCGCCGTCGAGCCAGTCCCTCGTTCCCAACTCCGCTTGGAGATCCCGGCGCGCCGGGAAAGCTCTGCTTCGTGTGCGAAAACAAGGACTGTATTGGCAGCCCGCGGTGATGAGATCGCAATAAGCGCGGCATGGCGCGCCGGGACGGAGTGAGGCACGATTCGACCGGCACACGGCGACGAAGCGGAGCTTCGGAAGGTGCGGTCCCATGCAGAACTTGGGACCGAGGGAAACGCTCGCGTCGTACTTCGGACTGGGCGCGGATTACATCCACAAGATGGTTGACCATGCGAAGTGTTACGTCGAAGGCATGGTTCACACGAACGGCCTTGAAAACTTCTGGGCGCTGACCAAGCGTTGCATCAAGGGGACGTATGTGTCTGTCGCGCCGTTCCACTTGTTCCGGTATCTCGACGAAGAGACGTTTCGGTTCAATAAGCGGAACGGGACGGATTACACGCGGTTTCTGGAAGCGATGATCGGGACGGTCAGGAGACGGGTTCAGTACGCGGAACTCACTGGGGCGGATTGCGAGCCTCAGTTGCAGTAGCGGATGCCACATGCAATACCTCAATCGCCACCGGATATTCCTGCCTTATCCATTCTCCGCCAGTTGACTTTCGTATTTGGCTGCGGATCAAAAGTGTTCCAGATCCGTCAAATGGTGGGGGTCCGTGAATATTTACAATCTGTCGTACCAATAATCCGCCTTTATAATGTGCCTTTCCGCTTATTGATGTTAATTCTCTCGCGTTCGGGGGAATGATAAAAATCAACTCAAAATCGAAGTCCCCTTCTTCTGGATCGGAGGGCTCTAAAATCCAAACAGACGTTACTCAAAATCCAAAGTGTTCAGCAGGAAACTCCATTGGAGAATCGGGGTTATCTTGCGAGAATTGATCGGCTTGCGACGCTTCTACATTCTTCACCTGCGTCTGCCCAGCCATATCAGCGGCGACTTGCGGCCTTATTGACTGGTCCGGGATTTTGATCGTGAATTTCTCAAGAATCCGAAAAAGGCTTAATACATTGCCTCTGCGGTCCTCTGATCCAGATTCAGAAGCGATAATATATACTGGCTTAGGCATTTGCCGCCTCAAGGCGCACGCTACAATTCGGCATCGCTCCGTAAGGTTTTACAAAAAAAACCTGATCCTGCGGATATGTGCCGCTGGATAATTCGATCGCGTTATTTGCCGCATAATTTGCGTCATATGTCGAAGTGCATGATGTTTCACTGTCGTCCCCATGTTTCAAGACATATTCTGATCTCGCAATTTCTCCAAACTTAAATGCCTCGTCACCAGAATTCGTGGGTGAATTTTGGAGTGGGGAGGTCGGATAGGGTGTGATACAGGGCGATTTTTGCGATTTCCGGGGAACGAAAGCCATACGCTTTTCTCAGGGTCAGTTTTGCCTTGTTGTTGAAGCCTTCTACGGTG
>SIAF01000031.1 GCA_009691905.1 Planctomycetaceae bacterium | reverse complement strand
ACTGCGACGACCGGGAACTCGTCTCTCGCAATATCACGCGACGCCTCCAACGCAACGAACTCGCACGCTTCTATCACTGGAAACAACGCAAACGCCTGGCCCCACTACGCGTTAAGCAACGCAAATGAACGACCGACAGTAGAATTAGAGAGTTGTCAGTTCCTTCTGAAATCTGGCCTTTTGAAATCTAAAGGGGCAACGATCCACCGGTCGGGCCGAATCAGTGACGAAAACCGACACAAGCCGACGGGATCGAAACCGGAGCAATGCGACGCGCGTCTGCCGGTTGGCCCACAACGAGTGATATGCCAATCGCCCGCGGATTACAACCCGGGTTGCGGCGAGCGATCGATCTTGACACAACTGCCACGGAAAGGTTCGATCGCGCGCGATGGCTGACCCTGCGGATCGCGGAATTCATTCGGCCCAATTGGGCATTCTGGTCAACACGCTTCTGGCCGTGACCAAACTGGTGGCCGGCGTGTCGGGCAACGCCTACGCACTCGTCGCCGATGCGGTCGAGTCGGGCGCCGATATCTTTTCGTCGCTGATCGTCCTGGGAGGCCTGCGGATCGCCCGTCGCGAGCCTGACGACCGATTTCCCTTCGGCTACGGACGGGCCGAAACGCTGGCGACGGTCGTGGTCTCGGTCATGCTGCTGGGGACTGCCGCAGGAATTGCGATCGAGGCGGTCCGCGAAATCCGCACGCCGCACCACCTCCCTGCCCCGTGGACACTGGCGGTCCTTGCGACGGTGATTGTCGTCAAATGGTTTGTCTCGCGGCACGTGAAGCTGGTCGGGACCGACATCGGCAGCACCGCCGTGCAGGCCGATGCCTGGCATCACTTCAGCGACGCTGTCACCTCGGCCGCCGCCTTCATCGGCATCAGCATCGCCCTGTGGGGCGGTCCCGGCTGGGAACCGGCCGACGACTGGGCCGCGCTGGTTGCGTCAGCCGTCATCGTCTACAACGCAATCGTCCTTATGATCCCCGCGCTGCGCGACCTGATGGATGCCGCCCCTGACGAAAAAATCGTCAATTCAGTACGTAACGCCGCGCAAGCGGTGCCACGCGTGCTCGCCGTCGAAAAAGTCCACGTGCGGCGTTCCGGGATGATCTATCACGTCGACATCCACGTGCAGGCCGCCCCGTCGCTGCCGCTGGTCGAGTCCCGCAGCCTGGGCGGCCAGGTCAAATCGGCGATCCGCGAGGCAGTCCCGCAGGTCAGCGGGGTACTGGTGCATATGGAGCCGTTTGAAAGTGAGGGTCAAGCAAAATGAAAACCGGTACGTGGTTCAAACATCGCCCCGCATTTCTGGTCGCCGTCATTGCGTCGGTCGTCGGAACCGGTCTCATTACCGTTTGGCTGGTGTTGCTGTCGCTGTTCTATGTCCACAGCCGTTCGCCGTCGGATGCAATTCAGGAACGGCAGATGGCAGATGGCACGATTCTCGTATTAGAGAAAGTGAATAGAGTGACACGAGGGGAATCGTACAAGTACAGCTTCATCGATGACCAGTCGTTCTGGGATTGGGTCACTGGACGATTCAATGCACTCGGCGGATGTACAGTTCATCCAACTTCCGAGAACGGAGTGGTTGTCTGGCTATACCGGCGTGATCCGAAAACCAGGCATCGACTCGACTTCGATTGGTTGTCGCATTGCACGGTGTTGGACGACTCTGGACACGAGTTCAATAGTCTTCAGGGTTCGGGGACATGTGAATGCGGCCGCGATATGGACTCAACTGGACCCCAGTCGCGGCTGATTGTTGCTCATTGTACGTTGCCGATTGTTCGCTACAGCAATGAAAGTTTCAAACTGCGAGTGTACGACACGAAGAACACCGTCGTGGCGGAGTTTGACGTGCCCAACCCGGACGATGCGCGCAAGCCAGTCTGGCAACCCGATTCCTTGCCGGCGAAACGCATCGGAGAGCACGCCACGGTGACCCTCTCGGGACTTCGCATGGAGTCCGTCGAGTTACCGGAAGGAAGCGGAAACCATCTGCCATCGCGTCTCCTTCCTGAGTTGCTAATCGACGAGCATCCGAACGGCAACATCGACACCACAATCTGTCGTGTTCGCGTCGTCGACGCGCTGGGAGGCTCCGTCGGACCGATTGAATTGCGACTCAATCAGCTCGCGCAGCAGTCCCCCGACGACTGGTCGCAATTGAACTTTTTCGAAACAGCCTGGAAGCTGCAGGTCACCTTGTGTCCCGGTCCGGAAGAGATGTTTCCCGAACACGAACAATGGGTAGTGAAGGACATCGCCATCCCCGAGCCCGGGAATACGATACCCGTGAAACAGGTTCGGGTCGTCAACGGAACTTATCTGGAACTGATCGCCGCTGGGGGCCGTGAAACGGTGATGCATACTGTGGAAGCCTTCGACACAACTCGAAGTCCGACGGAGCCGACCGGGGATTTCGGAGGTGGCCTCTACGCCGTCAAATCCGAATATCGCAACAACGCCTGCGTCCAAACCTTGACGTCGAATTGCCCGCATATTGTCGTTCGTGCGGATTCATTGACGGCCAACCGGGAATCGCTGCTGCGCGCAGAAGACGACATGGGACGAACTGTTCGCGTCAAGCATCTCCTCGAGCGTGGAATCGACTATTGGCTTCTCGACCTGCACGAAACTGCACGGTCGGTCAACTTGACGCTCATCGTCCATGAAGGGCCGGAATTTGAGTTTTTTGTCGTGCCACCACCCCCGGAAAAATGGCTTCGTCGCGTTGATAGGTAAACGCGTCACAAAGGCACACAATTTGGTGGACGCGGACGCTGGCAGCGTCCTCCACGAATCTTTTACTCTCAGCCGCGAGGAATGTGTCGTGCGATTCGTAACCACGCCGACCGACATTTGACGCGGCTCACCCGACGCGCTATGATAAAGGTTTGAAACTCTTGTAAAACCCGAGAAAATCCACGTGCCCGTTCAGCCTGCCGAAATCGAAATCCTGTTCTCCCCCGTCCCCGAGACGGGTCGGATCGGCATTTCAATTAATATTACAGGCACCCGGCGTCCCTGAGGTTCAGCGGTTCCACTCCAGAACAGTTCACCCCTCAGGTCGCCGACCTGAGGGGTTTTTTCGTTAGAGCGGCCTCGACAACGGATCATCGCACCATGCCCCGGATCGAACTTTACGACACGACGCTGCGAGACGGCAGCCAGGGGGAGGGGGTCTATTTCTCCCTCGAAGACAAGCTGCTGATCACCGCCAAGCTCGACGAACTGGGCTTCGATTATGTCGAAGGGGGCTATCCCCTCTCGAATCCCAAGGACCACGAATACTTCCAGCGCGTGGCCCAGATGCCGCTGCGGCACGCAAAGATCGCCGCCTTCGGCATGACGCGCCGGCGCGGGTGTGCGGCCGCCGACGACACCGGCATGCAGGCTCTCGCCGCGTCGAAGGCGCCCGTCATCACCATCGTCGGCAAAACGTGGGACTTGCACGTCACTGAGGTTCTGCGGATCGACGAGGCCGAAAACCTGGCGATGATTGCCGACTCGGTTGCCTACATGAAATCGCTCGGTCGCGAGGTGATCTACGACGCCGAGCATTTCTTCGATGGCTTCAAGGCCAATCGTGAATTCGCCCTCGCCACGGTGCTCGCGGCACAAAAAGCGGGAGCCTCGCGGATCGTCCTGTGCGACACCAATGGGGGAAACCTGCCGCACGAAATTGCCGCCGCAGTCGAAGTCGCCTGTCAGGTGCTGGCGGTTCCGGTTGGCATCCACAGCCACAACGATTGCGACGTTGCGGTCGCCAACTCGCTGGCGGCTGTATACAAAGGTGCGACGCAGGTGCAGGGAACGATCAACGGCGTCGGCGAACGCTGCGGCAATGCCGACCTCGTCAGCGTGGCGGCCAACCTGGGGCTCAAGAAGCCCGGCTATGAGGTGCTGCTCCCCAGGGGGGGCGAGCGGTTGACCGAGCTGTCGCGATACGTTTACGAAATCGCCAACATGAATTTTCGCTCGAACCAGCCGTTCGTCGGAACGAGCGCCTTCGCGCACAAAGGGGGCATGCACGTGCATGCCGTCAATCGCGTGTCGAAAAGCTACGAGCACATTCCTCCCGAATCGGTGGGCAACGTGCGGCGGGTGCTGGTCAGCGAGTTGTCGGGGCGATCGAACATCGTCGCCAAGACCACCAAATACCAGTTGCAGCACGACAGCGACTTGATGGCGAAAATTCTCGACCGCGTCCAGGATCTCGAGAACGAGGGCTATCAGTTCGAAGCTGCCGAGGCCTCGTTCGATCTCATGGTCCGCAAGCTCGCGGGGCTGCATCAGTCGAAATTCGAACGGATTCACTATCGGGTGAACGTCGAGACCGCCGACGTCGGCTCGCCGCTGACCGAGGCCACTGTCAAGCTGCTGGTCAAAGACCGCATCGAGCACGTCGTTGCCGAGGGAGACGGGCCGGTCAACGCTCTCGATACGGCGCTGCGCAAAGCGCTGCTGCCTACCTATCCGCGGCTGGCCGAGATGCAACTGGTCGATTACAAAGTGCGCGTGATCAACTCGGCCGAGGGGACGGCAGCCCGGGTGCGGGTCGTCATCGAAAGCCGCGACGCCGACGAGGTCTGGAGCACGGTCGGCGTCAGCGAAAACGTGATCGAAGCCAGTTGGCTGGCGCTGGTCGACAGCATCGAGTACAAGCTGTGCAAGGATGACCCGGCCGTTGCTGAGCCGGTTTCGGCGAAGATGGCGGAGCGTGCCGCGGTGCCTTAATGAGTCACTAAGTTGACACGCAGGATAGTCGAGCAGGCGAGCGGGGGGCGCGAGCCCCCTGAAGGGTCACTTTGCATTTCGTGCCGCATTGCTTCCTTGGCTGGCTCACGTAATCCGATTGCAAACATGGATAAACTCGCCCTCCGCTTTCTCGTTGCCGGCATTGTCATCCTCATCGGCGACGCCGTGCTGATCAGCGGCGCTGAATTCGGCGAAGGGGCGGTCTTGCAGCCGGTCGTCGTCGGGTTGGTGGGAGTGGCTCTGATCGTCTCGGGAATTCGGCGAGGTCGGGTGTTTTGAGTTGCGAAATCGCCTGTTCCCGCTTCGATATTCAGAAGGTATCATACATTTTGATGACATATTATTGAGTTGGCTTCGATCCGCACGTTTCGTGATGTCTGACCATGCCTGTTGATATTGAGCTCGCCGACGATATTTATCGCGAGAAAGTCCTTCGCGCCCGGGTAACCCCGCCGGAGATCAAACTCATGGCAGGGGCGGAACTTTTCGAGTACGCCTGCCGCATTACTGAGTGCGGAATTCGAGCCCAATTTCCCGAGGCCACCGAAGACGACGTTCAGCGGATACTTTCGGAACGCTTGGCTCTGGCCAGACGATTGGAAGGTGGCAGTTGACGGGCCAGGAAGCGACGTGCGCCATGATTTGTGCGCTCGATGCGGCCGGAATCCCCTACATGCTTGCCGGGTCGTTCTCGAGCAACTTTTATGGGATCCCGCGGTCGACTCAAGATGCCGACTTTGTCATTCAGCTTGGAGATAAGGTGCTAGGGCCTGTCATCGCGAGCCTCGGTCCAGACTTTCAACTGGACCCCCAACTGTTGTTTGAGACAGTGGCGGGCACCACGCGCAGCATCGTGACGGTCGCGGGGACGAAGTTCAAAATCGAGTTGTTTCGACTGAGCGCCGATCTGCATGATTGCGAACGATTTCGCCGCCGAATTACGCAAAAACTGACAGATTGCACGGCCTATTTGCCAACCGCAGAGGATGTATTGGTGACCAAGCTGCGCTGGATTTTGCGTGCCGGGCGAAACAAGGATCGTGACGACGTGCGCGACGTCATCGCCGTGAGGGGCGACCGGATCGATTGGGGCTACGTCCACCGCTGGTGCGACGAACACGGCACGCGGGCGTTGCTCGATGAAATCCACGCGTCGATCCCGCCGATCTGACTTCGACGCCGGCCCGCTGCCCCGCTACAATCCCGCGAACGAGGGGGCGCTCTCGTGTGTCGGTCGTTGGTCGCACGGTGCGGTTACTTCGAGCGCCGTTGTGACTTATTGAGTGGGGGGCTGGTTCGGGCCAAGAAACAGGGGGCTGACGCCCCCCGCTCGCCGGGGTTGTTTTCATTGTTTTCGACTTTTTTTTTCTCTATGACCACCGAGCTTGCCAGGCAATACGACCCCAAAGACGTCCAGCCCCGCTGGATCGCGTTCTGGCATGAGGGGGGGTACTTCGACGCCAACCCCAACCCGGCCAAAAAATCGCACACGATCATGATCCCGCTTCCCAACGTCACGGGAGCGCTGCACATGGGGCATGCCCTCAACGGCACGCTGCAGGATCTGATCACCCGCTGGCGGCGAATGCAGGGCTACGAGGCGCTGTGGATGCCCGGCACCGATCATGCCGGCATCGCCACGCAGGCGGTCGTTGAACGCCGCATGCTCGAAGAAGAGGGCCTGACGCGGCACGACATCGGCCGCGAGGCCCTCGTCCAGCGCATCTGGAAATGGAAGGACGAATATGAAGCCCGAATTCTCAACCAGCTTAAGCAGTCAGGCGCGAGCTGCGACTGGCGGCGGACACGGTTCACGCTCGACGAGGTCTGCTCGCGCGCCGTGAGGCACACGTTTTTCAAACTGTTCAAAGACGGCCTGATCTACCGCGGCAAGCGGCTCGTCAACTGGGATACTTTCTTGCAGACCGCCGTGGCTGACGACGAAGTCTTCCACGAGACCGTCAAAGGGCACTTCTGGACCTTCACGTACCCGGTCGTCGGCACGAACGAAACGATCGCCTTCTCGACGACCCGCCCCGAGACGATGCTCGGTGACACGGCTGTCGCCGTACACCCACAGGACGATCGCTATCGGCACCTGGTCGGCAAGCTGGTCAAGATCCCGCTCAATGGCCGCGAGATTCCGATCATCGCCGATGCGCTGCTGGTCGATCGCGAACTGGGGACCGGCTGCGTCAAGGTCACGCCGGCCCACGACCCCAACGACTACGCCTGCGGCCAGCGCCACAAGATGGGGCCAATCAACATCCTGAACCCCGACGGGACGCTCAACGAGAACGCCGGCCGCTGGCAGGGCCTCGATCGTTACGAGGCTCGCCAACAAGTCGTTGCCGAGATGGAAAAACTCGGCCACCTCGTGAAGATCGAAGACCGCGACATCGAAGTCGCCCACAGCGACCGCAGCAAGACGCCGGTCGAGCCGTATCTCTCGGACCAGTGGTTCGTGGAGATGGAGACGCTCGGCGAAAACGCGATGGAAGTCGTTCGCAGCGGCAAGGTGAAATTCTTCCCGCCGCGGTATACGAAGACATATCTCGACTGGCTCGGCGAAAAACGCGACTGGTGCATCAGCCGGCAGTTGTGGTGGGGGCATCGGATTCCAATCTGGACGGCTGATGTGTCAGTGGGAGGCGTAGAATCGAAACAAGAATGGTCCGCCCTACGTGAAAGTACAGAGGGGGAGCTAAGGGGATATTTGACGTCAGCAGGTGTTCAAAGCGAAGAATACTTCGTCGATTTTCCAACCGATGCTCAGATTCGTTGCTGCGCTGGGACACAAAATGCGCACGAAGTTCTTAGCCAACTTCTAGCGTCGAAGCAGTCAATCAAGTCTGAGCATGTCGACCCAACACAACCACTTCCATCACGAGTTTTTGTCGACCCGGCAGTGGCGCAATCGCATGAAGCCGCAACTCGCAATATTCACAATCTTCGTCAGGACCCCGACGTCCTCGACACCTGGTTTAGTTCAGCCTTGTGGCCACACGAAACACTGGGCTGGCCAGACCTCGAGCATAACCCCCCATTGCATCAAACAGCCGTGCATCAGAAAACGCCCCCCACCCAAGCCGACGCCTATGGCGTCGGTACCGACCGCACAGCGGTCGGCTTGGGTGGGGGGGGTAATGAAGTGTTGCGATATTTTTACCCTAGCAGCGTACTCATCACCTCGCGCGACATCATCACGCTATGGGTGGCCCGGATGGTCATCATGGGCCTGTACAACATGGGCGATATTCCCTTTCGCCATGTCCACGTCCACCCGAAAATTCTCGACGGGTTCGGCCAGACGATGTCGAAGAGCAAGGGAAACGGCGTCGATCCGCTCGATTTGTTCGACAAGTACGGCGTCGATGCCGTCCGCTTCACGATCACGTCGTTTGCCGGCGAGAATCAGGATGTGCGGCTGCCGGTTGGCTACGAATGCCCCGCCTGCGGCGAACTGATCCCGCAAACTGATGCTCATCAGAAAGCGAAGCCTGCCAACGGCGTCAAACCGCGGCTCAAGTGCGCGAAGTGCAAAGCCGAGCCGCAGTATTCCAGCCCCTGGTACGAGCCCGACCCCGGCGAGCCGGTGGCCCGCGTCGTGAGCGAGCGGTTTGAGTACGGACGCAATTTCTGCAACAAACTGTGGAACGCGTCGCGGTTCGCCATCATGAACCTGGCGAACTACACTCCCGGCCCGATCGCCGAAAGCGATCTGATGTTGGAAGATCGCTGGATCCTCAGTCGTCTGGCGACGACGGGGCGCAGCGTGACCAGCCTGCTGGGTGAGTATCACTTCGATGCCGCCACGCGGGCCTTGCGAGACTTCGCCTGGAACGAATTCTGCGACTGGTACATCGAGATGCTCAAGCCCCGTCTGCGCGACGACGAGCGCCGGCCGGCGGCACAGCGCATGCTGGTCGGGGTCCTCGACACGCTGTTGCGCCTGTTGTCACCCTTCACCCCCTTCATTTGCGAAGAACTCTGGCAGCGCTTGAATGAAATCGCCCCTGAGCGCGGTCTCCTCGCACCCCAACCGGCCGCCGCGGCTTGCCTCATCGCGTCATGGCCCGAACTCCCGCTCGAATGGCGCGACAATTCTCTCGAAGCGCGATTCGCCCGGCTGCAGGAAATGATCGTGGCGCTACGCAACGTGCGGGCCATGTACCGCATCGAAGATCGCGTCGAACTGTCGCTGCACGTTCGCTGTCAGCCCGACGTGGCCAGCCAATTGAACGACGTCGCCGGGCAGTTCGAGAACTTGGCGAAAACGGTGCTCAAGGCGGCTGGCGTCGACGTCGATCGACCGGGGACTTCGGCCAGTTTCTCGCTCGGCGATGCCGACGGTTTCATCCCCCTCGAAGGGGTCGTCGACCGCGAAGCCGAGCTGTCGAGGCAACGCAAGGAAGCCGACAAACTGCGAGGCTTCATCCTCGGCAACGAACGAAAGCTGGCCAACGAGAGCTTCGTCGCCAAAGCCCCCCGCGAGGTGGTCGAGCAGGTCCGCGAGGCGCTCCACGGTTTGAAAAAGCAACTGATCAGCGTCGAAGACATCATCAAAGCGCTGGGGGGCGCGTAGCGCCGGCGGTTTGCGCGACCGCCGCGAACGCATGGCTAAGCCGCAAGCGTCTGGTTTAACGCTTGCCGCAGCTTGCCTCTTCGCGCATCCCGCTTGCAGCCCAATTTTCACTCGCTGTATAATCGCCAGATAACCCTTCACTCGCATCTCCCCCGGAGCGACTGCCGTGCTCGTGCAGATGGAATTGGCCCGCATCATCATCAGCGAAATCGGCGATCAGCAGGTCGTGTACCTGCGCGAGGTCGATGGTCCGCGGCAGTTTCCGATTCTGATCGGCCTCTTCGAGGCGCTCAGCATCAACCGCCACGTCAAGGGGGAAGAATCGCAGCGGCCGATGACGCACGACCTGTTGCGCAACGTCGTCGAGCAGTTGGGGGGCGAGATTCAGGACATCGTTATCAACAAGCTCGAAGAACACACGTACTTTGCCCTGATGCGCATCCGCCGCGACGGCGAGCTGATTGAAGTTGACAGCCGCCCCAGCGACGCCATCGCCCTGGCGGTGCAGTTCAAGCCGACGCTGCCGATTTACGTCGACGACGAAGTGCTCGCGCAGGTGGTGCAGTAGGGTCAAGCCTCGACGAATAGTCAGTTCTGATCGGGAAAACCGGCTGACAAATCCCGAGCCGCATGGAGCAACCGAACAATCTGCACTTCGCCATGGAGCGCCCGATAAAAAATCAGATGGTTCGGAAATCCACGAACGGACCGAACTCGCAAATCAGTCATTTCTGCCCGTGTGAAACCATACAGAGCGACGGATTCCGGTGCAGCAACGATTCGCCCGTAGGTATGCTCCACGGCATCATAGAATCGCAGAGCCGATGCCTCGCTCGTGCGGGCAATGTAGCCCGCCAGTTCTTCGAGGTCCCGATCCGCTTCGGGGAATACAAACAACCGGTATTTCACGATCGCGACTTTTTCTTCGCAAATTTCGCCTTAAGTGCGGTCTTTTTTTTCTCCCAGTACTCTTTGTTGACTTCGATGCGCTCGCCGCTGTTGAGTCCTTCAAGAATTTTCCGTTCGAGGTCACGGAGCCGCCGTTGATCTTCCCGAACTAACGCCCGAAAGTACTCGCTGGCATCCTCATAGCCGCCCGCTTTCGTCCGCTTTTCAACGAACCCATGCAGAGCTTTCGGCAGGGAAACATTGACCGTCGTCATTGAATACTCCACTTCGGAAAAGATCGTTCGCGAATCAGTTCCCTCATATCGCAATTCTCGCAGGCGACAAACGCGGCAGCAAGTGGGATTTGCCAACGTCTGTGCGAGTCAATTGCACTCCGCCGCCAGCGGCCCCGCCAGTTCAGTCAAGTAAAACAATCGTCCCGCCTGCGTCGGCATAAAGGTCGAGGGGATCCACGGCGAAGGATCGTGTCTGAGCGTCATCCACAGGCTGAGGCCCTGCCACATCATCCCGCGCCCCAGTGTGCCGTCGGCGCCGCCGATGATCGAGTCGGCTTTCAAGAACAAACCCGGACCGATCGTGTTGGCAAACGCCGGCACCAGCGTCGTGCGGCTCTTGAAACTGGTCAGTGCGTTCTGCTCGATCGTCAGCGGATGCAGCTTCGCCCCCAGCCGGTGAGTCTGCGCTTTCCATTCGCGCTGGGTCTTGAACTCGGCGGCAAAATGCGGTTCCCAGAAGGCGATGTGACAGACCCGGCCGATGCCGAAAATCACGGTCAGTTTGGCTCCGGCCGACTTGAGCTCGCCGATGCGATCGGCATACGTCGGCAGCACCTTTTTCGTAGCGAAATACCGCTGCTTCACCGGAATCGTCAGCTTCCCCAGCGGTCCGTAAAACGCCTGCTGCATCGCATATTGAAAGGCCCCGGGATTCGTCGAGGGGAGCGTGTTCCCCTGGGCGTCGCTCCATTCGTCCATGTTGAAGCCGAAGCAGTGGTCGCAGGGAACGCCCCATTCGCTGAGAAAATACACCGCCCAGCGATACATGCCCATCGGCCCCACCGGCAAGATCAGGGCCAGCTTTTCGCCCGCGTCCCGACTGCGCTTGATCGTCAACGCAATTTCATGCCCCATCATCGTGTCGAAGTCGGCATAGGTCGCGCAGGCAACCGGCTCGAAGTCGCGATGCCACCAGCGCTGCCGCTTGCCGATCGACTGCGGATCGGCATCGACACACGCATCGATCTTTTTCAGATCCCACCCGGCCGGAAAGAACCCCTCCATCAACGAACCCGAAATCGTACTGAGCAAATCCATCGTGTTGAACCTTTCACAGAATGAGCATTACGGCTCGCGAATCGTCTCCAGCACCTGGAGTCGCTCGCTCGAAAGCCATTTGTCGACGTGCCCGGCTTGGTGATTGATCGCGTCCAGTTCGGCGGCTCGATCGGCGAACCGGCGGGCGGCCTCGACCTGCCCCGCCGACCAGTACGCCTCGGCCAGCTCCGACAAAAGTTCGACATGGGTCGGGTACAAATCGACGGCGCGGGCGAATTCGTCGGCGGCGCGGGCCGCGTCGTCCCGGTTTTTCGTCCGATCGAAGCGCGCCAGGTACGTAGCCCCCAGCCGCCGATAACCGCGCATGTTTCGCGGCTGCCGGGCAAGCACCTTGTTTTGCCAGTTCAAACTGCGTTCAAAATCGTCGTCGTCGCGAGTCGACAGCCAGCGCTGCAGGTACAGCTCGGCAAGCCGCTCGCAGGCTTCGGCCCCCAGCGGGTCGGCCTCGGCCGCCTGACGGTAGGCCCGTTCTCCCTTGTCGAAGCGGCCTTCTTCGTACAGCGCCTGCTCGCCCGCAGAAAGGTCGTTGGCCGCCTGCATCACGGGAATCGTGGCCGACATCCAGCAGCCGACGTACAGGGCGAAAGCCGCGGCCGCCCCGACAAAACCGGCCCACCGCGCCGCGAGTCTGCCGAACCAGGCGCGCGGCGGCGAATCGGTCGCACCGACCGCGACCAGCCAGAAGAGTGTCTGGGTGATCGCCGGCATCGAGATTCCTCCGGCCCCCAGCAGATGGACCGTCAGGGACATAAACGCCGCACCGAACCAGACGACCGGCAGCTCGCACTCCAGCGCCGTCGGCACGATCGCCAGCGCGAGCATCCAGCCGCAGCCCAACACCAGAATTCGCGCGTCGGTCAGGCCTCCCACGAGAAACACGAGGCCGAACGCCAAAGCGGTCCCGATCAGGACGGGATCGCGCCAGCGGGACGCGCGAGTTACGGCGTCGTTTCTTGTAGTCGCGGCAACCAAGGTTGGCGGCGAAACGGTTTCGGGAGGCGATGTGATAGACGCTCGGCGCCACAGCGGCCGGGTGCCGGCCGCCAGCAAAAGGCCCAGTCCTGCCAGCGCGACGAGCCCCCCGTTGGCCCAGATGTCGAGAATCAGGTTGTGCGGCTCGGCAATTTCTTCGCTCGATTGCGGAAGCTTGAATTGCAGGTAGTGCGGACGAAAGTTGCCGGGCCCGACACCCGCCAGCCAGCTCACGACGTCGGCGGTCAACATCCGCCACGTTCCCACCCAATACTCGCCGCGGTACCGCAGCGATTTGAACGATTCCGAAAGCACCAGCGAATCCAATCCCCCCGTGAGCGCCGCCAGTCCCGCCAGGAGACTCAACGACACGACCAGCGCCGCGCTTCCCATCCACAGCGCTCGGGGCGAAGTTGCCTTCGTCCGCAGCGCGACGGCTGCAAACGCCAATCCGACCAGCAGCCCGACGTAGGCCGTGCGGCTCTTCGTCAGCACCAGACAATAGGCGATCAACAGGCACACGGCGGCGAGCGCCAGCGCCGAACCAGGTTTGGCACCGCCGCGAATCGTCGCCGCCGCCAGACCCATCCACAGCACCAGCCCGGCGACGAGCAGGCCGGCAAACGTATTCGCCAGCCCGAACAGGCCGTACGGTTCGCTGCTCGACTGCAAGCGCTGGTCCCACAACATGCGACTTGAACCTTCGGTCGGAATTCCCTGTCGCACAAATTCCAGCCGCAAAAACTGCAACCTCTCGTCGTAGTCCGATGCGTCGCTCGGATCGGCCGGTCGCCCCTGGGTTTGCAATGCGTCCCATTCGCTTTGCAGGTTCGTCACCTCGCGGCGCGTCTCGGGAAGCGAGACGTAGTGCTGCCAGATCCCGAACCCCGACAGAGAGGCGACCAGCGCGAGAATGGCCACGGTCAAACTGCGGCGTGCCGCGGGCTGGGCGACGACGCGCCTCAGCAGAAACCAGGTCACCAGCAGCCCGCACCACTCCCAGACCATGTTGACCAGCGCCCGACCGTCAGACTGCGAGCGGTTGACCAGCGCGGCGACAAACTGCCCCAGAACCATCAACCCCAAGCCCGCATCGATCCAGTCCAGCCTGCCCCGCAATCCCTCGTTTCGGAATGCCGCAAACACCCACACGAGCAGCGTCAATAAAGTGAACTGCACGATCCACAACGTTTCCCCTGCGACCGCCCCCTCCGTCGCGGTCAGCAAGCGGCAGGCGACGACCGCCGCCGTCATCAGCGTCACGAGACCTTCCAGACGCCCCGATGCATGCACCGGCGTCGCCGAATATTGATCGGGGCGCGATGCTTCGCCTCTTCGCGAGTGTTTCGCTCGGTTTCTGGTCATGCTGGGGCGAACAGTTGCGCGAAGAGGGTCAACTCGATCGACATCGGTTCTTTGAGGAGCGACTACAGCGCCTCGCTACACAGAGTTTTTCGCATTGCGGCCGACGGTTTCCAGAATCGCAATCACCGCCAGGACGCTCACGACCAGCCCCAGGATCAACAGCGCGCCGCTCCACCCCGGAACCTGGTACAGCAATAACCCCGCCAGCCCGGTCGCCAGCGTGAGCAGGTGAATCGTCAAAACCGCGTGCGGTCGGCTCAGCCCCAGCTCCACCAGCCGGTGTGAAAAGTGCGACTTATCGGCATGAAACGGGCTGCGTCCCTGCGAAAGGCGGATCAGCATCACCGACCCGAAATCGTACAGCGGGACCGCGAGCACGCACAGCGGAGCCAGAATCACATGCGGCCCCGTTTGGTGATAATCGTAGAACGTCCCCACCAGCGTCAGGCAGCCTAGCCACAGACCGATCAGGCAACTGCCGGTGTCGCCCATGAAAATCTTCGCCGGGGGCCGATTGTGCCACAAGAATCCCGCCTGAGCACCCGCCAGCAACAGCAAGAACCCGGCCACGAACCAATGCGGCTGACTGGTTCCCGTGAGCATCATCAGCGCGAAAATTACCGAGGCGATCGTCCCGATTCCGGCCGACAGGCCATCCATGTTGTCCAGAAAATTCAGAGCGTTGACCAACGTCACAATCCACAGCACCGAAATCGCCGCCCCCAACAGGGGCCACTCGACGAACACGGTCCCACGGACCCCCCCCGCAACGAGTCCCCCGGCGACTGCCAGTTGCACCAGCAGTTTGGGCTGCCAGGCAAGAGCCCGAACGTCGTCGATAAAACCCAAAGCGGCGATGATCACGCCGGCCGACACGATGCACCACAGTTGCCCTGATCGAGCCGCCAGCCCCTCGATGTTCGCCGTTAAATCTGTCGGCAGCCAGTCTGGAACGGCACCCGTCCGCCCGATCCACCACGCCGCCGCTTGCACGGCAACGAGCGGCAGCATGACCCCCAACAGGATCCCCACCCCCCCCCCAAAGGAGTCGGCACAACGTGCACTTTGCGGGAATTCGGCTGATCGATCAGCCCCCAGCGCGGGGCAAGCCTGAGCATCGCCAGATTCACCCCGAACGAAATCGCGAACCCCGAGACCAGACATCCGCAGATCAACAACAGCATCGTGCGCTTCTTTCGGCTTCGTGCGGGATGACGGCCCCGTGAGAAAGCGATATGTTATAACCCGTGCGGTCGGAAACAAGTCCTCCGGCGAGCGGGGGGCGTAAGCCCCCTGTTTCTCCGCTCTGTTTCTCGGGCGCGCGATCACGCATGCGCATTACAAGTTGTATTTCAGTTCACTCGAAAACACGTATAAGAAACAGAGGGCTGACTTACGGCGGCTCGCTGGGGTCAATCGATCATTCCCGGCAGCACTTGCAGAATCGTGCGCACTCGCCATGACTCCCGCTCCTCCCCCTTCGCGAATTCGAGCCCATCGACAAGCGGGCGGGCTCGAATTGGAATGGCCCGGCGCACCGCCGGTCGAAGTGCCGTTCCACACCGTTCGCGCCCGCTGTCCCTGTGCCTCGTGTGTTGACGAATTCACGGGGGCGCGAATTCTCGACCCGACAACGATCCCTTCCGAAATCGCCCCCATTTCGATGAGCTTTACGGGCAACTATGCCCTCAAAATCGTCTGGACCGACGGTCATTCGACGGGACTATATACGTGGGATCTGCTGGCGGAACTTGCGCGGGATTCCAAAGAACGACAGAATTGAACAAGCCTCTGGTTTGAGCCTGCTGCTGGCGAAAGATCAGAAAAATCCTCAAATTTCCCCTTGCGGAACGCCGAAAGATTGATATGGTATTCTTTTGTTCAGTATAACACAGTTTTTCGGCCATCCAACCCGAACCATCCGACAAAGGAGAGACGCATGTCCGCCAAATCTGCCAAGGCCCCCCGAGCGGGCAAGCCCGAGACCGATTCCGTCGAAGCTAAAATCCTCGAAAACACGCTGAGCCAGATCGAGAAGTCGTTCGGCCGGGGCGCGATTATGAAGCTGTCCGACGCCGCCGGCATCCCGATTGAAGGCATCCCGACCGGTGCCCTGTCGCTCGATCTCGCGATGGGAGGCCAGGGCTTTCCTCGCGGACGCATCATCGAGCTGTTCGGTCCCGAATCGAGCGGCAAGACGACGCTGGCCCTGCATGTGATCGCCAACGCCCAGAAGCTGGGGGGCATTGCCGCCTTCATTGATGCCGAACATGCCCTCGACCCCGCGTGGGCCAAGCGCCTGGGCGTCAATCTCGAAGACCTGCTGGTCAGTCAACCGTCGTACGGCGAAGAGGCGCTGCAAATCGCCGAAATGCTGATCAAGTCGAACGCAGTCGACATCATCGTGATCGACTCGGTGGCGGCCCTGGTGCCCAAGGCCGAACTTGACGGCGACATAGGCGATACGCACGTCGGCCTGCAGGCCCGCATGATGAGCCAGGCGATGCGCAAGCTGACGGGGGCTATCGCCCGCTCGAAAACCTGCGTCGTTTTCATCAACCAGATCCGCGAGAAAATCGGCGTTATGTTCGGCAGCCCCGAGACGACCCCCGGCGGCCGCGCCTTGAAGTTCTACAGCACCTGCCGCGTCGACGTTCGTCGCCTCAGCACTCTCAAAGAGGGGGAAACGTCGATCGGGATTCGCATGAAAGTCAAGATCGTCAAAAACAAGGTCGCGCCCCCCTTCCGGCAGTGCGAGTTCGACATGCTCGGCGAAGAAGGGATCAGCCTCGAAGGAGACGTGATCGATCTGGCGATTGAAGACCGCGTTCTCGATCGCACCGGCACCTGGCTGTCGTACGGCGATGTGAAAATGGGTCAGGGCCGCGAGAAAGCGCGGGCCTTCCTCAAAGAGAACCCGAAGCTGCTTCAGGAACTGATCGAAAAGGTGAAGGCCGCCCGCCACGTGCACGCCGCACCGAAACCGAGCACCAACGGTCAACCCGCCGACGACGATGAATGACCCGGGGGGCGTCAGCCCCCTGTTTCTTGGGCGAGTGACAACATTTGCGACCGAATAATCAGTGATCGACATCATTTGAAACCAGAAAACTAGAAACAGGGGGCTGACGCCCCCCGCTCGCCAAGAGCATCGCAAATGGTTAGGCTCACGTGTGACAGTTTCGCCGGGGCGAGCTTTCATTTCGCGCCCGGCGTCGGTTTGGCATCCGTTGACGCGAGGCCTTTCCTATGAATCGGTTCTTTCTGGCAGGCCTGCTGGCCGGCGGGTTGATCGGCCCTGCCGCGCCATTGCTCGCCGATGAACCCGGCGGCCTGGCGGCGGCCGTTGCGATTCAAGATGCGTTCGTCAAAGCCATCGAATCGGCCGAGAAGTCGGTCGTCAGCATCGCGCGTGACAAGGCGCAGCCCCAGCAGCCGGCACCGCCGATGTTCCGTCGCAACCAGAATTTTCAGTTCCCGCCGCAGCACGAACGCCCGACCGGCCTGGAAGACCCCAATTACATCCCCAACGAATTCGGTGCGGGGATCGTCATCGGCGAGAACGGCCTGATTCTGACGAATTACCACCTCGTGCGCGGGGGACCGGAAGTCGGAAAACCCGAAAAGCCAACCGAGCAGAAGCTGTATGTGCGGCTCGCCGATCGTCGCGGCTATGCGGCCCAGATTTATGCCGCCGACCCCCGCAGCAATCTCGCCGTCCTGAAAATCGCCGCCACCGACTTGCAGCCATTGCGTCTGGGAAACGCCTCAACCCTTCGCAAAGGTCAGTTCGCGATCGCGCTGGGCAACCCGTACCTGATCGCCCGAGACGGTTCGGCCAGTGCCTCCTGGGGCATTATCAGCAACCTCACGCGGCAAGCCATGCAAGACCTCGACCTCGTCCTGACCGAAAAGGACCGCATGACGACCCTGCCCAATCTGGGGGTTCTGATTCAGGTCGATACGCGACTGGAGCTGGGAACAAGCGGCGGGGCGCTGATCAACTTGCAGGGAGACCTGATCGGCATCACCACCTCGCTGGCGTCGATCGTCGGCTACGAAAAATCGGCCGGCTTTGCGCTTCCCGTCGACGACTCGACGCGTCGGATCATCGAAGCCCTCAAACAGGGCAAAGAAGTCGAATACGGCTTTCTGGGCATCACGCCGGAAGATGTTTTTCCGAGCGAGTTCCAAGGCGAGCTGTCTGGTATTGCCGCGAAGTACCGCCAGTACGGTGCCGCGCGAATTCTGAAAGTCCTGGGCAACCTGCCTGCCGATCGCGCCGGGATTAAAGCCAACGATCTCGTGCTGCGTGTCGGCGAGAAGCCGATTCTGTCGACCAACGACTTGATGCGCGAGATCGGCCTCCTGGCACCGGGAACGAGCGTTCGTCTCAAGGTCTGGCGGGTCACCTCGGGACGCGAATTCGATTTCCCCGTAGAAATCGGCAAGTGGCCGGCCATCGACGAAGACGGCCTGATCAGCAGCGTTCGCCTGCGCGACCCGTGGCGCGGCCTCGTGTACGACTACCCGACGGCCCGGCGAAGGTTGTTCAAGCAGATCGACAATTCGTCGGAACGCAACAGCGGCGTGTTGATTCTGGAAGTGGCCGCCGGTTCTCCCTCTGCGGCCGCCGAACTCGTGTCGGGCGATTTGATCACGCACGTCAACCGGCGGCGCATCAGAAGTCCCAAAGAGTTTCTGGATGCCGTTCAGACCGAATCAGGACCGGTCTCGCTGCAGTACCTGCCCGGCAGCTCACCCCAGGCCGGCGAACGCACGGTCGAGGTCAAGCCCCGCTGAGAGTCTGCGCATAGAAAATGGCGGGACCAGCCTCGCGTCCTGGCGGCGAGCCGGTGGGTTTACCCCACCGGAATTCCCCCGCCCGGTGGGGTAAACCCACCGGCTCGCCAATCTCTCACTCTGGACCGACATCAGGTAGAGCTGTCCTTCATTTCTGCGGAAGACCCCACTAAAATCCCGCCTGAGCCGAACCTCCCCCGTCGCAGGGCCGTCCCTTGACATGACCGTTTGATGGCATCCGCCGCACGACGCGGCGCAGCCCTGTCACTCGGCCCCGAACACCGATTGACCCGACCACCGATTGAACCGTTGACCCATGAAAACTGACGAGCTCCGCGAATCGTATCTGGCGTTTTTCGAGTCTCAAGGATGCGTCCGCAAAGCCAGCGACGTGCTGGTCCCGCGCGGCGACCCGACCGTGCTGTTCACCCCTGCCGGGATGAACCAGTTCAAAAATCAGTTCCTGGGGATCGGCAAACTCGAATTCAGCCGCGCCACGACCTGCCAGAAGTGCCTGCGGACCGGCGACATCGACAACGTCGGCAACACCGCCTACCACCACACCTTTTTCGAGATGCTGGGCAATTTCTCGTTCGGCGACTACTTCAAAAAAGAGGCGATTCACTGGGCCTGGGAGTATCTCACTTCCGCCAAATGGCTCGCGCTGGCTCCCGAACGCCTGAGCGTGACCGTCTACCTCGACGACGACGAGGCCTACGACATCTGGCACAACGAGGTCAAACTGCCGGCGGGTCGCATTCGTCGCGAGGGAGAAAGCGAGAACTTCTGGCCTGCCAACGCCCCGTCGCAGGGTCCCGACGGCGTGTGCGGCCCATGCAGCGAGATCTACTATCACGCGCCCGGTGCGAAAAGCAGCGTCGAAATCTGGAATCTCGTGTTCACGCAGTTCAATCGCGTGGGCCACCCGCCCGATAACCTGCGGCCCCTGCCCAAGAAAAACATCGACACCGGCATGGGGCTTGAGCGCACCGCCGCCGTGCTGCAAGGGGTCGAAAGCAACTTCGAGAGCGACGCCCTGAAACCGCTGTGCATCGCAGCAGGAAACGCGGCTGGTGTGCAGTATTCGTACGCCGGCCCGCAGGGGCGTGCCGTGCGCCGCATTGCCGATCATGTGCGCGCCGTCACGTTTTGCATTCACGAAAATGTCGTCCCCGGCAACGAAAAGCAGGCTTATGTTGTGCGGCAGTTGCTCCGCCGCGCGGTGCTCGAAGGCTACCTGCTGGGGCGCAAAGAACCGTTCTTGCACACGATCGTGCCGACGGTTGCCGAAATCATGCGCGGACCGTATCCCGAGCTTTCTGAAACGATCGAGCGCGTCGCCTTTGTGATCAAGGCCGAAGAAGAATACTTCCTGCACACCGTCGACAAGGGGTTGCGCAAACTCGACCGTTGCATCGACACGGTTCGCAAGGAAGGGCTGGATGTGATCTCGGGCGACGACGCCTTCGACCTGCACCAGACCGACGGCTTCCTCGTCGAATTGACCGAAGCCATCGCCGCGAGAAACAACCTGCGCGTCGACCGCGGCCGCTTCCGCGAATTGATGGAAAAGCACCGCGGCATCAGCGGCAGCGAAGCCTTCGCCGATTCGGTCATGAAAGCCGGCCCCCTCGACGTGTTGCGCGAGACCGCCACGGCTACCGAGTTTCTCGGCTGCGAATCGACCCAGGCCCAGGGCGAAGTCGTCGGCATCGTCGCCGAAGACCGCTTGGTCGATGCGCTGCGTGAGGTCGGCCACGAGCAGCCGGTCGTCGTTGTTCTCGATCGCTCGCCGTTCTACGGCGAGGCGGGGGGGCAGGTTGGCGACGTCGGGGTTCTTGAAAGCGCCGACTGCACCTTCCATGTGCAGGATACACAGCGGCACGGCGGGTTCATCGCCCACATCGGGCATTTGCGTCGCGGGCAGCTTAAGGTAGGCACGAAACTGACCGCCAAAATCGATGCCGCCCGCCGCGCCGGCATCCGCCGCGCGCACTCCGCCACCCACCTGTTGCACCATGCGCTGCAAAAGACGCTGGGGACGCACGCCACGCAGCGCGGCTCGAAAGTCGAAGCCGACTCGCTACGGTTCGACTTCACCCAGCCCAAGGCGATTTCCCGTGAGCAACTGCAGGTGATCGAGACCGAAATCAACGCCCGCATCGCCGAAGGGGCGCCGGTCACCTGGGAAGTCATGGACCTGGCCGAAGCGAAAAAGGGGGGCGCCACCGCGTTGTTCGGCGAGAAATACCCCGACCGCGTCCGCGTCGTCACGATGGGCAGCTTCAGCCGCGAATTGTGCGGCGGCACGCACCTCTCGAACACCGGCCAGGTCGGCCTGTGCAAAATCGTTGCCGAAGAGTCAGTCGCCGCCGGCACCCGCCGCATCACCGCCCTGACCGGCGAAAAGGCGCTCGAAAAAATCCGCCACGACGAGCAAACGCTGCTCGAGCTCGCGCAGCTCGTCAAGGTGCCGCGCGTCGAGGATTTGCCGCACCGCGTCTCGGCCCTGATCGACGAGCTCCGCACGCTCAAACAGCTCCTGCACAAGCTGACCGACCAGGCGGCTACGGGTCTGGTTGAAGAATTAGTCGCCAAAGCGATTGAAGTCGGCGGCGTCAAAATCATCGCCTACCAGAACGACGACTGGAATTCCGATCAGATGCGCTCGCAGATCGACCAGTTGCGTCGCAAAGTCTCGCCGCTGGCCGTGATTCTCGCCTCCGGCGCCGAAGGCAAAGTCACGCTGATCGCCGGCCTGGGCAAAGAGCTTGTCGAGAAGAAACTGAGCGCCGTCGATTGGGTGAAAGCCGCCGCAAAAGCCGTCAACGGCGGCGGCGGCGGCCGCCCCGACCTGGCCCAGGCCGGCGGCAAACACCCCGAAAAGCTGCCGCAGGCACTGGCGGATGCGGTGGAGTATCTGCGCGGGAAGCTCGGAAGTTAATACTGACCCGCGCGTTGCACCTCAAATTACAACTGGGGTTCGTCCACCGACGTGATCTACCAGTTCTGCCGGCAGAGCGCCTACGCCGGGATCGTGGTCCCCAGCCACGGCCGGTTCGTGGGGGCTTCGAGCTTTCCGTTCTCGGAATACAAGCGCAAGCCGGGCGACCGCCTGGGACTGAATTGGCGGATTCCCGGCGTTCAAGGGCGGCGGGCCGTGCGGCACGTCGTGTTCGACACGAACTTCTGGAAAACATTCATCCATTCCCGGTTGGCCGTCCCCATGGGGGACCGGGGTTGCCTGTCGCTCTTCGGCAACAATCCCGATGCGCATCGACTCTTCGCCGAGCATCTGACGGCCGAGTACCGCGTCAAGACCCAGGGGCGCGGGCGAACGGTGGACGAATGGAAGTCGCGACCCGAGCGGTTCGACAACCACTGGCTCGACTGCATCGTGGGATCGGCCGTCGGTGCTTCGATGTGCGGTTGTTCGGCGCTGGGGTCGGAACAACCCGTGAAGAGATCAGGAAGCAGCCGCAAATGGTCCGAGATGGCGGCAGGAAAGAGGCAATGACGGCGAAACGGAAACGACGCACCAAGCGCTGCGCGGAAGCGCGCCCCGAGCCGGTTCCGGCCGATCCGGCCCCGCCGGAGCGGGCCGCGGCGACCGAGGCACCGCAAGAGGGAATGCGCTGCCGCGGCTGTGGTTGCCGGCACATGCCGGCCCTGTTCACGCGGCATCACGGGAACCGCACTTATCGCACGCGCCGTTGCCGCTCCTGCGGCCGGCTGGTTCGGACGCAGGAGCGGGTCGTATCGGAGTGATTTCCGAACACGCTGAAAGGACCGGGTGAATCCTGGTCCGTCAACCCGGGAAGCGCACGCTTCAGCCCTGCGATTCCGGCACGGGACAACAGTGAGTTGCAGGCACCTACCGGAGGTAGAAGAACTTTTCTACTTCAGCGACAAGCTTCGGATCGGTCCGGCGCAGCTCTTCCAGGTACTTTTCTCCGTCGCTCACGTGCCGAGGCAACTTTTCTGACGCATTCTTCGGCACGTCTTTCGTGCTGGCAATCAAATATCCGATGATGGCCTTTTTTATGTACCTGTCGCTGAAGTCAGCGGTTCCAAATCGCTCGAAGAGCTGTTTCTGCAACGACCAGTCTTTGGCTGAAGCAAGATCGATGATGATCACATCCGTAAATGCCGGCCGGTCAAGCATCGACTTTACTGTCGTATTCAGCCGTTCCGAGGCGATCCTACTGTTCCCAAGATGCCGCACAATGCGGATGGCCGAGAAGACTGTGTAGATTTCGCCGTCCGATGCTTTGGGATCGGCCAAGACGGTGGACTCCAGAAATTTCAATCCGGATTCGCCGTTCAACAGCAGATAGCCGGACATGACGCCTTCCATCCAGAGCCAATCTTCGTCGTCCTTTTCCGGGCGCGCGATGATTCGTTCCAGCACGGCTGCATCGTCAGGGCCTCCGCACATTCCCAGCATGACGCCATAACCGCTCCGACGATAAGTCGGTGTCTTCGGATTAAGCATCCACCCGCGAATCTGTTCCGGACGGAGCGTCGCGATCGGCCGATACTTCGCAGCGACAATGGCATTATTAATTTCCGAAAACGCCTCGACGGCGACGAATCGATCGGCCCCCTCGAGAAATTTTGCAAAGTATTCCAGACGCTTCTCGACAGCGATCGTGGGATCGGGAGATCGCACCACGAATTCGATCGCGGGGGGAGTCATACCATCGGCTTGCACTTCCCAGCGAATGCCCGCGTAGTAATCAGGTCTTCCGGACTGACAATACTTGCGGCCGCTGAGTTCGTGATATGCGACGTTGTCAGCCTTGTTGCCGAACACCAGCACGAGTTTGTCAGGCGTCAACGGTATTCTGTGATTTGTCGATGGTTCGTTGACAGGCCCGCGAAACTGGCCGCCAGGTGTGTGAGACTTCGTCTTGTCCCGCAAAACCTGGACCGTCTCGGCAATCGGCTCCTTTTCATTTGTCGCGGACGATTCGACGGCTGGGCGCTTGACGATCAATGCCACCTCGGCAGCGTAATACAAGTCCAACAACGTGGGGTCCGACCCGCCGAAAGCAGCTGGCATGCCGACAGGGGAGCTGAACACAACGAGCGCGGACACGAACCCGATGACTGTGTGAATACGCTGCATGATGACCCCGCTGTCCCAAAACGAAATTGCGGAAATGCCCGGTCCTGCCAGTGTCCCCATTTGCTGATGGTGGCGATTCCCGAATTGTACCTTGTACCGCCCGCCGCTGTCGGAATGAATCCCAGTCTGCAGGTGCCTCGTGTCTGGTTAAATGCCAATCAACACGCGCCTTCGAGCCACACCGCTGCGGCAAGACACTCCAAGTACAGGGGGTATGCGCTTCTTGCCAGATTCTTCACGAATTGCGGACGCCACTCATCACGCCGGCATAAGTCACAGGTAGACCGCCGCGTTCAATTCGCGCGGCCCCAGTCTCCTGTTTTCTGTGGTGCCCGGTGGCAAACGACCTCTCGACCTCAATCGACACGGCGGCCCAAGGCCCCGCGCAGGTCAGCGTGGACGGCCGGTCGGCCCAGCAGCAGCCGCTGCCGGACCTGATCGAGGCGGACCGCTACTTGAAGACGGTTGGCGCGGTCGCCAATACGAAGCGCCGCGGCCTGATCATCACTCCCATGCGTCCTCCGGGAGCCGTTTGATGGTCGGTGCAAAATCCATCTGGCGATCGCTCGGGAACCTGCTCCCGAGGCGTGCGGCTGCGCCGATTCCCGGTGCGCGCATCGAGGCGCCGGGTGCCGGGGTCAGAGCGGCTGGTTGCGGCGACTGCATTGCAGCATGCAACACTTCGCACAATTTGTGACCGGCCGCAGGCGAAAGACCAGCGATGGTCCCGTCGCGACGGGTGGCATGCCAAGTCGTCTTTGGATCCGGAGTAGCCCGAAGGGCTGAAACAAATCAGCCCGGGGCAGAGCGACCGCGGCATCTGCCGCGTCGCGTCGCCCCGGGTTTGCAGCAAACGAAAACCGTAGCCCTGCAAGGCAACGCCGTGAAGGATTCTGTGGGCAATAAAATACGTAATTTGCGAGATACGAGTCGTCAGCGCCGAAATTTCGACGGTCGCAAAACTATCCAAACCGCGCAAATTACGGCCAGAAATCCTTCACGGCGTTGCCTGCAAGGGCGAAACTACGTCAATCCGTGTTGTCGCGCCCCTTCAGGGCTTTGCTTGATGGCGGCTGGCGACCCGGGGCGGCGCTTCGCGGCTATTGCCGCTTCGCTTTGCCCCGGGCTGATTTGTTGCTGGCCCTGTCGGGCAACGCCGTGAAGGATTTCTGGCCGTAATTTGCGCGGTTTGGATAGTTTTGCGACCGTCGAAATTTCGGCGCTGACGACTCGTATCTCGCAAATTACGTATTTTATTGCCCACAGAATCCTTCACGGCGTTGCCTGTCGGGGCGGACGACAACCCCGGCACCCGAATCCGCAGCAACCGTCGTGCGGACTCGAACTTTTTCCGTAGAGCAGGCGTCCCCGCTTGCTCGCATCAGTCGGCGGCAACGCCGGGGGACGGTTGCTGGCTGTGATTTTCATTTGAAACACAAGCGGGGACGCTTGTGCTACGGGGGCACTCGTGTTTTGCCAGCCCACGGGGCCATCGTTCGATCGTATTGCAAGTTTCGCCTTGCGACGCACGAAGCGGCCGACTGCGAGTCACTCCTCAGGCACACCCATCGCTCTGACTCCCGCTACCCTGTCCCGGAAATCTTCGGCACGGTGCGCAAATCTGGAAACTTTGTCGGGGTCTCGGCTTGAACGTCGGCAAGCCGAGCTGGGATAATAGGACGTGCTGCGCAGCGTGTCGTCGCCTTAAGTTTCGGCGAGCACCTGCGACTGAACTTTTGCGTGCCGCGGGTTTCAGCCCTTCCGCCGGGCCGGCACTTGTTCTCATCCCATCCGAACGTCGAAGCGACTTTTGACCCGGCTTCCGCCTAACAGCCTGTTGAAAATGGTGACTGCCTTCGACGCGAAGAGATAAATAATGGGAAATCTGATGTGTTTCGGCGGAACCTGACTGATTTTTCAACAGGCTCAGACCTCCTGATCTGGCGGAATTTGCTTTGGCACCGAGTTTGGATTGGCGGGCGGTGCTAAGGAGGTGAAATGGAGCTGCAGCTTGGTCCCCGGATACGCGAAAGCAGCGTCATTGAGGGTGCCGATCAGATGTT
>SIAF01000030.1 GCA_009691905.1 Planctomycetaceae bacterium | reverse complement strand
TTCAGACTTACTGTGCAATCATCGCTTGCCTGCTGATCAACCTGTACGCCGGGTGCAAGCCGACGCTGCGGACTTACGAAATGATCTGCTTCTACTTCTGCGGCCTGGCCGACGAAGACGAACTCATGGCCCACCTGGTCAAACTCGAGAAACAGGACCAGGCCAAACAAAACCGCTGATCGCTCGTCACTCGGCCACGTCTCAAACCGTGTCGCGAGTCGCTTGACGCTGCGCGCTGTTCGAATCTCCATGCCGCCGCCGTCCACGCTTGCGGTACCACGCGCCCACATCCAAAACCGACGCATCGCCGCGCGGCTCCCAATGCATCTGCCAATTTTGGTAGGGTCGGCTCTCAGACTGCCACTTTTTCTCCGCTACAATCGCGACATGCAACTCTCGGGCCGAACGGTATTGGGACAGGTTCATTTTAATGACCACATCGCCCGACGATCACATCCTTGAGGCGCGCGTCAATCGCGTCCAGCACAAAACATGGTTTTCGCGGCTCTTCGAGGCGGATGCGAACAGAACCGATTTCGAGAACGGTTCCCGACGCCATCTGCTGGACGTGAACATGCCTCAGAGTGATGTTTTCTCCAATTGAGCCGGGCTGGAGAACGAACCCCAATGCCTGCAAATCATGCAACAGTTCTTCGTCGAACAAGCTCAAAGCGCGAGTCGGTTTGACGTGCTTTTCGTGCGCCTGCCCATCTCCCTGTACCCCGCAGGTGACGATGGTCACCGCCGGTTGCGGTGTCTTCGGTATGCCGCCAATCGAAGTGCAGACCGCGACGACGACCGGATCGCCGTTTGATTCTGTCGGCCAAATGTGGGGCTGCATAAGAAACGTTTCCAGCAAAGTGTCTCGTGTATGGCATGCTCAACTCAATACATTCCGCGACTTGGCCAGGCCCTGAACCTGACGCTCCGTGGATCCATCAGGTGAGGTTGATTCGTGCCCGGCGAGGTGTCATAATGCCGTAAACCCGCCTTTGAACGCAACTGACTGCCTCCGCAATATGTTGCGTGCCGCGACTTTTCCCCGCGTTCCGCACCCCTGCTTTGTGCTTGCCACTGTGTTGCTTATGTGTCGAAGAACAGGCAAGGCCGCTGGATTTCTGTGGCTGGCACTCGCCGTCATGGCAGGTGCTGCGACGGCCGAATCGGCTTACGGACAGGAAGCGCCCCCTGCTGCCGCTGCCGCCTTGCCCTCATCGGCGGTCACGTTCGAAAACGACGTGCAGCCGCTGTTGACGCGGTTCGGCTGCAATGCCGGGGCGTGTCATGGTAAGTCGCGAGGGCAGAATGGCTTTGCCTTGTCGCTTTTGGGATTCGATTCCGACTTCGATTACGCGGCACTGGTCAGCGAGGCGCGCGGGCGACGGATTTTCTCGGCGTCTCCCGAGAGCAGCCTGCTGTTGCGAAAAGCGACCGGCGCGGTGCCTCACGGCGGGGGCAAGCGGCTTGAGGCCAACAGTCCGCAGTTCAAGCTGCTCCGCACGTGGATCGAGGCGTCGGCGCCTCGCACCCCTGCCGATGCCCCGCGTCTGACGCGCGTCACCGTCGATCCGCCGACTCGCAGCCTGGCTCCCCAGGAGAGCTTTCCCCTGCACGTGACGGCTGAGTATTCCGATGGCAGCCGGCGTAGTGTGACCGACGGTAGCGCGTTCCAAACGAACGACAGCACGATTGCCGCCGTCTCGGGAGAGGGACTCGTGCAGGCCGGCCCCGTCCCCGGCGAAGCGGCCATCATGGTGCGGTATATGAACCACATCGCCGTTTCGACGGTCACGATTCCGCTTTCGGGAACGGTGGCCGACGCGGTCTATGACGCCTTGCCGCGAAACAACGACGTTGACGATCTGGTCTGGAAGAAGCTCAAGCGGCTGGGCATGCTGCCGTCAGCTCCGACCGGCGATGCGACGCTTCATCGTCGCGTGTCTTTGCGCAGCATCGGTCGCTTGCCCACTCCCACCGAAACGCGCCGTTTTCTCGCCGACACGGCCCCCGACAAGCGTCAGCGTCTGGTGGATGAACTGCTCGAGCGTCCCGAGTACGCCGACTTCTGGGCGAACAAGTGGGCCGACCTGCTGCGTCCCAACCCGTATCGGGCAGGGATCAAAGCGGTCTGGAACCTCGACGCCTGGCTGCGGGAGGCGTTCCGGCAGAACAGGCCCTACGATCAATTCGTCCGCGAGTTGATCACCGCGCAGGGCAGCACTTGGCGGCACGGGGCCACGGTCATCTTTCGCGATCGACCCGATCCGGTCGAAATCGGCGCTTCGGTCAGTCAACTCTTTCTGGGAGTTCGGCTGGAGTGTGCCAAATGCCACCACCATCCGTTCGAAGTCTGGAGCCAGGACGATTTCTACGGCTTCGCGTCATTCTTTTCGCGCGTGGGGCACAAAGGCGAGGGACTCTCGCCCCCCATTTCCGGCGGCGAAGAGATGATCTTCACGACTCTGGCCGGTCAACTGAACCACGGCCGCACCGGCGAGCCGGTGCGGCCCCAAACGCTGGCCGGCCAGCCGCTGACGCTGGGGCCTGAAGTCGATCCGCGCGAAATACTGGCGACGTGGATGACCGATCCCTCGAACCCGTTCTTCGCAAAAGTGATGGCCAATCGCGTCTGGGCCGAGATCATGGGGCAGGGGTTGGTCGACCCGGTCGACGACCTGCGCGCCACCAACCCCGCTTCGAACGAACCGCTGCTCGATTACCTGGCCGCCGATTTCCGGCAACACGGATACGACATCAAGCAGTTGATCCGCACGATCATGACCTCGTACGTGTTCGGGCTGAGCTCGACGCCGTCAGAACGAAACGTCGCCGACATTAAGAACTTTTCACGCTACTACCGGCAGCGGATGCGGGCCGAAGTGCTGCTCGACGCGGTCAACGACGTGCTGGATGCTGAAGAAGAATTCGCGGCCATGCCCCCAGGGGCACGGGCGACGCAATTGTGGACGTACCGCGCATCGTCGTTCTTCCTCGACACGTTCGGCCGGCCCGACCCGAATCAAGACCCCCCCTGCGAGCGAACGTCCGATTCGACAACTCCGCAGGCCCTGCACCTGATGAATTCACCTGCCTTCAACCGTAAGCTGACGCTCGATACGTCGCGGCCGGCGAAACTGGCCGCGAGTACGGCGTCAAATCCCGAGATTGTGGAAGAAGCCTACCTGCTGGTGTACAGCCGGCTGCCGATGGACGATGAAAGACAGGCGGCCGTTGAAATTCTGAGTGAACGCGAGAACAGGCGTGGTGCGGTTGAGGACTTGTTCTGGGTGCTCTTGAATACCCCCGAGTTCCTGTTCATCGATTGAAAGCGAGTGACCATCGTGCCGATCCACCGAAACTGTGAGGGAATGCCGCGGCGAGACTGCCTCAAACTGGGCCTGGGGGCCTTGCTGGGGGGTGGGTTTGTCGACGCGCTGCGCTTGCGGGCTTTCGCCGGCGAGCCGGCGGCGCCAAAGACGAGCTGCATTTTGATCTGGCTGGACGGCGGACCCAGTCACTTCGAGACGTTTGACCCCAAGCCCGATGCGCCGGCCGAGATCCGCGGCGAATTCGACGCCATCCAAACCAAAATCCCGGGTGTCATGTTCTCAGAAAACATGACGCGGCTGGCGGCGATCACCGACAAATTGGCCATCGTCCGCTCGGTGTGCCACAATCAGAACAATCACGGCGCGGGCAACCACTACATGATGACCGGCGCTCCCACGCGCATTCCGGTCAGTTGCGGGGCCTTCGTCAGTTTCCACCCCAGCATGGGTTCGGTCGTTTCCGCCGAGCGCGGCGCGCCCCACGGCCTGCCGCCGTATTTTTCTCTCCCGAGTATCACGCGGTCGGGGGGGCCGAACTTCCTCGGCGCGCGGCATGCTCCGTTTGTCGTGAGCGACGACCCCAACAGCGACTCGTTTCGAGTGCGTGACGTCACGATTCCCGCCGAGCTCGAAGACACTCGCGCCGCCGGACGCCGCGACATCCGCGCGCGGCTCGACCGGTTCGTCCGTTTTCACGACCGTGCCGCCGGAGACCCGGTGGTGGGGATCGACGAAAACTTCCAGCAGGCGGTCTCGCTGATGGCGTCGGCTGCCGCACAGAAGGCGTTTGAAATTCACCGCGAGCCCGAGCAGGTTCGCAATGCGTACGGACGCAGCGGGCTGGGTCAGCGGGTGTTGTTGGCGCGACGACTGGTCGAGGCAGGGGTCCCGTTCGTCACGTTGAATGAAGGGGGCTGGGATCACCATGCCGACATCTTCCCGGCGTTCAGGAAGCAGGGACAGCAGTTTGAGGCGGTCGTCGCCACCCTTATCGAAGATCTGGCCCAGCGCGGCTTGCTCGACACGACGCTCGTGCTGGTGATGGGCGAGTTCGGGCGGACGCCGAAAATTACCACGCTCGCCGGTTCCAAAACTCCCGGTCGCGACCATTGGTCGAGCGCACTGTCGGTGCTCGTCGCCGGCTGCGGCACGCCGCCGGGCCAGGTGGTCGGCGCCACCGATTCACGCGGCTACGCGGCGATCGAAAAAATCTACGGTCCCGAGAATCTCGTTTCGACCGTCTATACGAAACTGGGGATCAACCCCGACAAGATTCTCTACGCCGGCAACGGCCGACCGACGCATCTGGTCAGCGACTCGCGGCCGATCGGCGAATTGCTGTAGTGTGCGACTTCAGTCGACACAAAATGGGAAAACCACGGATTTCACGAATCACACGGATGTCCGTGGATGCGTCAATTCCTCAATCAACGATCAACTCAATTCGTATCGTATCCGTGTCATTGGTGTGATCCGTGGTTCATTTTTCGCCACGACTTCGAGTTACAACATTGAATCACCCCGCGTTTTCACTCTCCCGCGCGTCCCGCATAGTGCTCGGATGCGTGATGACCGCGGCGAGCCTTGTGTTTCCCCTCGCGGCGTCAGCAGCGCCGCCGACACTCTCGCATTTACTTCCCGCGGGGGGTCAACGCGGCACAAAAGTCACCGTCACCTGTACGGGAGAATTCACCTGGCCGGTGAAGGCCTGGGCCTCAGGGGTCGAGGTCGTACCGGCAAGCGAGTCGGGGAAGCTCGAGATTTCGATTCCGCCCGACCTGCCGGCCGACCGCGTCTGGATTCGATTGTTCAATAACGAAGGGGCATCGGGCGCTGTCCCTTTTCTGATCGGCAATCTCAAGGAACTGGACGAGCGCGAGCCGAACAATTCGCCGCGTACCGCGCAAGTACTTGAATCGACGCTAGGCCTGAGCCAGGGCGTCACGATCAACGGTGTGTTGCAGAATGCCGACGTCGACGGATTTGCCGTGGCGCTCGAGGCCGGCCAGACGCTAGTCACCGCCGTCGACGCGAACGCGCGGCTCGGTTCGCCGATGGACGCGATTTTGCAAGTTGCGTCGCCTGACGGGTCCGTACTCGCCGAGAATCACGATGACTTGCAGCTCGATCCGCGGCTGGCCTTCACGGCGCGCCGATCGGGTACGTACATCGTGCGACTGTTCGCGTTTCCGGCGACCCCCGGCACGACAATCGCCTTCCACGGCGGCGCGAATTGCGTCTATCGCCTGACGCTGACAACCGGCCGGTACATTACGCATGCCCTGCCGCTGTCGGTCGCAGCTTCCGAACCCGGGACGGTCGAGGTACAGGGCTGGAATATCCCCCCCGGCACGCGGCTGCCGGTCGTACGCTTCGGCGATTCGAAGTTGGATGCACTTCACGAGTTCGAAGCGCAAAGCGATCTGCGGATTTCACCCGATGTGCGGCTGGGGCTGGCGTTTGCCGCTGACTTCGCCGGCGCGGCGCGCGTTCGTCTCAACCCCGATGTCATCAAATCGGTTTCTGCGCAGGCAGGATTCGACGAAGCTGTCCCCGTCCCCGCGTCGCTGACCGGCTGGCTGAAAACCCCCGGCCAGGCCGACGTGTACCGCATCCCCCTCATGAAGGGACAAACCATGATCGCGACCGCCGAATCGCGAAATCTCGGTTTTCCGCTGGATTTGCTGGTACAACTGGCCGACCCGACGGGCGCGGTTGTGGCCGAGGTCGATGACACCGGGGCGCTGCGGGACGCGGTGGTGACGCACCGTGCCGCGCACGATGGTGAATACCGCTTGAGCGTTCGCGACCGGTATCGCCAGGGGGGAGCACGGTGCTGCTATCTCGTCACGATTCGGCTGGACGAACCGGACTTTGAGCTGTCGACGGCTGCCGACACCGTCGTTGTCGCACCAGGCAAGCCAACCGAGGTGACGATCAAGGTCGTGCGGCGCACGCCGCCCGATCAGGCGGTCGGCCCGATTACGATTGCGGCGGTCGGTTTGCCGCCGGGGGTCGAGGCGCCGCCCGTGATTTCTGAGCCGACCGGCCCGACCGCGGCCGAGGTGAAACTGACGATTACCGCAACCGGCCCGGCTTTTTCGGGACCCATTCGCATTGTGGGCAAAGCCGGCCAACCGAAAGCGCTCGAGCGCTCGGTGAGAACTCCACCGAAACTGGGGGTCTCGCTCGATGGGATCTGGTTGACGGTGGTTGCGAGTCAGTGACGACTGTTTCGCGTTTTGTGTTTCGCCGCGTCGCTTGCGACACGCGTTTTTGCGACGCACGTTTGCGACTCGTGTTGTTGTGCCAACCCCGTGACATTTCTATTGTGGGGCGACACACGCGCTTCAGCCAATTGACGCTCTTTGGTGCGAGAGCTACGATTCACCATCGATTCGTCGACAGAGTTTGCGGCGGTGCGAGGAGGGTGGGCCTACATCCACTTTGCAAAGGGAAATTTCACAGGATGTTCGGTGAGCTGGTGCCGCAGGGGGGGGGCGACCCGATCCCGCTGCTGAAGGTGAAACTGCTGGTCGGCCGGCGTGACGGTTGTGACATCGCGCTGCGGTTTCCCAACGTCTCGTCGCGGCATTGCGAACTCGAAATGCGCGAGGGTTACTGGCTCGTTCGCGATTTGAACAGCAGTAACGGCACGAAGGTCAACGGCGTCAGGGTGCGGTCGAAATGGATCTTGCCCGGCGACGAATTGGCGGTGGCCAAGCACCGTTTCAAGATCGACTACACAGTGGCTCCCGACGCTCCCCCGCCGCCGCCGCTGGCTGAAAACGACGAAATTCCGGGCCAAAGTCTGATGGAAAAAGCCGGGTTGGTGCGAAGGCGGGCGACCAGCGCTCCGTCGGTTCCCCCGGATCGCAAATCGCCACCACCCGATTTGGGGACGAATCCCGCCAACGACGAAGAGCGAGTCTTCGAGTGGCTGGAAGAGGACGACGAGATCTGACGTGGCCAAAAAACGCAAGATTCGCGTTCCGCTTCGCAAGAACCGCCAGAAGGCCCCTCGGCAGCGCGGGCTGCGTCCCGATCAACTCGACGCCGATGGCCGGTTTGACGAAACCGGCGGCGACCAGCGCGTCTCCCGCAAGGGGCAGTTGACTCGTTATCGAACGATTATCAGTTCTGGCGAAACCGGCGATGCCCCCCAACGCGACGTCGACGTGACAGGGTTGCTGGCCGGGCGGGTGCTCAGCCCGCGCGGCGGGGGTTGCCGGGTCCAGGCCGACGATGGAGCGATTTACGAGTGCGCCGTACGTCGCATGCTCAAAAACATGGGCCTTGGCGATCGAACCGCCGTCGCCGCAGGTGACCGGGTGCTGTTTCGTCCGATGCCCGAAAGCCAGGGAGTGATCGAGCGCGTCGAGCCGCGCGGCGCCGTGCTCACCCGCAAGGTCAAGCGTCAAAAACACGTCCTTGCGGCAAACGTCGACCAGGTGTTGATCGTGGCTTCGGCTGTGGACCCGCCGCTTAAGCCCAGCCTGATCGATCGCTATCTGATCAGCGCCGCCAAAGGGGGGATGAAGCCGATTATCTGCATCAACAAGGTCGACCTCGCCGACCTGGTCGAACTGCAGCCGATCGTCGGGACCTATGCGCAGCTCGGTTACGACGTGCTGACGACGAGCGTCAAAACCGGGATGGGGCTGTCCAGGCTGCGCTGTCTGTGTACGAACCGCGAAACGGCGCTTGCCGGACAAAGCGGCGTCGGTAAATCGTCGTTGATCAATGCGCTCGAACCGAATCTGAAATTGCGGACATTGGAAGTGGCCCTGGAGTCGCGAAAGGGAAAGCACACCACAACCAGTGCCAGTCTTCTGCAGCTTTCGTTCGGCGGTTGGGTGGTTGATACGCCGGGTATACGTCAGATGGACCTGTGGGATGTCATTCCCGAGGAGGTCGAAGGCTTTTTTCTTGAGTTTCAACCCTTCCTTCGCGAATGCCGGTATCCCAATTGTTCGCATTTCCACGAGAGCCAGTGCGGTGTTCGCCGGGCCGTTTCGCGCGGCTTGGTTTCGATGCTCCGCTACGACAGCTATTGCCGAATTCGCGAGGGAGATGCCGACTGAAGTCAATGCCGAATGTCGAAATCAGAATGACGAAACAATGACGAAGCTCGAATGTCGAAAATCGTTTTGTTCATTCGGATTTTGAGCTTCAGATTTCATTCGACCTTCCGATTTCGACATTCGGCATTGCACGCCGGCAGCTCCCGATCAGCCTCATGGGGATGACCCTCCCCGCGACCAGCCACGCGTGCCAATTGGCAGCGCTCTGAGTGGGCGGGTATAGTGGGTTCGAAGCGAAATTACCTCAAACGCGACCGGCCCTGGCGTAGTAACCGGGTTGCCTCATGCCGCCGCCGACCAGTGTATCGAACTTTCAGGAGTTCATCGTGCCCGACGAACGATCCCCTGCCCCCAGCGAATACCCGCTCAAGCCCGGCGATCCCAACCGGCTTGGCGCCGGGCCGGCCGGCTCTCCACGCGGCGAACTTCCACCTCCGGTCGGAGGCGACAAGTTCTGGCCCGTCACCGCGAAGCGCAGCCGAAGCAGCGACTTTCTGGCGATGATGGGGTGCAATGCGATTGTCTTCGGCACCAGTGTTTGCCTGATGGTGTTGGAGTTGACGGCATCGCGACTGATTGCGGGCTATGTCGGCCAATCCCTGTATACCTGGACGTCGGTGATCGGCGTCGTCCTCGCGGGAATCAGCCTCGGAAATTATGCCGGTGGCTGGCTGGCCGATCGGTTTGCGCCCCACAAGCTGTTGGGCTGGCAGTTTCTGCTGGCGGGCCTGCTGACCTTGAGTGTGTTGCTCCTCAACACCTGGGCGGCCAATACGCCGCGTCCTGAGAATGTGCATTGGCAATGGTGGGTCATGCTGGTCGTGGCCTGGGTCTTTCTGGCCCCGGCACTCGCGCTGGGGACGATTTCACCGGTTGTCGCCAACATGGCCATCAAACGCAGCGTCAAGACAGGGATCACCGTGGGCAACATTTATGCCTGGGGGGCGCTGGGGTCGATTGTCGGCACTTTTCTGACCGGGTTCTGGCTGATCGGCGCGTTTGGAACACGCGAGATCATCTGCATGACGGCCGGCACGTTGTTGCTGATGGGGGTGTTCGTCGCCGCCGGGCAATGGGCATTCCGCTCGACGGTGCTGCTGGGGGTGCTTCCGTTCGTGGTGCTCATCGGGGTTTGTTCGTCGACGACTGCCGAGGGCATGGCCCGCACTTGCCGCAATCTGGCTGGGGTGCGCTCGCTCTGGTCGACCGCTGAGCATGACTTCCGAAGCGACGAAGAAGCACTGCAGAAGGCGAGCGACGAGAAGGACGCCCAGGCGATCGTGGCTGCGAACGCTCGCCGCGAATGGCGGACCGCGCGGCTGGGCGCCGAAGAGAACTGGAAAGAGTGGGGCAGCGAATTGGGAGCGCAACTCCATCGTCTGGGCATGACGCTGGGGCTGCGTTCTGACGACCCTGATGAGTACTACGACGAGAGCGATTACTACGCCATCAATATTTTTGATGCCAAGTCGACCGACGGCGACCAGAACAAGCAATTGCGCCTCGATTTCCTGTTGCACAGCTATTACAACCCCGAAAATCCCACAAAACTTTATTACGACTATGAGCAGGTTTACGCTGCGATCACCGAGCGAGCTGCCGAAGGATGGAATCGCGTCACCGCCGTGACGCTGCAGCAACTGCCGGTCGCCGGCGATCTGGCCGCCTCAATTCCGAAGGGAGTCGAATACGAACCGACGTCGGGTCGCCTTTCGATTCGCGGCGGCATGACAATCGATCAGCTCCGCACACTGTTGGCGATCGGCCCCGATGCGGAGTTCAACGATGCGATCCTGTCGATCTGGCAGCAGGGCGATCGCGATTGGCGGGCGGCGTCGCATGATGGCAAAGGCATGATGTTCGTGCCCCTCGACGAACTTCCCTCAGGCGTCGATTTTCCCCCGGCCCTTGCGAGTCGCCTGCATTACGACTCGGTGATGAAGGCGTTGATTTGCACGAAGCCCATTTCTCTGGTCGAAGCCCTGGCGCTTGTGGCCCACGGTGACGAGGCGGGCTTCGCCGCGCGGGTGGCCGAACTTTACGTTCGATCGCGGCGGACGAGCACGATGTTCATCGGTGGCGGAGGATTCGTCTTCCCGCGCTGGATCGAGAGTCGCTTTGTCGACCACCCGCTGATCGACGTGGCCGAAATCGACCCGGCCGTCCAGGCGGCCGTCGAACAGGAGATGGGGCTGCCCCGCGAGTTCGGCCCTCCCGCCGAGGGAAAAACGTACGTCAAAACAACGATCGGCGACGCACGCAAGTTTGTCGACGATCGGCTTCGCGAAAACGTTCGACTGGCAGCCGCCGGAGCAACCCCCGTCACCTACGATTTTGTCTACGGAGATGCATTTAACGATCTGAGCGTCCCCTGGCACCTGACAACGCTCGAGTTCAGCCGCAAAATCCGCGACCTGATGACTCCCCACGAAGGAGTGTATCTGGTTAACATCATCGATATCTGCCCCCGAACCCAGTACCCCGCACGCGAGACGCGGGCGGCGGCCGGCGTGGTCGAGTACACAGGTACGATTCCGGCCAGCCTGTTGCCGGTGACGATTTCCAGCGACGACTTCGTTTCCGTGCGCGGGCCGTTTCCGAGCCTGGCGATCAGCAAGAGCGGCACCGGTTATCGGCTGCGATACTCAAGTGTGATGACGAAGCAGGTTCGCGACGCTCTGCAGGCCCTGGGCCGCACCGAAAGTCGCTGGAATGCCAACCAATTCGCGGACATCGTCGCGACCCTTTACAAACGAACCCGGACGCAAAAATCGTTGCACATCGCGCCGCCGGCGCGCTTGTTCGATCGCGTGCCCGAGGGGACGAACTGGGTTTCGGCGGCCGGCGAATTCGGCAACCTGCAGATTCGTCGCGTTCAGGGAGAAGGGTATCTCTATGGATATCGCGGCGTCATGTCAGACGGGGCGTGCGATCGACTGCTGTCGCTCGCCCCTGACGACGTTGAGTACGCGACCGGCATTCGCGACCTGCAGACGAGATCGCGAGCCGAGAAAGTCGGGCAGTTTCTGGGGCGCTATGTGAACACGGCCCGCGAAGTCTTTCCTTTCGTCTACGTGTTTACCAGCGGCGAGAAAGAGCCGACCGACGATCGCGATACGTTCGTCGTGGCCTGTTCGCTTCGCAAGCTCGACTTCGAACGCCTGGAAAGCGCCGGAGGGCACTGGTCGAACGGGCCATTTGCCTGGACCGAATCGGGACCTGACGGCAAGCCTGTCGACAAGGGGGGAATGCCGATCATCCTCGAACTCAGCCGCGGAAAGATTCTGACGGATGACTTCGCTCCGCTAGACAATCTGCTGGCCCCGGTGTTCGTCAGCCGCAGTCGCGACAAGGACTGAGGGACCGCGACGAATTGCAGCGCCGTGAGAAATTGAGGCGCGTCGCGAAATTGCAGTGCAACCCCCCAGCTCCCATTGATTGCCAAACCCCCTTCCATTGATTGCCAAATCGGCACCATTGATTGCCAAAATGGGCTCATTGATTGCCAAATTTCTCACCATTGATTGTCAATTGGCAATCAATGGTGGGTCGTCGTAACTCGTTCTATTGCATTTGGTTCAAAATACTCCTCGCCATTGATTGCCAAGTTTTTCCGAAAAATCGACCTCCTTCGCTCGTGCGTCTCGCGCGACAGGGAGAAACAGGGGAGATGGGAGAAACAGGGGGAGGGGGGAGAAACCCCGGCGCGCCGGGGACACCCCCCGCTCGCCTTTGCGAATTTTGAACCCCCTGAAAAACGTTGTTTTCGGCCGGTTTCTGCACAGTCGCCGTTCGAAAGTCGCGGGGTTTCTCGAAGATACTCCTCCGTTGAACAGGAGGATCTTCGAGAAAACGGCCCGGATTCGATTACTTTCGCCGAAGATCCTCCTCCCCCCGGCGCGACACCCCTTCGACAAAAACTTGCAAATCTGGAAACAAGCTCACCGTTTGGCATGCCAGTTTGGCGGAAGCCGCCGGCTCGTAGTACCGCCTTCTCAGGAAGACGGCTCAACAGTTGAATCGACGCACGAACTGTCGGCGAGCGGGGGGCGTCCCCGGCGCGCCGGGGTTTCTCCAGCGGCGGTAAATACGAATTGAACCACGGATAACACTGATGGCACTGATGGGCTTAGCGACACTCGGCCGAGGCAGTGGACGCCTGGAAACGGGGTCGAACACGTTGCAAAATCAACTGGACAGGCCCAGCCAAACCGCCATTTTGTATCCGTGGGATCGGTGAAATCCGTGGTTCCTTCCCGTCGTCATGCGCGTCGTCGATTCGCACGTAAAAACTCGGGACGAGTCGGCGACTCGCCCTACGGATTCGAACGGCTCCGTCGCGAACCGTGTTTGCCGACGCGCAACTCTCTCTGCTCTCCTGCCGCAGAAACAGGGGGCTTATGCCCCCCGCTCGCCGGGTTTTTGGCGCGCCGGGATTGGCCAAGCCCTATTTTACCATGCCACACGTTTCCGGTAGAAGACCGCGGTGCGCAAATCTGGAAAGGTGCCCAAAAGTTTTCCCGGCGAGTCGGTTCCAGGCAGATACAAAGCGGGAATGAATTCCCGCGGTCCAAATGGACTGCGGCGATTCATCGCCGCTTTGGTTCGCCGCGCAGCCTCTTTGGGGCCGTAGATCAAGCGTCCCCGCTTGATCACACTTCCCGTCGATCGTGACCACCAACAGCACCCCCGGATCGATCGCCGAACCGGTCACAAGCGAGGACGCTTGTGCTACGTCGATCGTGACCACCAACAGCACCCCTGGACCGATCGCCGAACCGGTCACAAGCGAGGACGCTTGTGCTACGTCGACCGTGACCACCAACAGCACCCCTGGACCGATCGCCGAACCGGTCACAAGCGAGGACGCTTGTGCTACGACGATTCGCCGTAGGCCGTGCCCCGACCGCGCTTTAGCGGCCGGGGATGACCAGCGCGATTGCTCAGTTCACCCGCTGGTTCAGCTCCGCCTATGCGCGGGAACTCCCCGCACCGGGGTGCGTCGTTCCGGCTCACTCGTCGCCATTGTCATGCAGGTCAAAATTCGCCGCGAGTGCTGCGAACAGCGAATCGAGATCGGCGTTCGTCGGCCGCTTCCCGGCGAAAGGCAGGAGGGAGTTGAACTGCCGAACGCCGAGGGATTGCGGCGGCAGGGGTTCCCCGAGGCCCACTGGCTGTTCGGTAACGTCCTGCATGCTCGTGTGCGATTCCTTGAACGCTTTGTCCATTTGATCTGTCCCCGCCGCCGGCGGCATGAAATCCAGCAGAAACAAATTCGTCACAAACGCCGCCCGGAGATGCACTGAATGCCAGACTCCGAACGGCTCGGACGGCTGGGCCGAACCGAAATCGCCGCCGGGGTTCGCTCACCCCGGCGGCGATCGGGTACACGGCGGGCATCCGCACTACACCTGCCGCAGTCGCAGGCGGAACCCGTTCCTGAAGGTTCCGGGAGTGGTCAGGTTGTAGATCGCCAGCGGGTCGGGGTCGAAGTCGACGGTGTTCCCGTACGCTCCGGCCAGGTGGACGACGCCGCTGGAATCGACGGCGATCCCGAAGCCAACGTCGTTCCCGGTCCCGCCGAACGTTTCGGCCCAACTGAAGTTGCCCGCAGCGGTGAGCTTCAGCACGAAGATGTCGGGCCCCCCCGCGGTCGTCCGGGAATCAACGCCGGAGCCAGGGTCGAGGTCGACTGTGCCAAAGAACGCTCCTGTGGCGTAAATGCTGCCGGCAGCATCCACGTCCAGCCCGTACACGAAGGTGGTGTCGTTGGCTTCCAAGGCCCGCGCCCAGACGAGACCGCCGGAGCTGTTCAGCTTGGTGATGAACCCACGGCCGCTGGTCGGCAGAGTGGTTGTCCCGGCGCCAGGGTTGAAATCGACCGAGTAGTTATAATACCCGCCAACAATGACGTTGCCGCTACCGTCCAGCGCCACACTTTGCGCGGCGGCATACCCGGTCGTCGAGCCGACCGTTTGGCCGACGAACGGACTCACCCAGCCGAATTTCCCATTTGTGTCCAGCTTGAGGACAAACGCGGCAGGCTGCGGTCCACTTGAGACATAGTTGGTTTTGTTACTGGGGTCGAAATCCACTGTCCCTCGGAATTGTCCGGCCAGGGAGACGTTGCCCGGTCCGTCCACCGCCAGATCGCCGGTATTGGCCCCCTGGCGGGCGACAATGGACTTGGACCAGACGGAATTGCCGCTCGAATTGAATTTGAGGACGTCATAGGTGACGGAGTTCGGATAGCTCTGGCTCCCGAGAGCGTACACGTTTCCAGCGGAGTCGACGCCGACCCCTCCGGCCACATCGAACGCGGTTGTCCCCCAGCTCCTGGCCCATTGGACCGTTCCTCCCGCATCGAGCTTGACGACGAATCCGTCCCTGTCCCCGGCGGAGGACAGCGTGGTTGATCCGAAATCCGCCGAGCCCATGAACTGTCCCGTGACATACACGCTTCCATTTCCGTCGATCGCGATTTTTGAGCCGGAGTCTGTCAGGAAAGCATTGTTGACATTGGTGGCATCGCCCCCCATCCGTTGAACCCAGGCGAGCGAGTTGTCCGGGGCATACTTGGCGACGAACGCATCGGTCGCGCCGCGCGCAGTGAGGATGTCGGTGTCGCCGGAATGTGCGGCGGCCTGGTCGAAGTCGACTATACCGGAGAAGTAGCCGGTGTTGTAGCTGTTCCCGCCCTGGTCCGTGGCGACATCGTTGGCACTGTTGCTCGCGTCATTCCCGATGCTCAGGGCCGAGCCGAACGCGGCCGAGAGCAACGCCCGCTCTTCCAGAACTTCCGCGGCGACGTAACTGGGCTGGATCGCGCGGCGGCGGAGATCGGCACGCCGCAAATCCCTGGCCCCTAACCCGTAGCCCCTCTTCCCTCGTCCCTAGCCCCTTCTTCGGTCGTGCCGGCGTCGAGGATTTTGGCGATGTTGGGATGGTCCATTAGGGCCAGCGCCTGGCGTTCGGCTTCGAAGCGGGCGATGACTTCGCGGGTGTCCATGCCGGGCTTGATGACCTTGAGGGCCACCTTGCGGCGGACGGGCTGTTCCTGCTCGGCGACGTAAACGATGCCCATCCCTCCCTCTCCCAGCACTTCGCGCAGCTTGTAGGGGCCGATCTGTGTGCCGAGCCGTTCGGGAAGCTCAGCGAGAATCAGGGTCGGCTGCATCGCTGGGGCGGGCGACTCGAGAAACTTTTCGGCCTGCGGATAAGCGCGGAGCAGACGTTCGATGTCCGTCCTGAGGCGCGGATCGTCGCCGCAGGCGCGCTCCATGAATCGAGCCCGCTCGGCCGGAGATTCAATGGCCATCGCCTCCCAGAAGATCGACTCGGTGTCACACCGCGCTTGGGGCATCGGCTGAGGTCCTTAAAAATGGCACGTTCAATAGAGAAGCGGAATTGAGGCCCCGCGCGCCTCACGAACTTGAGAAGAATTCGGGAATATACCTGACGCGGGCCAGGATGAGACATTAGCGAGCCGCCTGCCGTTAGGCGGCGGGTTCTTCATCGTCGCACGAAACCCGTGGCCTGACGGCACACGGCGCGATTTAAAGTAGTCTTCATCGCTCCGCGTGAAGAGTCTCGGGACGCCGCATTTCGATCACGGGTACTCGCCAATTTGACGCCATTCGGTCCTTCGCAACTGCGCGTGGCGCGCGATTGTCGTGGTGATGTTTATGCGATTACCCGGTGCCGTGCCCACGGGCGTTCGCACTCATCACGCGGAGCGATGATGACTACTTTCTTTGAGGCGACCGCCTCTATCACGGCGCTTATTGATTCCGACTTGCCGGCGGGTTTTCGCCGCCGGTCAGGGCGCAGTACAGCCACGTTCGGGCATAGCGCCAGTGGCGGTCGGCCGTGGCGCGGGAGATCCCCAGGGCGTCGGCGGCTTCTTCGACCGACAGGCCGGCGAAGTAGCGAAGCTTGACGAGCTCGGCCTTTTCGGGGTCGCGTCGGGCGAGTTGGTCGAGCGCCTCGTCGAGCGCGGCCACGTCGTCGATGCGACTCGGGTTCAACTGCGGCGACCTGCTCCAGGTCGATCTCGTGCCAGTCGCCGCCCCGTTTAAGACTCTGCTTGCGGTGCGACTGGTCGACGAGAATGCGCCGCATGGCCTCGGCCGCGGCCCGGAAGAAATGCGTCCGGCCGTTCCAGCGTGGCATCTGGTCGGCATCGACCAGCCGCAGGTACGCCTCATGCACCAGGGCCGTGGCTTGCAGCGTCTGCCCCGGCGCTTCCTGTGACATTTTCTGCGCTGCCAAGCGCCGCAACTCGTCGTAAACCAGGGGCAGAAGCTGCTCGGACGCTTTCGGGTCACCCTGCTCGATGGCGGAGAGAATTCGTGTGACGTCGCTCATGCCGGCTCCCAGGGAAGCGTCCGTATGTTCCCAGAGCATAGCCGCGAGTTGATTGCCACCATTCGGGTCGCACCGCATCGGAACCCGTATGGTGGGCCTGCGCAAGCCGCTCAATGACGACACAGCGCGCTGTCTGGTTCGAGAGTGTTTTCAGTAAACGAAGGCCCATAGTAGTTCTCGGCTTGCTGGTCCCACCCTACATCAGCGTGAATAATCCCGTCTACAGCAGATCGACGATCACACTGTCGGCGACGAAGCGCCCTTCGCGGGTCAGGCGCAGCGCTGTGTCGGTTTCCTTCACCAGCCCGTCGGTGACGTAGCGGGCGATTCGGCCGGCGGTCAGTGCGGCGACTTCGAAGCCTGTGGCGGTCTGGAACGCGGCGCGGTCGATGCCTGCAGTTCGCCGCAAACCCAGCACCAGCGCTTCGCGGGCTCTCTCTTCGGGGGAGAGTTGCTCAGAGTCTCCCACGGGGGAGCGTCCTTCCCGGACGCGCGACAACCAGGTCGTCACGCTGCGATGGTTCGTTTCGCGGCGACCATTCAGATAGCGGGCGGCGCCGGGACCAAAGCCGTAGTAGGGCACGCCGGCCCAGTACGCTTCGTTGTGCCGGCAGGCGCGGCCGGGGCGGGCGAAGTTCGACAGTTCGTACTGCTCGAAGCCCGCGGCGGCCAGGTTGTCCATCGTTGCCGCGTACATCGCGTATTCGAGGTCGTCGGGGACCTGTGCGAGCGTTCCCTTCCGGCGGCGCGACCAGAACGCCGTCCCCTTTTCGAATGTCAGACCATATGTCGAGAGATGTTGAGGTTGCAGCGCGAGGGCCTGGGCGAGGGTCTCGCGCCACAGAGAGAGTGTTTGCCCAGGGACTCCGAAAATCAGATCGAGCGAGAGGTTCGTGAACCGGCGTTTGAGTCGCGTCACGACATCGGCCACGGTCGGTTGATCGTGATCGCGTTCGAGCTGTTGCAGAATCGCCGAGTCAAACGACTGCACTCCCAGGCTGATTCGATTCACTCCATGATCGGCGAGGACTTCGATCTTGTCGTCCCCCAGGCCGGCCGGATTGGCTTCGACGCTGAATTCAAAATCGCCCGTGGGAACAAACCAGCGACGGACCAGTTTGAGTAGTCGCTCAAGCCGGTTCGCATCCAGGTGCGTCGGGGTGCCACCGCCGAAAAACAGGGTTTCAACCGGCCGCGGTTCGCCCAGTGTGCCGAGCTCGATCGCCAGCGCCTGCAGATAGCCATCGATCAGGTCGTCGCGCCGCGCCACGAGCGTGAAGTCGCAGTATCCACAGCGGTGCGCGCAAAACGGAACGTGAATATAGGCGGCCAGCGGTTGGCGCAGGTGCGCGAGTGGCATGCGCGTATCGTAGCAGGTGGCTGGCGGCCAGCGTCTGTTCGCGTGGATTATTCACGCTGATGTAGGGTGGGACCAGCAAGCCGAGGATCAGCACAGGGCTCCGCTTTCTCAAAAGACATTCGAACCAGACAGCGCGTTGTCTCGTCATGGAGCGGCTTGCGCAGGCCCACCATGCGGGTTCCGATGCGGTGCGACCCGAATGGTGGGCCTGCGCACGCTGCGCGAGCTGGTCCCACCCTACATGAATCATCCCGGTTCGCGCGATGGAAAACCGGTCACAGCGAGACGTGCCGATCGTCAGTACCACCGGGTTTTGTCAACCAGTGTCACAGGTGGTTTTCCGTCGACGAAGCACCGGATGTTCTCTAGCAGCGTTTCGAGATGCCGCTGGGCGATCCGCGGCGAGGTCCCGGCAATGTGTGGCGTGATGATCACGTTTTCGAATCCCCACAGCGGGTGGTCAGGTGGCAGCGGCTCGGTTTCGAACACGTCCAGGCCGGCACCGGCGATGAGCCGCCTTTGCAGGGCTTCCGTCAGGTCGGCCAGATCGACAATGACGCCGCGGCCCACGTTGATCAGATAGGCGCTGCGGCGCATCTGCTCGAACTGCTTGATCCTGAAGAGCTTATGAGTTTCGGGTGTGTGGGGGGCGGCGATGACGACGAAGTCGCTGGCTGCCAGCAATTCGGGAAGCCGCGCGGGATTCCACACGTCCGCAATCACGCCCGGCAATTCGCGACACTGCGGATCGACCCCGAGAATCGTCATTCCGAACGCGTGAGCGCGGTGGGCGATTTCGCGGCCGATGGCCCCCACGCCGACGATGCCCAAAGTGCAATCGGCAAGGTGTCTATGGCCCAGATCGATGGCACTGGCCACACCTGGTCCGGAGACGAAATCCGAGCGGCCGCTCTCGCCGCCAACCGGTTCCCAGCGGCGTTGCATTTGCTGCCGGATGTAAACGTGCAGGTTCCTCGCGAAAGCAATGACCATTCCCATGACATGGTCGGCGATCACGTCGGAAAACAGGCCGCGCATGTTGCTCAAGAGGCAAGGGTGCGTGACCAGTTCGGGAAAGAGGTAGTGTTCGAGACTCGCTGTCGGCGACTGCACCCACCGCAATTGCGGCGCCAGTGCCAGCAAGTCTGGCGTGATCTTGCCGAAAAAGCCGTCGGCGTCGACGATTTCAGCCGCCGCGTGCGCCGCGTCGCGCGCATTGACGACGCGCATCGAGCCGGCGGCTGTTTGAATTTTGTCGAGTCGAGCCGCCTCGACGGGCGGATAAATCACGAGCTTCATGGCAGTTCTGCTCAATTCGGAAACCTTGAAAACGAAACTGTCAAGGGGCCAGGCATCAAGACAAAAACACGTCGCGTGCAAATCAAATTTTGTACCTTGCTCTTGTCGCGTCACTTGATAAGAATGACCCCCATTGGAACGAGCCTGTCGAGTTTCCATTCTTTCATTCGCTCAAGAGGTTCCCCCGATGACAATCATCTCCCGGCGTGAGAACGAGGGACTGGTGATCGGCGAAGACATATTCGTCACGGTGCTGCAGGTCCGTCTGAATCACGTGCGGCTGGCGATTTCGTGTGCGCGGCTGACGCCGTCGTATTGGGAAGAAACGCTGTCGTGGGAACCGCCGGAAGCCGAATCGATCGAACTCGAACTGCTGGCGTCGAGATTCTGATTACACGTGGCTGTGAACTTCGTCGGGATATCGTCCGCCCTGAACCTCGGCGACAAACTGACGGACGGCGGTACTCGCCTGTTGACCCAGGTTGGCAAACTGTTTGACGAATTTTGGTGCGCCGTCGCCCGTCAAACCCAACAGATCCTGCGTCACCAGCACTTGTCCGTCGCAGTCCGGGCCGGCGCCGATCCCAATCGTGGGGATGCCGACGGCCGCCGTGATTTGAGCGGCGATTCCGCGGGGAATGCACTCCAACACGATTCCAAAGGCCCCCGCCTCTTCAGCGGCGCGGGCATCGGCCATCAGTCGCTCGGCGTCCCGCTGGATTTTATAGCCCCCCAGTTTCAGCACCGATTGCGGCTTGAGACCCACGTGAGCCATTACCGGGATATCGGCGTCGGTCAACGTGCGAATTGTGGTTGCCTGATTGACGCCCCCTTCGAGTTTCACGGCTCCGGCCCCGGTCTTTTTCAGAATCGTCCCGGCGTTCTCGAGCGCCTGCTGCGGACTGACGTGAAATGTCAGAAACGGCATGTCGACAATGACCAACGCTTGCCGCACCGCCCGGACGACCATCTCGGCATGATAGATCATCTCATCCAGCGTAACGGGCAGGGTTGTCGCTTTGCCCTGCACGACCATCCCCAGGCTGTCGCCGACGAGAATCGCATCAGTGCCCGCCGCATCGAGCAGGGCGGCCCACAAAAAATCGTAGGCTGTCAAAACTGACAGCTTGCGCCCCTGCTGTTTGGCCGCGACAAACCGCGGAACCGTCATCGGTCGTGAACGAACAGGGGTCGCGTCGGGAACGGGGCGTGCGGACATAAGTCAGTCGGCGATGAGCGAGGAATTGAATCGGCCGCGTTGATTGCAATCGGTCTTTCCCCCATTCTGACGGCTCCGATCACGGCACCGCAATAGCGGAGCGTTGTAAATGGGTTGTCAGCGTTCGCGTTACGCTGCGATTCAGGTCAAAATCAGCGCGTCACTGTGCCGGCAGATTCCGGGTCGAATGCAGGAAGTACGGCATCAACTCGTGGCCGCGATCGAACGCCAGTATTGATTGCGCTGCAGTCGCTTCGTCGTACGTCGAGGCCGCATCCGGTGTGATTCCCGTGCCGCACAGGGCGAACGGCACGTGACCATGGCTATGCGTTTTCGTCCTCAAAAAGGTGGGGTGGTCGGGAGAAACGAGAATTCGATAGTTGCCGCGTGAACGCAGGTGCGCGTGAATCGGGCCGACGAGATCGCGGTCGATTCGCTCCAGCGATTCGACCTTGGCTCGCACATCGCCTTCATGCGAAGCCTCATCGGTGGCTTCCACATGAACGACGACCAGGTCGACGTCGTCGAGCGCGCGAATGGCGTATTGACCTTTGGCGACGTAGTCGGTGTCGAGATATCCTGTGGCGCCCGGAACCTGAATGTTTTTCCAACCCAACAGCGATGCGATCCCGCGCAGCAGATCGACGGCCGTAATCATCGCGCCCCACTTGCCGAAACGGGCGTGAAAATCGTCCAGCGCGGGTTGCTGGCCCAGACCCCACAGCCAGATTCCGGTTGTGGCCAGTTCACCTTCCCGCGTTCGCGCCGCATTCGTCGGGTCGGCGCTGACGATCGGCTGACTTTGATCCATCAGTTGCAGCAAGACGTCGCTCCCCGGGCCGGTGGGCAGGTTACAGGCGACGGGTTGATCGGTCAAATCGTGAGGCGGGGTACTGCGAGTTTCGCGGCTAAACGGCGCCTGCCTGCCGGCCGCGGGACGATGGATCAGCAGGTTTCGATAACTGACCCCGGCATGGAATTCCCAATGTTCATCGCCCAGCCGCTGCTGTAAACGGTCAATTAAACGATGGGCCAGCGCGGTGGGAATCTGTCCTGCCGTAAAACTTTTCATGTGACCGTTTTCGATCGTGACGAAATTGCAGCGAATCGCCCAATCGCGCCCCCCTAGTGGAATCCCCTGCGCTGCCGCTTCGAGGGGAGCGCGGCCCGTGTGGTATTGCAGCGGGTCATAGCCGAACAGGCTCATGGTCGCGACATCGCTGCCCGAAGGAAGCGATGCGGGAACGTTGTCCGATCGACCGACGACCCCCAGGCGGGCGATTTCGTCCATGTGCGGCGTGTGGGCCGCTTGAAGCGGGGTTCGATTCCCGAGAACGGACTGTGGTTCGTCGGCACAGCCGTCGGGAATCACCAGCACGAACTTCATGGTGTCGGACACAGGTGTAGCTCAAACCGGTTGCGGACGATGTTTGGACCGCGGGTGCATTGGCGTTAGAGGCCGCGCGTCGCTAAGCGGCATCGGCTGATCTCGTCACCTCAGCGGATCAATCCGCGACTGCCATTCGGACGCGTGGGGGTGTGATTGACGAAAGCTGGTTCAACTTCTGCTCGGCGGCCTGCAAGTTTCCTTCGGTCGTGCGGTGCGTCATAATCACCAGCGGCACGACCGGTTTCGCTCCGGACTCGACGTGCGCGACCTCGGGCGCTTCGTGCTGAATCACCGAAGCGATGCTGATTTCGCTCTTTCCCAGGATATCGGCAATGTCGGCAAGAACGTGCGGTCGGTCGAGGACATTGAACCGCAGATAGAAGCGACTCGAGATCTTTTCGCGAGGTTGCAGCGCATACGGCGCCGACTTGTGCCGCCAAAGCTCCAGTCGCGGGAAGGTGATTTGCGTCCGCCCCGCAATCGTGTCGATCAAATCGGCAATGACCGCCGAGGCCGTGGGCATCTGCCCTGCACCTGGGCCGGAGTACCAGGTCTCGCCCACAACGTCGCCCACGAGCGCAATGGCGTTGAAGGCACCGTGAATCTCGGCGAGGGGGGTATGCTGCCGCACGAGTGTCGGCTGCACCCGCATCTCGAGTTCGCCGTTCACCAGTCGCGAGACGGCCAGCAGTTTGACGGTGTAACCCAATTCCGCGGCATATCGGAGATCGGCGAGCTCGAGCGTGTCGATTCCCTGTCGCGGGAACGAACTCAAGGGGGCTTTCACTCCGAACGCAAGCTGCGTCAGAATCACCAGTTTCTGGGCGGCGTCGGTTCCGTCGACATCCAGCGTTGGATCTTCCTCGGCATAGCCCAGCTCCTGGGCGCGTTTCAGCGCTTCCCGATAGGACCAGTTTTCACGAACCATCTGCGTCAGAATGTAATTGCTCGTGCCGTTGAGAATTGCCGAAATCGACAGGATCTGATTTCCGGCCAGGCTTTGACCGACGGCGGCAATGATCGGAATCCCCCCCGCGACGGCCGCCTCGAAGGCGATGGTTCGTCCCAGCTCGCGCGCTTTGGCGAACAGTTCGTCGCCGTACTCGCAGAGAAGCGCCTTGTTCGCCGTGACCACGTCTTTCCCTGCTATGAGCAGGTCGAGCATGATTTCACGGGCGGGATGAATGCCGCCGACGAGGTGCAAAGCGACCTGGATCTCCCGATCATTCACCACCTCGGCGACATCGGTCGTCAGGATTCCGGAAGGGAGTTGGATGTCGCGCGACTTCGCTGCATTGCGGACCACGGCGCGGCGGAGCACGACCGGGCGCCCGGCTCGGCGGGCGATTCGTTCCGGCTGATCGAGCAAGACCCTGGCGACACCGGTTCCGACCGTGCCGAGTCCGACGATCGCAACGTTAACGGGGTCGAGGGACATGCAATTTCCGGAAAACTGAGTTGATCGTTATGTCCGGGGCCGACTTGCGGTCATCTCAGCAGGGAAGCCGGCGGAGACCGACCCCCGCTGGCCGATTGCGGCCTGCGTGAAAGCCCGGCAGCCGGTCGCGACCTGTGACTTGGCGACCGGCCCCTGACTTCCGGAACGACCCGCTGACTTCCGGAACGACAGGGTTCAATCTGGTGGTTTATCGGTTTATAATTCTGCGGCGCCTCAAGTGGAAGTGTAGCACACGTTTCGGACGACGGGACAAACCTATCGGAAGCAATTGGCATGTCGGATGCATTTCGGCGGTACTTGCGAATTGGTGCTGTCAACTATCTGAATTCCAAGCCGCTCATCGAGGGTTTGCCCGAATTGGTCCCCACGGCCGAACTTCTGCTGGATTATCCCAGCCGGCTGGCCACTGACCTGTCGGCGGGACGGCTGGACGTGGCCCTGGTTCCCTCGATTGTCTGCCTGTTGGCGCCCGATTATGAAGTCGTCTCTGACGCTTGTGTGGCCGCATACGGGCCGGTGCTGTCGGTCAAGCTTTACAGCCGCGTTCCGCCGCACGCGATCAGGCGGTTGGCGCTCGATGAGGGGTCGCGGACGAGTGCCGTGCTCGTGCGGATTCTACTGGCCGAACGATACGGCGTCGTACCGCAAATCGAACCTTTACCGCTCGATTGCACGACCGAGTCGACCAATGCCGACGCCGTCCTGCTGATCGGTGATCGCGCGATCCACGCGCCGCAGGAGAAATTCGTCTGCACGTGGGACCTGGGTACCGAATGGACGGCCTGGACGGGCCTGCCCTTCGTCTTTGCCATGTGGGGATCGCGCGCGGGGACTGACCTGGGACCTGTTGAAGATGCGCTGGTTGCGGCCCGCGACCTGGGTGTCAACCGATTGAGCGAGATCGCCCGGCGCGAAGCGCCGGGACTGGGCCTCTCAGAACAGGTGGCCCTCGACTATCTCACGAAAAACCTGTATTACCGATTGGGGACGGCCGAGCGGCGGGGCCTGCAACGCTTTCAGGAACTGGCCGTCAAACACGATCTGGCCCCGGAGGGAATTGAACTTGTCTTCCGCAATTTCGCCGCTGCTTGAAAAGGCTGTTGCCGGCCGACGGCTGACATTCGACGAAGGCGTCCGTCTGATTGAGTCGCACGACTTGATTGCGCTCGGTGAGGCGGCCGATGCGGTGACGCGCCGCCTGCATCCCGAGCCGTTTCGGACCTTTAACATCGATCGCAACATCAATTACACGAACGCCTGCACCGCGGTCTGTGATTTCTGTGCGTTTTACCGCCCGCCGAAGCACGACGAAGTTTATGTCCTGCCGCGCGACGTCCTGCTCCAGAAGATTCAAGAGACGGTCGACGTCGGCGGCGACCAGATCCTGATGCAGGGGGGGCTGCACCCGACGCTCACGCTGGAGTGGTACGAAGAGCTGCTGCGCGACATCAAACGACACTTTCCGCAGGTGAATATTCACGGCTTCAGCCCGCCGGAGATTCATCACTTCACCAAAATCAGCAAGCGGTCGCTGCGGGAGGTTCTCGAGCGGCTCAAGGCGGCCGGTCTGGGCAGCCTGCCGGGCGGCGGCGGCGAAATTCTCGTCGATCGCGTGCGAAATGAAATCACCCGGGGGAAGGTGTTGACCGACGACTGGCTCAACATCCATCGCGTCTGGCACGAACTGGGGGGAAAAAGCACCGCCACCATGATGTTCGGCCATATCGAAACGCTTTCCGAGCGAATCGAACACCTCGAGCGCTTGCGCGAACTGCAGGATGAAACCGGGGGATTTACGGCCTTCATCTGCTGGACGTTTCAACCCGAGCACACCGCGATGGCGCATGTCGCGCCCGCGGGCGCGTTCGAGTACCTCAAGACGCAGGCCGTCGCCCGGTTATACCTCGACAACGTCCCGAATATTCAATCGTCGTGGGTCACCCAGGGAGAACAGATCGGCCAGATCGCGCTGTTCTACGGCGCCAACGATATGGGGAGTTTGATGCTTGAAGAGAACGTGGTTTCGTCGGCCGGCACCGTGCATCATTTGTCGCTCGAGTCGATCAAGCGCTGCATTCGTGAAGCCGGTTATATTCCCCGCCAGCGCAACGTGTTTTACGAGTACATCGACGCGGCATGATTCACGTCGAGCAACTTTCGAAGCGGTTTTTCGACTTACGACGCGGACCCGTTGCGGCCCTGGACGACGTCAGTTTCAATGTGCAGCCGGGTGAAATTTTCGGGATGCTCGGTCCGAACGGGGCCGGCAAAACCACCTGCCTGCGAATTCTCAGCACCGTCCTGCGCCCCACCGGCGGGCGGGCAACAATCGCCGGATTCGACGTCCAGTCACAGCCTGCCGAAGTTCGTGCGCGAATCGGCTTCATGTCGGGCGGCACCGGTCTTTACGACCGGATGACCGCTCAGGAACTGGTCGAATACTTCGGGCGGCTGTACGGGATTCCCGAAGACCGACTGCAGTCGCGATTGGAAATGTTGTTCGAAACTCTGCAGATGCAGGAGTTTCGCGACACACTCGGGTCGAAGATGTCGACCGGGATGCGGCAAAAGGTTTCGATCGCCCGGACGATCATTCACGATCCGCCGGTGCTGATCTTCGATGAGCCGACCTCGGGGCTCGACGTGCTGGTCGCGCGGGCCTTGTTGCAGACGATTGCCGCACTCAAAGCCGAGGGCAAGTGCATTATTTTCTCGACGCACATCATGCGCGAGGTCGAAAAACTTTGCGATCGTGTGGCCATCATCCACCGGGGGCGTGTCCTGGCCCAGGGAACACTGTCTGAACTGCGCGAACGTTCGGGACGAGACGACGTTGAAGAATTGTTTTTCGAGTTGATTTCGCAATCCGAACGCGAGAGGGTCACGCCCGTATGCTGAACCCTCGCAATCTCCGCTTGATTTTTGCGCGCGAGGTGAAGGACCAGTTGCGCGACCGGCGGACCCTGTTCATGGGGGTGCGATCCATTCAATCCCACATTTTTATGCGGCATTTGCAATTGGACGACTACGAATCGGCCCGTGAGTTCGGGGTAGCGTTGGAATCTGAGAGGCGAACATTGCATCCCGAACTGCGGTCCATGTGCGGCTCAAGACCGCGAC
>SIAF01000029.1 GCA_009691905.1 Planctomycetaceae bacterium | reverse complement strand
GGTGCGACCTGGTTCCACATCACGGGCATCACCCCGGCCCTGAGCGCGACCTCGGCCGATGCCGCGCTGGCCGCGGTGCGGGCAGCCAAACAGCGCGGGATGACCGTTTCGTGCGATCTGAATTTTCGCAAAAAACTGTGGCGCTGGAAACGGGGAACGCCTCCTGTCGAGTTGGCCCGCGCCACGATGCGAGCGCTTGTTGCCGGCGTCGATGTGCTGATTGCCAACGAAGAAGATGCCGAGATGTGCCTGGGAATTCATGCCCACGAAAGCAACGTCGAAGCGGGCGAACTCAATCTCGACGGGTATCGTCAGGTGGCGCGGCAAATCGCAGAGCAGTTTCCCAACGTGGCACAGGTGGCGATCACGTTGCGCGAGAGCTATTCGGCGAGCCACAATAATTGGGGGGCCTTGCTGTACGACGCCAAATCGCAGCTTGCGCGTTTCGCACCGACCGACGGGGAAGGGAAGTATGCCCCGTACGAGATTCGCAATATCGTCGATCGCGTCGGCGCCGGCGACTCGTTCGCCGGCGGATTGATTTTCGCGCTCAACACGCCCGAATTGTGCGAACCGTCGCTGGCGATTCGGTACGCCGTCGCCGCGAGTTGCCTCAAGCACAGTATCAAGGGAGATTTCAACTACGCGTCCCGATCGGAAATTGAAGCGCTGATGCTGGGGGGCGGCTCGGGGCGCGTCCAGCGCTGAGAGGGCATTCACGGCGGGGGTTCGGCCCCGCCGCTCGCTTATCGAAAGATCGAGTCGGCATGGCCAAACTGGGTCGGAAAGGCAACGAACTGGGAAGCTGGCTGGCCAAGGCCGGTTCGGCGGTGTTTCTGCTCGATAGCGATCGACGCATTGTGGCATTCAATGCCGGCTGCGAGAGGCTGACCGGCTGGCCGGCCGCCGAGGTGCTGGGGACGATTTGCCACTATGGCAGCCCGGACGAGATCGCGGGTCCCGCTGCGCTGGCAGCGAGTCTTTGCCCGCCCCCCGAAGTTTTTGCCGGCCACGAACTCGCGGCGCCCGCACACCTCGTCCACAAAGACGGGCGTGCTCTGCCGCGGATGCTGAACTTCTTTCCGCTCAACGGCTTTCCGCTCAATGGCGCCGACGAGCGGCTGCAGGGGGTGCTGGGAATCGTCACGGCGCTGAAACCGTCGACGGCAGCGACTGATTCGTCGATCGCCCGGCAATTGCACGCCGAACTGGGTGCCGTGCGGATGTCGCTCAAACAGCGGTTTGGTCCGAACTCGCTCGTGGCGCGGTGCGTCGCGATGCGCAAGGTGCTGGCCCAGACGGTGCTGGCCCGGCAAACGTCGTGCTTTGTGCTGCTTGAAGGGGAGTCCGGCGTCGGGAAGGAGCACCTCGCGCGGATGATTCATCTGGGAGGGACTAATCCTCAGGATTGGTTCGTGCCGCTCGATTGCCGGCGGCTTGGTTTCGACGAACTGGAGCGCGTCTGGACGCGGCTTCTGGAGGTGCACCGGTCTGGCACATCGAGCGGCACCATCGCGCAACCGGGTACGATCTACCTGTCGGACGTCGAGTGTCTGCCGAGAGACTTGCAGGAACGCCTGGTGGCCGCGTTTCTGCCTGGCGAACAGCCCGCATTGCCCCTGCGGCTGATCGCTTCGACGAGTTGCAATCTGCAACAAGCCGTTGCCGACGATCAAGTTCGCGCCGATTTTCTGGCGCTCGTCAGCCCGCTCGTCATCAGTGTCCCGCCGCTGCGGCAACGGGGCGATGACTTGCCGCTTTTGGCCCAGCATTTTCTCGAAGAGCAAAACCGGCACGAGTCACGTCAGATCGGAAGCTTCGACGATGCCCTTTGGCCGCTGTTTCGGCATTACGACTGGCCCGGAAACCTCGACGAACTTCAGGCAGTGATTCGCGAGGCTCGAGCGCAGACGACCGACACACTGGTTCGTGTCGCCGATCTGCCCTATCGATTCCGCACGGCACTCGACGCTCAGGATTTGCCGGCACCCTTCGAGCCCCCCGTTCTGAAGCTCGACCCGCTGCTCGAAAAGGTCGAGAGGCGACTGATTCAACTGGCGCTCGATCGCAGCCGCAACAATAAGAGCCAGGCGGCCGAGTTCCTGGGGATCCATCGAGCCCGAATCCTGAGACGAATCGAGCAATTGGGACTCGGATCCACGTTGCCGACAGGAGGAGTGCCCGACCCCGAGCTCGACGAACTTGCCTCCGAATTGATGAAGGATGATTCACCCGAGCCGTAAGGGATCGCGAGTGAATTTTGAGTATGGGAACGGCGCAGACTGCCGTCGTCGTTGACGCCGCGCGCAATCTGCGCGAAGATGCCAACAATAATTTGGTACCCGATTTCTACCGGATCGCCGCATGCCCAAGACTGACCGTCCTACTTCCGCGACGACTCCCGGTGCCAGGCTGGCCCAGGATCTGATCGACCAGGTCGACGAACTGCTGCTGACTGCCGACCAGTCGGGCAAACCGCTGGAGCTCGATCCCTATCGCGGTCGTCTGTTTGAGTTGTTCGTCATGGCCGAGGCGAGCGGTTTTTTGGAAGAGGGGGCCGATCGGGACTTGACCTGCGACGGGATCGGCCGGGAACTATCGGCCCGATGGAACCTGGCGAAAAAGGTCGGCGGCAATCTTTCGCAGACGAGTTCGCTGCCCGAGGATCAACTGGCGAAAGTCCGACTGCTGTGGTCGTTTATGCGGATGTGGATGGAATGGACCTACGCCTGGCGCCGTTGGCGTGAGTTTCATCAGTCGCAGCAAGAAGGTGCCTCCCACTGAGTGACTTGATCTGCGGATATTCGTCTGAGCCGGAATTTCGACTGTTTGTGACGACTGCCGCCCATCCTTCAGACAAAGGCCAATTCATGCCCAGCACCACTCGTCGCGCGTTTCTCCAGCAGACTGTCGCCGGCGCGGCCGGCGCTTCGCTGCTCACCTTGCCGGCTTCTGGCGCGGCCGGCGCCAGCGACAAGATCGTCCTGGGCCTCGTCGGTTGCGGCGGACGGGGGACGCACGTCGCCGGGATCTTCCACAACGTGAAGGATGTCGACGTAGCCTGGGTCTGTGATCCCGACGAGGCACGCCGCATGAAGGCCGCCGAGACGTTCGGCGTGCCGGGCGAGCGAAGCGTCTCTGACCTGCGGCGTGTGCTCGACGATCGTCAGGTCGACGCCGTGCTCGTGGCGACCCCCGATCACTGGCACAGCCCGGCATCGATTCTCGCGTGCGATGCGGGCAAGCACGTTTATGTCGAAAAACCGTGTTCTCACAATGTTCGCGAAGGACGATTGCTGGTTGATGCGGCACGACGGAACAAAAGTCTGGTGCAGCATGGCACTCAATGCCGCAGCACGGGGATGATGCAGCAAGCCGTCAGCAAACTGCGCGAGGGAATCATCGGACCGGTCCTGATGGCCAAAGCCTGGAACGTCCAGCGGCGCAACAGCATCGGCCATCCCGAGACCGGGTCTCCACCGGCCGGTTTCGACTACGACCTGTGGGTCGGCCCGGCGCCGATGGTTCCCTACCAGGCCAATCGCATTCAAGGGGGCTGGCATTGGTGATACGACTTCGGCACGGGTGATTTCGGCAACGACGGCGTCCACGATATCGACTACGCGCGGTGGGGCCTGGGCGTCGACACGCACCCGAGTGTGATTTCGGCCATCGGCGGAAAATTCGTGTTTGATGGCGACGAGCAGTTTCCTGATACCCAACAAGTGGCCTTTGAGTATCCGGGGGACGGCCAGGCGGGAAGTCGCAAGATGCTGATCTACGAACAGCGGCTCTGGTCGACCAACTACCCCTTCAACGTCGACAGCGGCGTCGAGTTTTACGGCACGAAAGGACAGATGTTTCTGTCGCGGCGCGGGAAAGTGCAGGCGCTCAACGAGAAGAACCGGCCACTTAAGGTGGGGATCGCCCTCGAAGCCCAGAACGAGGTCAGCCACGTCAACAATTTTTGCGAAGCGATTCGCACCGGCGTGCCGCTCAATGCCGAGATCGAGATCGGCCACCTGTCGAGCAGCCTGTGCCACCTGGGAAACATCGCCACCCGTGTCGGCCGCACGCTCAAGTTCGACCCGACCACTGAGCGCGTCCTCGGTGACGACGAGGCCGATCGACTGCTGTCGCGCAGCTACCGCGATGGGCATTGGGCGAAACCGCGGGAAGCCTAACGCTTGCGGCTTAGCCGACGAGTGAGGGCGAACTCGCTGTCATGGCTCATCGGCATACGGCGAGCGAGTCGACTTGAAAGCGCGGAATGGTTGCGCTTCAAATGCGCCGCGTCGAGGCCACGCGGATTTGAACGCGAACAAATCGACGTCGTAGTTCCGGCAGAAATATTCCATCGCTGCCAGGGTGGCTTCATCAACAGTCCCCCGACTCCCATCCCGCGAAAGAAGTATTCCGGGGCGCAGCACATTGTCGCTTTGCTGCTGCAGAAACTGCAGGACTTCGTAAAGACTGTCAAACGTCCGCTCGTCGATTGTGAAACGTACACCGTCCGCCTTGTCCACTTCGACCCAAACGATTTTGTTTTCCAGCAATTGATGGAACGGAACGTAACCGGCATGCTTGGCGACGATTCGTTCGAGCGTCGGGAAATCAATGTCCCCTTTCGCCGCGTACTGCCGCTTGATCTGACGCAAATCGGCGAGTCTGGCCGCGATCAAGGCGTGGGCGTCGATCGTTTGAGTGATCACAAGCGTCTGCGCTTCTTCATCGAGTTCAATTGGTCCACTCTGCTTGTAAAGAATTCCCCCGCCAATGATCGCTCCGTAGCCGTCGTTTTCACGTAGTAGGGCAATCAACGGCTCGGGCGCAAACCGACGTCCTTCGGCAGATTTCTCGTATGCCAGATCGCCGATCGGATAGCGGCGAGTAATAAGTTCCTTGTCTCGTGATGCAATGACAACCACCAAGCCTTGTCGCAGTTCATAGTCGAGTCCGGTGCCAAGCAACATAAGGCTTAGAATCGATCGCAATCGAATGGTCTCGACATGGATCGTCACAGGCGATTCAAGCGTCATACCGGCTTTTTGCAGGCCTTGCGGTTCCACGAAGATGTTGATTCGCCCGCGCCGGGCAACAATCGACAGGAACTCTCGAAAGGGAACCTCATCCAGATGAACGTCGGCGGTGGTTTCGAGCTTCTCAGTGAGTCGATGCTCGTCGTTCCAATCGAGATCAGCGTCAACGCCTTCCTTGGGCCACGACCAGTCGGGATCGACTTCAGCGGCGAAAATGCAGTAATCGGTCAGGTCGTCGATTGCCGGTTTCGGTTCAGGCGCGGGCGCCTGAACGGGTGGTAGAATCTCCGGCCGGCTGAGGGTGACCGCCTCCTCGCCGTCATTCTGGTTCTGGTCAGCCGGACTCGTCTCCTCGACTGGAGCGCTCGATCTGTCGGGCTTGTGTGCCGCTACGGCTGCGAAGACCGCACAGACAATCCCCAGCAGTGTCAATACGACCGGCAACGATCGGGGCATGAGACCCGTCTCCCAAATAATCCGTGAAGCCGCCTGTGACAGGTCAGGCGGCGTGTTCGGCGCGGGGATTGAATCTCATCGACGGTTTTGCGGCAAGGTCAGTTGGTGAACGGAAGGGGAGGCCGGGGAGGACGATGCTCGATTTACAGCATTCAGTGATGGCGTGATCACAATACCGCGCGACCCCCCCTGCCCCCCCTTCCGAAGGGGGGGAGACATCGATCGCTTCGCGATCGCGGGGCCATCGGTTCGCGTCGTGACATCCGTCGGCGCTGACTGTCCGACTGCAAAGCGGTCGTCCTCACTCCCCCCCTTAGGAAGGGGGGGCAGGGGGGGTCGCGTCCGATTTCAAATCACGCTTCCCCATGCAACTGGCACTTCGCTGCCCCCCGAAAAACTAACGCCTGGCCCCCAGCGGCCAGGCTTCCCCCAGCGTCTCGCGCTGGATGGCCGTCAGGCGCCCAATCCCTTGGGCTGCCAACTCCAGCAGCGAATCAAGCTGCCCGCGGCTGAAGGTGCGGCCTTCGGCCGTTCCCTGGACCTCGACGAATTCGCCGGCGCCGGTCATGACGATGTTCGCGTCGACTTCGGCCCGGCTGTCCTCCGAGTAATCGAGGTCGAGCAGCAGGTCTCCGGTGACAAAGCCCAGGCTGATCGCCGCGACGTTCGAGTGGAACACGGGTTTGTCGGAAACCGGCAATTTGTCCCGGACCGAGGCGATGGCGTCGGCCAGCGCGATCCAGCCTCCGGTGATGCTCAAGGTGCGCGTCCCGCCGTCGGCCTGCAGCACGTCGCAATCGACGGTGATCATCCTCGGGCCCAGCGCATCGAGGTTGACGACGGCCCGCAGGCTGCGACCGATCAGCCGCTGGATTTCAGTCGTGCGGCCATCGACCTTGCCGGCTCGCTCGCGTGATTTTCGCGGCGAGGTGCTGCCCGGCAGCATGTTGTATTCGGCCGTGACCCAGCCGCGGGTCTCGCTTTTCATCCAGGGGGGCAGCGATTCATCGACAGAGGCCGTACACAGAACAACCGTCTCGCCGGCGCGAATCAGCACGCTGCCGGGGGCCATTTTTGTGTAGCTGCGCACGACCGAAATCGAGCGCAAGTCGTCAGCGTGGCGGCCGTCGCGGCGTAGCGGGAGTGCTGGTTTCATGAAGACATGACTGTCAATGTTTCCCGGCCAGCCAGAGCATGATCCCTTTGGCGACATGCATCCGGTTTTCGGCCTGGGGGATGGCGATGCTCTGCGGCCCGTCGAGCACGTCGTCGGTGACTTCCATGTTGCGGCGGGCGGGAAGACAGTGCATGAACCGAGCGGTCGCCGGCGCCCGTTTCATGAGCGCGGCATTGACCTGGTAGGGTGTGAAAATCGGCTTGCGTTTTTCCTGCTCGGCCTCCTGCCCCATGCTGGCCCAGACGTCGGTGTAGACGATATCGGCGTGCGCCACGGCGGCGGCGGGATCGTCGGTCTGCGTCAGACCGGCGGCAGGAACATGCTTCTTGACACTGGCGACATAATCCGGCTTCAATTCATAGCCCTTCGGCGCCGCGATGACAAAATTCACACCCAGCAGCGCCGACGCGATGGCCAGCGAACGGGCGACGTTGTTGCCGTCGCCGATGTAGGCCAGCGTTTTTCCGGAAAGCGACCCGAGAGTTTCTTCGACCGTGAACAGGTCCGACAGGGCCTGGCAGGGGTGCGTTTCGTCCGACAAGCCGTTGATCACGTGGCAGCCTGCGTGCCGGACAAAATCATCGACCAGGCCGTGTGAGAACGTGCGTGTGACGATCCAGTCGGAATAGCTGCCCAACACGCGGGCCACGTCGGCGACCGCTTCACGTCCGTTGAGACCCGCCTCGGCGCAGGTCAAAAACAGGCTGCTTCCGCCGAGGTGCGTGATCGCCGCTTCGAAACTGACGCGGGTTCGCAGCGAAGGCTTCTCAAAGACGAGCGTCAGCATTCGCCCATCCAGCAACCGCGGGCGCTGCCCCTGTTTCCATTGGGCCTTGACGTTGGCTGTGAGACGCAAGATGTCGAGGCAGTCCTGTGCCGACAGACGAAAAAGGGAATCGAAATGTCTCATAACGCCCTTTCTGACTCACCGCCTTAAACGCGAAAACCGCCGGGGCCAGCAACCCGGCGGTGGTTCTATTCTGCGGCAGGCGACACAACCGAGGTTCGCCCCTGATTTGGACGCGGTGCAAACGACTAAAACAGCAAAGAACTGAAAACAGCAAACCATCCGCTGCGCCATGTCTGGCGGCGGTTTGATGCTTTGTATCGAGGCAGCCTAGCTCATTTTCGGCCCAAAATCAAGGAACTCCGCTCTTCTCGATCACGATCAGCCGCCCGGTGCGCCGCGCGGAGATCCCCCCCGGGAAGTCCGCCGCGCCTCCGCTTTCCAGCACGTCGGTCAGCCGGTCCCAGTGGTCGAAGCTCATCTCCTGCCGGGGCCAGTTCTGCCGGCGCCACAGGGCGGTCAAGACCTCGCGCACCAGGTGACGCGGCCGCCCCGCCAACGGCTGCCATTTCAGCCGCACGCTGCACGGCGTCTCGGATTCCAGGACGCGGTCGAGCCATCCGGCAGCGCAGTCGGTCAGCGCCGCCTGCGTCTGGGAGGCCTGCTGCCCCAGCCGGCCGAGTGCGTCGATCAACTGGGGATTGAACTCGCGTGCCAGCTCGGGCAGCACCCGTCGCCGCAGTCGATTTCGGGTGAACTTCTCGTCCTGATTGGACTCGTCTTCTCGAAAATCCTGTCCGATCTGTTGCAGGTAATTCAAAACGTCGGCCCGTCGTGCGGCCAGCAAAGGACGAATCAGCCTTGCCCCGCCCGGAAGCGGTCGCTCGGCCGGCATTCCGCTCAATCCCGCGAGGCCTGTGCCGCGAAGGATATGGTGCAAAATCGTCTCGGCCTGATCGTCGGCGGTATGAGCGACGGCAATGGCCCGGCATCCCAGTTGCCGGGCGGTCTGCTCGAGGAAGCGATAGCGTTCGTCGCGTGCCGCTTCTTCAATCCCGCGACCTGCATCGCGCGCCGCCTGCGCGACGTCGGCGATGCCGATCGTCAAGGGAACCGCGAGGGTTTCGCACAACCGCTTGAGCCACACGGCGTCGGCATCGGCGGTCGCGCCGCGCAGTTTGTGGTTCAAATGCGCCACTTGAACGATCGGGCGCAGGTCGTCGCCAAGCGAGAGCAGCCCGCGAAGCAGGGCGACGCTGTCGGCACCGCCCGACACGCCAATCAATACCGATAGTCGGCCAAGCTGCAACTCGCCTGCGGCTTGCGCCAGATGCCCGAGTAGTGGAGAGTCATTCATCGCGAGAACCGACTGAAAGACGTCCTCCGCCGGGCCGCAGGGGGATGGACACGCGAGCATCCATGATTCGAGGGGAGAACGCCGGTGTCAAGCTGCGCACGGGCCAACCCAAAAAACGACGTCCAGCCTGCGATTGGCCTCCGCAAGTCGGTTGACCGGTGTTCGCTGTTTGATAGTATAGGGTTGCGTTAACCCTGCTACAAATCAGGGGGACTCCGGGTGTTCTAAGCCTGGGGACGATCTGGAACCTGGCCGCTTGGCCGCGTTCGCCCTTCGAGTTGCTAAGATTCTGGTTACGTGGGAGTGCCGGGATGCAGAACCACACCATCGCCATTGTGAGTTGGGGATTGCGACTACTTCGGATCTGCGGCAAGCAGATCGGAGCGTTGCTGGTTCTGCCGACGACAGTCCATCATCCCCTGGGGCTGGGGTCGATGGTGATGTCGGTCGATTTGGATTCTTCACGTTTGGATGCCGTTTCACGGTCGGTGCTATGGGGGGCCGGAGTTCTATCTCCGGAACCGGTGCCGGCCGCGGTTCGATTGCCTGCCACGGAAGCCCATCGACGGGCGATGCCGACTGCCAGGCAGTTTCGACGCCGCCTGGACTGCTGACCAGATCGAGGGTCGCTCGAGTTCGTCCTCTGGCCCGCGAAAATCGGGCAAGCTGCTTCGGCAGTGGTCGAAGCGGTCTGGCTCGCCTGGCGGAGTCTCTCTCTCGACATTCGGAGAAGGGACACTAGTCGATGGAAACGACTCAAGCGGTGCTGCCCGCGATCGGCGCGCTCGCGGCCGGTGTGGGTGTGGGGTGGTTTGTCGATCGATTGCTGCGCGGCGCGACGTATAAGCGTCGGGATGAGATTCTTGCTCTGGCCGAGCGCGACGCCGACAGCCTTCGCAAATCGCAGGAACTGGCGGGTAAGGTCGACCTGCTGGCCCGCCGCGAAGAACTCGAAAAAGAGATGAGCCGCGTTCGCGACGAACTGCGCGAGCAAGAGCGCCGTCTCGACCGCCGCGAATCGACCCTCGGCGACCAGCAGCAGGATATCGCCAAGAAAGAGCGAATGCTCGAGGTCACGCAGAAGAAGCTGGCTGAAAACGGAGAAACCCTGGAAGCCCGCGAAAACGAGCTGACGCAAATTCTCAAACAGCAGCAGGATCAGTTGTACAAGATCACCGGTCTGTCGGCGTCTGCCGCGCAGGATCTTTTGCTGGGCAAGCTCAACCAGGAGCTGAGGAACGAGACCGGGGCGATCATTCTCAAGCACGAGGCCGAACTCAAGCAGAACAGCGACAAATTGGCCCGCGAGATCATCGGGATGGCGGTGCAGCGCTATGCCGCCAGCCATACCTCGGCATCAACGGTTTCGTCAGTCGATATTCCCAACGACGAGATGAAGGGGCGGATCATCGGCCGCGAGGGGCGCAACATTCGCGCCTTCGAGAAAGCGACCGGCGTCGATGTGATCGTCGACGACACCCCTGGCGTGGTGATTGTTTCGGCGTTCGACGCGGTCCGTCGCGAAACGGCCAAACTGTCGCTGGTCAAGCTCATTCAGGACGGCCGCATCCATCCTTCGCGCATCGAAGAGATCGTCGCCGAAACTCAAAAGGAGATGGCCGTTCACATTCGCCGGCTGGGGCAGGAAGGAGCTCAGGAGGCGGGCATTCACGGGCTGCACGAAAAGCTGGTTGACCTGATGGGGCGACTGAGCTTTCGCACCAGTTACAGCCAGAACGTGCTAAGGCACTCGATCGAAGTTTCGTTTCTGACCGGCATGCTGGCCGAGCAGTTGCAACTGGACGGCAACATGGCCCGCCGCTGCGGGTTTCTGCACGACATCGGCAAGGCGGCCGACCACGAGATGGAAGGGGGGCACCCCAAGGTCGGGGCCGAGCTGCTTAAACGCTATGGCGAGGGCCCCGAAGTCGTGCATGCCGCGCTGGGCCATCACGACGACATTCGCGTCGATTATATCTACACGGTGCTCGTCGCGGCCGCCGACGCCATCTCGGCCGCCCGGCCCGGCGCCCGCCGCGAGACGCTGGAAAAATACGTCAAACGGCTGGAAGAACTGGAAGGCCTGGCATGCGGCTTTCCAGGAGTCGATCACGCCTATGCCGTTCAGGCCGGCCGCGAGATTCGAATTGTCGTCGACGCGCGACAGGTCAACGACCGCGAAGCGGCGCGGATGGCGCACGACATCGCCAAGGCGATCGAACAGGCTTTGACCTACCCAGGCGAGGTCAAGGTCAACGTGCTGCGCGAGACCAGGCACATCGAGATTGCACGGTAAGCCCGGGCTGGAGTACAGCCTTTTGGCTGCCGAATCCGCTCCCGTTATGAGGGAACTCGCGGTTCGACAACGTCGTGCGGTGTGAGGACTGTGATGCCTTGGTAGCGCCGAAAATCGGATTCGTTAAAAGTAAGTAACTGTTCGACCCCATGAACTCTCATCGCCGCCACGAGCCGGGCGTCGTGGGCGCTCTTTCCCGTGACCTGATGTTCGATAACGAGCTTTTCCCACTCAGGGAAAATGGCCGGGGTGTCGTCGAGGATTACTTTGAAGAGTGACTTGAGGCGTGCGATTTCGGCTTGGACCATTGGCGGGGGCATGCCCAGCCCGTTTTGGGCGACAGGCCGAGTGCAGACGACCCAGAACTCGTAGAAGTTCTGGGGAACCAGATACAGCGGCTCACCATTTCGGCGCAACATCGACACCGCATCGACTGCCGTTTGATGCATCGCGTGTTGTGGTTGTGCTGCACGCGTAAGCAGATTTGTGTCGACCAAAGTGCTCATTCACTTTGATCCGAATAGATGCTTTCGCGGCTGTCATCGGCGACGCTTGAAAGTATTCGATGACTTGACGCCCAAGCTCGCCAAGCATCGATCCACGCAACGGGCGACTGGTCAGCAAAGGCCAGGTTGCCAGCAGCGGGTTCCGTGGCGAGCTGATCAAGATAGGCTTCGAGCGTCTGGCCGCGAGAGGCAGCCTTTTCGCTAAGCCGATGTACGGTTTCAGGGTTGAGGTTGAGCGTTACGGTCATGCGGGTGCCTCAAGGTCATCATAACATTGGATTTGAGATTGGTCGAGAAATCAGACAGAGGTCGTTGTCGCGACAGCAGCTTAAGCGCGATACCACTCAAGTCACCCTTCACAATACAGACAATCGAAGGCGGGGCCCGTGTCCAGCAGGTAACGCCGCGTCATGGTGAATTCAGCCCCATTTGACTCCGCACTGCGTCGATATTGAATTCCTTGACGGCGCGACGCCAGATAAGCATTTCAGCCTCCTCGTCGGGAGTCATGCACAGGGGAGGAATTGCATTGAACTCTGCGAGCCAGAGCGCGATCGATTCAGGATCGTCTGCCTGTTGCTCTTCCGTCATGCCGCTGATCTGAAATGCCTGTCGCGGTTCGACTCGCAAAGCACATCCGTCCGGCCAGTCCACAGGCTGGTCGGGAACGATCTGTCCGTTCTTCCAGGTCGCGTTAATTGCATTCACGCTGCACCGTCCTTTCGCAATTATCCAATCATATTACAATAAGCGCGGGCTTCAAACACGAACCTCCCCGGCATCGCTGGTCAGTGCGGCGGAGTACTTCGCTCGAATCGGTTCGATCACCTGCGCAACAAAGCTGTCGACCTGTTCCGGCGCGCGGCCCACGAATTTTCGGGGGTCCGAGGCGTCTCCCAGATCGACCTTGGCGAAAGCCGCGTCGTGGGACAATCGATCGAGCAAATCGTTGTCGCGACCGAATTCCTTGACCTGCCGCGCGGCCTCCTGACTGTGTACCCGGATCCGCTCGTGCAAATCCTGCCGGTCTCCGCCGGCGGCCACGCCGGCCATCAGCAGGCTCTCGGTCGCCATGAACGGCAGCTCGGCGTGGAGTCGGCGGGCAATGACCTGCGGGTAAACGACCAACCCCTGTGTCACGTTGCGGTACAGAATCAGCACGGCGTCGATCCCCAGAAACGCCTGAGGCAATACCAATCGGCGATTGGCACTGTCGTCGAGCGTCCGCTCCATCCACTGCACGGCGGCCGTCTGCTCGGCGCTGGCCGAGAGGCTTTGGACGAAGCGGGCCAGCCCGCAGATTCGTTCGGAGCGCATCGGGTTGCGCTTGTAGGCCATGGCCGATGAGCCGACCTGCTTGTCTTCGAAGGGTTCTTCAATCTCTTTGAAACTCTGCAACAATCGCAAGTCGGTCGCGGCCTTATGAGCTGACTGGGCGACGCCGCTCAAGACCGCCAGAACCTGCGCGTCGACCTTGCGCGAGTACGTCTGCCCGGTGACGGCAAAGACGTCGTCGAACCCCATTTTGCGGGCGACCAGGCGGTCGAGCGCCTCGACCTTCGCATGGTCGCCCTCGAACAATTGCAGAAAGCTGGCCTGCGTGCCGGTTGTGCCTTTGGCGCCTCGAAACCGCAAGCGCTCCAGACGGTGTTCGATTTCTTCGAGATCGAGCACCAGGTCGTAACACCATAACGTGGCGCGTTTGCCGACGGTCGTCGGCTGAGCCGGCTGCAAGTGCGTGTAGCCCAGACAGGGCAAATCGCGATAGCGCACGGCGAAGCCGGCCAGTTGATCGATCACCCCCACCAGCCGATCGCGGATCAGCCGCAGGCTTTCGCGAAACAGCAACAGATCGCTGTTGTCGGTGACGTAGCAACTTGTGGCCCCCAGGTGGATGATGCCCCGCGCCGCAGGACATTGCTCGCCGTAGGCGTGGACGTGGGCCATGACGTCGTGACGCAGCTCGCGCTCGAACTGCGCGGCGCGGGCAAAATCAATGGAGTCGGTCGCAGCCCGCAGTTCGGCGATTTGCGCATCCGTGATCGGCAGGCCGAGCTCGTGCTCGGCTTCGGCCAAGGCCACCCACAACCGCCGCCACTGCGAATGGATCGACTGAGGCGACCACAGCCGACTCATTTCCGCTGAGGCGTAGCGACTGATCAACGGATTCTGATATTGCTCGTACGACAAGCTTGACTCCTGACAATCCCCTGTCGCCTTGGGTCACGTCGATCCCTACGGGATCAACGGGCGGCACTGCCGAACTGAGTTTCGGGAGCGCCGGCAACAAAGTACAATTCGACAGCACGCAAAACCATTCAAACCGCGCCTCGATCATAGCGAAAATCGCTGTGAAAACACCTCGTCTGGGAAGGACCAATTCGATGACGCCGCTCGAATCTCTGATTGCCACCGGCACGAAACTGTGGTTGGACAGCATCGATCCCGACCTGGTCGCCGCGAATCGCAAATTCGGTGCGACGGGCGCCACATCGAATCCGATTATCGTTTCGGACCTGATCAAGACGGGCCGGTTCGACAAGCAGTTGCTCGATCTAATGTCGCGGGGGCTCGATGATGATGCCGTCGCGTGGGAGGTGACAGATCTGCTGGTCCGCCAGGCGCAGGACGTGTTCAAGCCGGTGCACGAATCGACTCGTGGCGATGATGGATACGTCAGCTTCGAGCTCGATCCCCTGCTCGAGGACGCGACGTGCAAGTTGTCGGTTGCCGACAAAGCCAAACAGTACGTCGAACTGGGCAAAAAGTGGGCCGAGGGCCACACGAATCGAATGATCAAAGTTCCCGCGACCCCGGCAGGGTTGGCGGCCTTGGAACAGTTGTCGGCATCGGGCATCACCCTCAACGTCACGCTGATTTTCAGCGCGCGGCAGTACCGCGCGGCGCGCGAGGCAGTCTGGCGCGGGGCCGCGCGGCGCAAGTCGCTCGAGGGCTTCAAGTCGGTCTATAGCATTTTCGTCAGCCGCATCGACGTCTATACGAAGCAGCACGTTCCCCAGCTCTCAGCCGCGTCGCAGGGTCAGGTGGGAATCGTCAACGTGCAGCGCCTGTGGTTCGACAATCAGGAGTTCTGGAAGGCGAAAAACCTGCCGTTGCACCAGGAAATCGTGTTCGCCAGCACTGGGACGAAAGACCCGAACGAGCCGGCCGACAAGTACGTGTCTGCTCTGGCCGGGTCGGATATTCAGACGAATCCACCGGCGACCAATGCCGCGATTCAAGCCATGACCGGCACGACGTATACGCGCCGCGTCGACAAGCTGCCGCCCGCCGAAGTGCTCGCCGAAATTGATCGGGAAGTCGATTTTCGAAAGCTGGAAGAGGTTCTCATGGAAGAGGGTCTCAAGAAATTCGCCGATCCGCAAAAAACGCTGCTCAAACTGATCGGCGAACAGCGAAAGAAACTGCAAGTCGCCTGAGCCTCGATGGAGTTCATTCACCCAGCGGAGTTCGTTCGATGTTCAATATCGGCATGATGGAAATGCTAATCATCGGTATTCTGCTGGTTGGCGGGCTGGTGGCAATCATCGCGATGACGAAGGGTATAGGCGGCTTCCGACTCGGGCATGCGATGCTCGATTGCCCGTATTGCGGCAAAGCGACTCGTGCGACCGAAGGTAAGTGCCGACATTGCGGACAGTCATTCACGTAGCCTCATTCACGCGGTTTGCCGTCAGGAGTCACGCATGATTGTCGGAGTGCCGCGCGAGATCAAGCCGGACGAATACCGAGTGGCGCTGCTGCCGGTCGGTGCTGAAGAATTGACCCGCGCCGGCCATCGCGTGCTGATCGAGCGCGGGGCCGGGCAGGGCAGCGGCATTCCCGACGAGCAATACCGCGAGAATGGGGCCGAGATCGTCGACTCGCCGGTCGATCTGTTCGGGGCTGCCGAGCTCGTGGTCAAAGTCAAAGAGCCTCAGCCGGCTGAAATCGCGCTGCTCCGCCGTGGACAGGTGCTGTTCACGTATCTGCATTTTGCCGCCAGCGAGACGCTGACCCGCGCTGTCCTCGAAAGCGGCGTCACGGCCGCAGCCTATGAGACGCTGCGGGGCAAAAAAGGCGATCTCCCCTGCCTGACGCCGATGAGCGAGGTCGCCGGCCGCATGAGCATTCAGGAAGGGGCCAAGTACCTCGAGCGGCCGCAGGAGGGACGCGGGATTCTGCTGGGCGGCGTGCCGGGGGTTCCCCCGGCGCACATCTGCATTCTGGGCGGCGGGATCGTCGGCCAAAATGCCGCGCGCATCGCGGCCGGCTTTCAGGCCGACGTCAACATTCTCGACATCAACATCGATCGGCTGCGGTATCTGGACGACATCATGCCGGCCAATGTGAATACGCTCTACAGTGACCGGCACAATATCCGCGAGCAACTCCAGCGGGCCGACCTGCTGATCGGGGCGGTGTTGATTGAGGGCGCCCGCGCGCCGCGGCTGGTTCGCGAGAACGACCTGAAACTGATGAAGCAGGGGGCGGTGATCATCGACGTCGCCATCGATCAGGGGGGCTGCGTTGAAACCGCCCGCCCCACGACGCACTCGAAGCCGACGTATATCGTGAATGGGGTCGTGCATTACTGTGTGACGAATATGCCGGGCGCCGTCGGCCGAACCAGCACCTACGCCCTGTGCAATGTGACGTTTTCATACGTCATGCAAATCGCGAAGCACGGGTTGCACGCCGCCGCGGCCCTCGACCCTGGCCTCGCTAATGCCGTTAATATGTGCGATGGCCGGTTGACCAACAAAGCCGTGGCGGAAACATTCGGCATCCCCTTCACGCCGTATGAGCCGGCCAGCCGGCCGCGGTAGCGTCGCGCCCCCCCGACGAGAATCGAGTTCATGTAGGGTGGGACCAGCTCGCGCAGCGTGCGCAGGCCCACCATTCGGGTCTGTTTTGACGCGGCACCATTGCCGGCGTAATTTCAACAGCATGAAGAACACGATCGAACTTACGAATAACCGCAGCGGGGCAAACACCCGCATCATGCCCGAAGCAGGGTTCAACTTCTTTTCGCTTCGAATTCCGGTCGGAAACCAGACGGTCGACGTGCTGGATTGCGTTCCCGAGTTTGCAACGACAGGCGAGCGTCCCACGCGCAGCGGCATTCCGCTGCTGTTTCCCTATCCGAATCGCATTCGCGAGGGGAGGTTCACCTGGGAGGGCCGGCAGTTCGACCTGACCGGCGCCCACCATGATGAATCGGGGAATGCGATCCACGGACTGGTTGTCGATCGGCCATGGCGCGTGGTCGCACAATCCGCTCGCCACGTGGTGGGACAATTTCAACTGAGCGTCGACGCACCGGATCGATGGCGAATGTGGCCTGCCGATTTTCTGATTGAAGTCGGCTACGAATTGTTCGAGCAGGCATTGCGCTGTGACATTCGCGTGTTCAATCCTGACGTCGGCCCGCTTCCCTGGGGGTTCGGGACGCACCCCTATTTTCGCGTGCCGCTCTCCTCCGCGAGTCGGCGCAATGATTGCCTGGTTCAAGTGCCGGCGGCATTGGCCTGGGAACTGAACGAGTGCCTGCCGACCGGTCGCCAATTACCCGTCGCCGGTCGAAACGATCTTCGAGACGGTGAAGCTCTGGCCGACGTCACGCTGGACGACGTACTGACGGGTCTGGCGATTAAGAACGAGCGTGTGTCGTGCGTCGTCATGGATCCCGGGGCGGGCTTGCAGATCGCGCAGGTGACCGACGCGGTCTTCCGCGAGCTGGTGGCCTTCACGCCCCCGCACGGCCGCTCGGTTTGCCTTGAGCCTTACACCTGCGTGACCGACGCGATCAATTTGGTCTCGCAGGGTCATGAGACGGGATTGCAAGTGTTGATGCCGGGCTGCGAGTTTCACACCTGGTTTGAGATTCACGCCGGGCTGGTGTACGCGTAGGATTCAGCCCACTTCGGCCGGTTGCTTTCGCTGGATTGCACCGGCGTGGTAAACTCGGGTTCGACTGCTGATCTGATGCGTTTCACGATCCCTGCGTTTCACGCGTGTGCCGAGGGGCGCTGCCCATGAATCCATTCGCTCGTTGGATGCTGCTGGTCTTGCTGGTGCATCCCCAGTTGTCCGCCGTCGGCAATGGGCTTTGGGCCGGCGAAACCGATCAACCCGTCCGGGACGGCGCGTCGAGCGCTACGCAGGCGCAATCGGCTGCCGACGTCCCTCTCGAAAAGATTCTCGAGCGATTGGGGCGACTTGAGAAAGAGCTGCTCGAGCTGCGGATCAAGTCGGGCAAAGTTCCAGCCGACAAGGACGAGCAACGGATTCTGACGCTGCTCGAAACTCCCTTTCTAGGGAGCGCCTATTACGGATCGAACACGAATCCGCGATTCATGGCGGTCAAGCTGATGCTGGTCAATCTGACCGATCAGCCGGTGACGCTCAACCGCGACGACGTGTTCCTTTCGGTCGATGGCCAGGACTACCCGATTAAAGACGCCCCCCAGCAAATTCAATACAACGGGATACAAATCGGCCAGCAGCAGGTGCAACTTCGAAACTTGCAGATGCCCAAAGAAATCACGCTCACCGTCGGAGGGACCAACTCGGCATGGCTGTTGTTTCCCGATTTGCCTCCAGGAAATCATGTGCCGGCGATGATTTTGAAGCTCGCGTTCGGCGACAAGACGAAAGAGATTGACATCAACGCTGCGCAGCGCGACATCCTGGGGCTCAAGATCGAACGGATCGGTCCCCGAGGGGGGCTGGGGTTGATCAACGTTTCGGGAGTTCTGAACACGATCAATATCGCGAGTCTCGTCGAAGAAGTCGACCGGCTGGTTGCCGAAAAGCTGGTGCGGGTCGTGATTTGTTTCAAAGACGGCGCGACGATCGCCGACCCGCAGTTGCAGAACTGGCTGCATACGGCCGTGACCAATCTCGGGCGGCAACCGCAGTTCGGTGAAGCGCAGTTTCCTCCGCTGCCGGCGGCCCTGCGCGAAGTCCATCTGGCGGCCGTGCCCAATGCGGCCAATACGGGCGGGATGCAGCAGGCCTATCCGGCGTTCTATTACCCCAACGCCGGCGCGTCGTCGGCGGCACGCATTCATAAGACTGAAGTCGAAGCGGTGATGGCCGCCCTGCGGACCGCGTACGAATCGCTGGCGCGCGACGAGCTGCTTCAAGCGATTCAATCGGGTAACCGCATGGAACGAGCCGCCGCGCTGGCCGGGGGCGGGGGGCGGCTGGCTGCCGACAAATTGCCGGTCTTGCTCAAAAACGCCGACGACGACGATTCGGTGATTCAGCAGGCGGCGCTGATGGCGCTGGGCCATTTTGGCGAGCCCGAAGCCATCGACAAGCTGATCGGCTACGCCCGCAAAGATGTTGCCGCGCTCTCGACGACCGCCATCGCGAGTCTGGCGGGCTCGCGGTATGCGGCGGCACAGCAGGCGGTTTTGGAACTGCTGAAAAACGAATCTCCGGAATCGAAGAAAAGCATCGTTAAAATTCTCGCGGCGTTTCCGCGACCGATCTGGTCCGACGCGATTTATGAATTCGTCAAAGACTCCCGGTCGGGGCTCAACGTCGAGGCGCTGCAGGCCCTGGTCCAGGTGGGGCACCCGCAGTTGATACCCGTCCTCGCCGAGGCGCTGCGCGGGACCGATCAGAATCTGGCCCAGACGTCGCTGAACGTCCTGGCCGCCCGCACCGATCGCGAAAGTGAAGAGATCGCCCTGAATTACACGCTCGAGCAAATGCGGTCGGCGCCGGCCAGCCCGATCATGCTGCAGCTTTTGAATCGCGTGAAAGACAGCCGCGCCGTACCCCTGTTGACCGCCCAGTTCAACAAGTACGACAACAAATCGGCCGTGATACAGACGCTGACTCTGCTGGGCGATGCCGAAACCGCGAAGTTTCTGGTCGAAAAGTACAACAATCTGCAAAGCCACGAAAAGGGAGAGGTCTTGCGGTCGCTGTCGCGGCTCGATAAGGAGCAGTTCCGAAAGCTGTCGGCTCAAGCGCTGCTCACCGCCGACGGATCAGTGATCAGTTATGCCGTGCAGGGCCTGCAGGAAGACGGCGGACCCGAGGCGGTCAAAATCATGACCGACGCGCTCGAGAATGCGTCGAACAACTACACCTGGTCGCACCTGTCAAACGCATTGGCCCAGGCGGCGACCCCTGCCGCGCGAGCCGCGCTGGTCAAGGCCCGCGACTCTGAAAATCCGGAGAAACGCCAATACGCAGTCAGTGCCCTGATGCAGCTTCGCCAGCGTTCGCCGGGATACCAATACGTCTATCAGGCCCAGAATTTTTCCAAAGAGAATAAGTGGAAAGAGGCGGTCGAACAGTTCGATCTGGCGATTCAGCTCGATGCAACCCTCTCGGATGCCTATGCCGAGCGCGGTCATGCGCAATTACACCTCGATCAGCCCGCCCTGGCGGCGAAGGATTTCGACAAGGCGCTCGAACTCGACCCCTACAATTCTCTGGCGCTGACCGGGTCTTGTCTGTCGATGGTTCTTTCAGACGGAAAAGTCGTCGAGGCCATAAAGAAACTCGAAGACGCGCGAGCGCGGTTCACTCGCAATCCGATGTTCAACTACAACGCCGCATGCGTCTACGGTCGCGCGGTCGAACGCCTCAAGAAGGACGAAGAGGCCCCTGATCGCGAGAAACGTCTCGCACAGTATCAACAGGCCGCACTGGGCGATCTCAAAACCGCCATCCAGACCGGTTTTCAGGATTTCGAACTGATGAAAGCTGATCCCGACCTGGCGGTCTTCAAAGAACTTGCGGAATTTCAGCAGATGCTCGCAGCGCCCCCGAAGGCCGACGAAACCGCCGTGCGGGGCGTACGCGGAAAGCGTGTGGTCAATCGACCACGCTAAAGTAATGATTCCTCTGCCGGGTGGTTCGCTGAAACTCCCACGCGGGTTCTCGAAGACTGCGGCGACGCGTGAAGCACACCGCGCAGGGCGGCTGGCTTGGCGAGCCGTCCGATAAAGGAACAGATGGTCTATCTCAATCGGATTTATACGAAAACGGGCGACGACGGGACGACCGGCCTGGGAGATGGCACGCGCGTCCCCAAGACGCATCCTCGAATTGTCAGCTACGGAGGGGTCGACGAACTCAATTCCAGCCTCGGCGTCGTCCTGAGCGGCGAATTGCCCGGATGGATGTCCGAGCGATTGACGCGCATTCAGAACGACCTGTACGACTTGGGGGCCGACCTTTGCGTTCCCGAATCCGGTTCCGCGCCTGAGACGCCGCGGTTGCGCATTTCGGCCGACCAGGTGGTCCGTCTGGAAGGCTGGATCGACGAAGCCAACGAGCGGTTGACCCCGCTGACGAGTTTCGTGCTCCCCGCCGGTACGGCCGCCGCCGCCCATCTGCACATGGCCCGGACGATTTGTCGCCGCGTCGAGATCGACGTGCTGCACCTGGCCGAGTTTGAAACCATCAACCCGCAGACGCACGTCTACCTCAACCGGCTGTCGGACCTGCTGTTTGATCTCGCGCGCGTCGCCAACGCCGACGGAACCAAAGACGTGCTCTGGGTGCCCGGCGCGAATCGAGGTGCATGAACGCGAACCCTTGAAGTAGGGTGGGACCAGTTCGCGCAGCGTGCGCAGGCCCACCATTCGGGTCGCACCGCATCGGAACCCGCATGGTGGGCCTGCGCAAGCCGCTCAATGACGACCGGGCGCGCTGTCTGGTTCAAGAGTGTTTTCAGAAAGCGAAGGCCGATAGTCGTTCTCGGCTTGCTGGTCCCACCCTGCATCAGCGTGAATAATCCGGGCTAAGCGGGTCGACCTACGGCGCGGGCAGTTCCAGATAACCATGCTCGGGTACCGGGGCCGGGAAGTCGGGCAGCGATGAACTCCGGCGGCGCGTGCCGGATACGTTGACCGGCTGATTCGACGACCGCGAATTGTTTCGCAGCGAGCTGCCGCGTATCGGCGGTTCGGCAAATGGATCGGTCTCAAGGTCGAGCGGTTTGGTCTCGTCCCGCATCGGTTGCGATACGGGACCAAACAGCGACAACAGGCCGTCGCGGTTTTTCGACCAGGCCGCCTGCGGGCTGGCTTCGCGAGCCAGCAGCAAAGTCACACTGGGGCACTTAAGATCGGTGGCAGCGTAGTTCTCGACCGACCCGGATGTCTTGGCCCCCAGCCCTTCGACCGACCGGCCGTTGACGAGTCGCGCGATCTGCTCCGAGACTTTTTTGGCGTTCCCTTCGCGATTGACCACCGACTGGTCGCGGCCGTCTTTGAGGTGTACGAGCAAAGTCGGCCGAAAGTCGCTGAGCAGACGGATCACGACCCGCGTCTCGGCTTCGCTCGCGGCGTTCGAGCCCGAACGGGTGTTCGGCAGGTTTTTCCAGTTGTTCGACGGAAAGTTGCGGTTGAGGTCGACGCCGTGAATGTTGTACGGAGTACGGCCATACCACCCGTCGGGGTTGGGGGTCTTCACCAGCAGCACGCTCGAGCGTCGCATCGTTTCGGGGTGTGTTTTCAAATGCCGGGCCAGTTCTTCGACGAGGGCGACGCTTTGCGTCTCGTCGCCGTGCAGGCTGCCGAGAATGGCGATACGCTGGCGACCGCTGCCCAGTTGCAGGGTTTCAATCGCGCGGCGATCGGTGCTGCGGTAGACCCGGCTCCAGGTCGGATCATCCAGAAGCGATGTGCGGTCGTTGGTAGAAATCGGTGCTTCCAGCGACTCGGCGCGGGGCCGGCCGGTCGGAGGCGGCTTGCCCGGCTGCGACCAGCGCGATGAGATCCGCGGCGAACGCAGTGGCAGATCATCGCGGAAAGCCTCGGGCCCCCTGAACGACGGGCCGCCTTTGAATAACGTCGACGATCCGCTGCTGCCGCTGCCGATTGAATCCGACGGACTTCCCAGATCGGGTTCCGTGTCGGGAATGGGCGCAAACGTTCGCGAGCCACCCCCCCCGGACGAGCCGGGTGAAAAGGCCCGACCACCGGCACACCCGGCGACAGCCAACGCACAGCCGGCCAATGCAATGCTCGCAATTTTCATAAGGCACCAATCGATCAGCTTTCGCTCCATGAATACGGGTCACGGTCGCCGACTTCGTCGAGACCCAGGCGGTACTTCATTTGCTCGAACTCGCGATACAATTCGTCGGTTGACGAGTGAACGTGCTCGGCTTCAGTGATGAATCGCAACTCTTCATTGCGCGGCAACCCCGAGCGTTCGAGAATTTCTTCGAATTCACTCAGATCCTGCCCGTACATGATCAGCAGCTTGTGTTCGTCGAATTGCACCTCGAGCGGCAGCCCCGGGTTCAGCACGGCCACGCCGGCGCAGCCGTCATCGAGCAGCAATTGCTCGAAGTCGTAGAGCGTGCTTTTCAAGACCGGCAGGTCGATGTGCTCGCGGTAGAGATCGTCGTGACCTCGGCTTTTGCGATCGTGGCTGGTTTCGAGAACCAGGTCGACTTCGTCGCCCAGCGGGTCGAGCAGGTCGAGAAACAGGTCGAACAGCGCCTCGCGCGACGCCGACGCCATCAACACGGGAATGTCGACGCCGGTTTCGGTGTCTTTGTAGACATCGTGGCGGTAGCCCGCCGCAGGCACGACCGACAAATCGAACGACGGTCGCACGGCTTCGGTCAGCAGGAAGTCGCCGTAACGAGCGATTTTCATATGCGCTTCGAGCTGATCCTCAGAGAGGTTCTCGAAACTGCTCGTCGTGGCATGGGGGTGCCCGTCGCGAAAAACGTTCTTGAAGAACCGCTTGAGAAAGCCCATGGGTCGCATCCCGGTCAAAGTGAGGAGCGTCAACGTCGAGGCAAATCTAGCACGCGGAATCGGGCCACAGGGCCGGGCGGGAATTTCACGGTCAAAAATCTGTTTCGCGCGGTCCAGTCGCGCTGCGCATGCGGTATGGCGAAACCTTTTCGCCGACGCCGGGCCTTCAAACAGGTCAAATTCCGCCGACAAAGTCGGCAATTGCGGCAAGACCGGGCGCTTCGGCACAACTGTCAATTCGGGCACGCACGTCCTGCGCGAGTGTCGGATGACCGGACGCTCCGGTCCGCTTGTAGGAATTGCATGCCGAATGGACAATTCGGTCTGAGGCAGCAGACGCCCCGGGCGTGCCGTTGGGCAAACCATCGATGGGCGTTCTCCCTTGTCCCCCCCCATTGGGGTTATTTGTCGGAGTTCGATCATGCAGAGCCGAGTTTGTAATGTCAGTCGTCGACGGCGAGTGCTGCGACAGTTGTCGGCGGTGAGTCTTGGCTTTTGTCTGTTGCTGCCTTCGGTCGTGCGGGTAGCGAGTGCCGGCAACGACGAGCCCTCGACCGCAGCCGCGAATGAACAACCGGGCTTCGAAGAAACCTGGCAGGTGGCGTATATCGGCAAATCGCGCGTCGGCTACCTGCGGTCGACCACCAGCCGGAAACAGCACGAGGGAACCGAGCGGATCGTCACCGAGAGCGAGATGTCGATGGCCATCACCCGCTTCGGTCAACCGATCAAAATCAAAACGCTGATCCAAACCGAAGAGACGCTGACGGGCGACATGTTGCAGTATCGCTTTGAATTGTTGAACCCCCCCGCCGCTCCGACCCGCAAGTCGGGTCGCGTCGAAAACGATCGCCTGATCGTCGAAACCGAAATCGCCGGCAAGACGATCCGCAGCGAGCAGAAATGGGATACGTCGATCAAGGCTCCCGGTTACCAGGAGCGAATGCTTCGCGAAAGCCCGCTCAAGCCGGGAGAAACGCGAACGCTGCAATCCTTCGAACCATTCGTCGGCAAGCTCAACAAGGTGACGCTGACGGCTGGGGGCGAAGAAGTCGTCGAGCTGCTGGGCGGGCAATCGCGAAAGTTGCTCAAAGTCAGCATGGATTCGAGTATCGCCCCCGGCACTCGGGTCGATGAATTTCTCGACTCCCAGGGCGAGGCGCTGAAAACCAGCACCAGCCTGCTCGGGATCGGGATGACCACCTACCGCGTCACCCGCGAGCTGGCGCTGCAATCGCTCTCGGGCGAAGAGACCGATCTGGCCGTGGCGACGCTCGTCAAGACCGGGAAGATCGACCGTCCCTACGACACCCGCCGGGTCGTGTATCGCGTGACAATCCCCGGCGAAGATCCGGCGAAAATTCTGCCGTCAGGCGCGTCACAACAAATCGAGTCAGTCGACGGTGACACGGTCGATTTGACCGTATCCAAAGTCGTTCCGACAAAGGTCACCCCGCCAAAGGTTGCTGCGACGGTCCCGAACCAAGCCGCGGCCGTTCAAGAAAAGTCGTATCGGGAACCCAACAACTTCATTCAAAGCGACGATGCCCAGGTACAAAAGCTCGCTGCCCAGGCGGTCGGCGATGAGACCGACCCCTGGACTATGGCAAAAAAACTCGAAGCCTGGGTTTACGAGAACCTCAAAAAGAAGAACTTTTCAACGCTGCTCGCCTCTGCAGCCGAGGTGGCCAAAGACCTGCAAGGTGACTGCACCGAGCACGCCGTGCTGCTCGCGGCGATGGCCCGCGCCAGAAAAATTCCCTCTCGAGTCGTGGTGGGGTTGGTTTACGTCGCCAGTCTGTCGAGTTTCGGCGGCCACATGTGGACCGAAGTTGAGATCGCCGGTCAATGGATCCCGATCGATGCGACGCTCGGTCGCGGAGGGATCGGCGCCGCGCATATCAAATTCGCCGATTCGAGCTTTTCGGACGATGATTCAGTCGCACCGCTATCGGCATTTTTGCCGCTCGTCAGCGTGCTGGGCAAGCTGCAGATCGAGGTCAGGCAGGTGGATTATCGCTAAAAGGCTGTTGCCGCTTCGCGGTGTGATCAGCTTGAAACTGCGATTTGATGCAAAGCAGAACGATCCGCTCGATGCCGTCGCTGCGGTCATCAGCCTGTTCGCGCCCGCAGCATCGCGGCGCACCGGCGACTTTCAACGGCCTGCTATGGCGTCACAGGCGGGGGTGGTGGCGGCTGGGAAGACGCACCCGGGGTGGAATCCGCCTCGCCGGCTGTGGTGCTTTTCTTAAAGGCCTCGGGACCCGGCTTGCGCGTCGGATTCGCAGGCGCCACCGCCTCGTTGCTGGTGCAACCGCCGATCGCGAGAGCGACCCACAGCAAACCGGCGGTCGCGGCCGCGGTTCTCGGAGTATCAATCATGAGCGTCCCAGTCCCGGCGAAAATTGGGTGCCGAAGGATGAATTGGGGAACGATGACGGCAAACGCAAAGTCGAATCGGTCGACAAACGAGCCGATCCGCGGTCGACAGATCGACCGCGGACCAGGCTCGCGAGAGTGCGGGTTACCATTCGCCCGTCACTTCGGCATCGCTTGTTCCGCCGAGTTGCCGGTAGGTTCTCGAATTGATGTTGCGGGAGATAAATCGGACCGACCCGTCAGCCACGGCGAAGTGCGTACCACCCGTGTGGGCGCTGCCGAACTGATACCAGTTCTCGCCGAATCCCCACGCCGTGGGCATCGCGCCCATCGAGATCCAGATATAATCGTAACTGGTCCCGCCGGTCGCCTCGCCGAACATGATCGTGTTGCTGCTGCCGTCGGTGATGTCGGCGAAACGGGTCTGTGTCAGACCGCCAAAAATCCCGTTCCATTTTTGCCACTGGTTTTGCAGCACGCCGACGCCACCCGAGACCCCCAGATAGCTCGTCCGGGCCAAGCCATAGTCCTTGATCGTGCTGTAACCGTCCAGCGTTCCACTGGCGCCACCGGCGCACCGTGCCCCTTCGGTCGACGTATCGGTGCAATAACCATGCAGCACGAAGAATTCTGAAAAATACTCCGTGGCCGCCAGGTCATCTGAGGGGCAAATGAACGACGGGACTTTGACTTGAGATGCGTCCCATGCGCCGTCGAAGTTGTACCAGGTGGCATGCGTCGACTGGCAGGGACCGGGCACAGGAACGTCGGGTTTCAGCCCCTTCCAAGCGTCAATCTTGGTGTAAAGCGGTGACTGCTCCATGTAAGGTAGCAGCAGGGCCAGAACGCCGAGGCTCGAAAAATTTTCATACGTGGCGGCCGAACACTGGGAGTTCATCGCGATGTAGCCCGGGGGAAACTGCTGGTACGCATCGTGAAAGTTGTGCGACGCCAGCAACAACTGCTTCAGATTGTTTTTGCACTGACTGCGACGAGCGGCTTCGCGGGCCTGCTGAACGGCCGGCAGCAGCAACGCAATCAGAACCGCGATAATCGCGATCACAACCAGAAGCTCAATGAGTGTGAAGCCCTGACGGGCGGCGGTGTCCCGAGATCGTCGGCGTCCCGCAAGTCGCGTCGAAAGTGTTTGCACCGTGTACTCCCTATAAATTAGAGAAAAACAGAGACTGTAGCAACGATACCGGGTTTCTTCACCCTGCGCGAGCGTGGTGCAGGGTTTTGACAGTTTCGGATCGCGATGCGGCATGCTCCTCACGAACCATGTCGAGGGCGATTCGACCGTGAAGTTGATCCTTGTTCCGAACACGGTA
>SIAF01000490.1 GCA_009691905.1 Planctomycetaceae bacterium | reverse complement strand
AATCGCAAATTACTGATCGCGGAACTGGAGCGAAAACAGGTCGGCATCGCGCAGGACGAACCGTTTTCGGACCGTCCGGCCAACGAATGAAGACCAATCGGCAGTTGCTTTCCAAGTGACATGGTGGTTGATCGTTTCATGGCCGCCCTTCAGACTTCACGGATCCATCCAGCTTGGGACCGGTAAATCGGCCGTAGATCCCCTCGCCCCAGCGGACAGGCTTGAGTTGTGAGACGGACCGCAATCGTTCGGCGAGTGGACCGGTCACCACAGTCTCGGCAAGTTGCTTGCCGTCTTCAGAGATCGACATTGTCTTGTTGCGGATGGTCAATTGAAATGTCGTGGGGCCCGCGGTCCAGGCCGTGTTCGCTCCCAGATGGCCGGGCAGCGTCAGGCGAGAGACGGAGCCATAAGACTTCCATTTGTCCTCCGCCAAAAACGGATATCGCTCCGGTTGCCATTCACACGGATACTTCGCCGAGGTCGAAACGAAGAGGCCGTCGCCGCTGGTCACCAGGCTGGTGACACGCTGCCCCCAGAGATTGCTGACCTCATTTCCGCGATTTTCGAGATCGTACGGATGCACGATTTCGTCGGAAAGTTCCGGATACGGGAACATCCGCTGTTGGAAGTGCCATTGTTTGGCGTCGGGATTGTAGCGCCACAGTTCTCCCCACGGCCAGACGCCGACAAACATTTCGCCGCCATAGATGACGGTCGTCTGGGCTTCGCGGGAACTACTCGTCACTCCTTGAAGTACCGGCGGCCAGCCCGGGCGATCAGTGATGTTTTTTCCGTCATAGTCGAACAACCGGCCCGTCGGGTACTGGCCCATCAGCAGCCGGTCGTGAAACGCCATGGACGAATAGAGCTGGTAACTGACGCTGATGTTCGGCTCCAGCAGTTTCCGCCACTGTCCATCTTCCAGCACATAGAAGCCGCCGATGTTGGACCCCGTGACGACTTGCCGCCCCAGTTGACCCCAGGCGAATGTTGTTTCGCCGACGACCGGTAATGTCAGCACGATGGCTTTGGCAAGATCCACAGCGTGCTGTTCCGGAGTCCAGGGGCAGGCGTAGAGCTTGCTGAAGCCGTCCGCATCGTTGACATACGGCCGATAGCCGCCGTCACCCCGGTCCACATGATAAAAACACAAATAGCCGTCAGCATAGAAGAAGATCTGGTAGCTGCCCCGCGCGGGTTTTTCCAGAATTGTGCGGCCGCTGTATTTGACGCTGCTGTCGCCGAATTCGAGTACGCCTGTGCCGACCCGCATGGTCTCTTCGGTGCCGCCAATCGACGGAATGTTGCGCCACTGTTTGGCGTGTGCGTCCCAGGCTTTGACGTCCCCGAACGTCGAGTGGACGACTTCATCCCGGCTGAACAGGTAGGTGCCGCAGAGATTATTGGGCCGCGGCAACTGTTCGACCTGAAACGTCCGCTCACCGTCTGTCGGCCGGACAAAAAACTGCAAGGCATGGCGGTCAGCGCGAGTGCGGGTATTGTAAAGATTCTGAAACCCAGCCCCGATGGTGACTGTCCCGTCTGCGCTGGTGACTTCAAACAGCGAGCCGAAGTTCTGGCCCCTGTCCGGGCCGCGATCCACCGTGATTTGAAACGTCGTGGTACGCGCAGCCAGCTCGATCTTCACCGGCGCATATCTGGCGATCAGCGATTCGCCGCCGCTGCGCAGATATTCCCAGTCTCCATCGCCGTCGAGATCGAGCAGCCGCTCTTCGATGGAGATCGGCGGCAGAATCAAACCCGTGTGTTCGAGGGCGATGCGATCCTTCGCCGGCCGGTAGACATAGCCGCGAAAATTATCTTGGGCCTGTGTCCCGACCACAGCGACACGTTCGCCGTTCCCCAAGAGGTCGAGCGATTGGAGTTGCGCATGGCCATTGAGAAACGGGGCATGTGAATGCCCGATCGTCTCCAGCGGTCGAACTGGCGATAAAAGCGGCGTCCCGTCCGCGGCGGCTCCGAGGTTGAGTGTGTAATAAATTCCGCTGCCGGGATGGGGATCGCGTTCGTATCCCATTTGATACGATGCGCCTGCCAACACCAAGTCGAGTCGACCGTCGGCATCGAGATCAATCGGCGCAGCGACGACGCGGTTGTGGACCTTGATCACGTGGCCCTGATTGTTCTTGAGCGGCCCGATCGAACGAAACTCGAAACGCCCCCCTTTGCCAAGCGGTTGATCTTCTCGCAAGAGGTAGAGCCAACCCTTGTCGGTGCCGACGATAAGATGCTGCTTGTGCGAGCCGTCGTAGTCCCACAAGGCGGCCCGATGGAATCCCCATCGCTCGCCGTGGGTGGCGTCGGTTTCTCCCGCCACCTGGAAGACGCCGTTTTGGTCGCGCAGCAGATGACGCTCAGAAGAAATCTGCGGCTTCCCGGCTTTGGAGAGGAGTTTGCGAAACCACCAGATGTTGTCGTTCTCGAGCACATACCGATATCCCTCTTGATCGGTGAGGATCTCCGTGAAGTTGCAGCCGCGCGTCGGCACGCTCTTGCCGGAGATCCAATGGCTGAATTGGAACGCCGGTTTCGGACCGGCCAGGCATTTGTTCCGGCAGACGGAAATTTCGCCGCCGCGCGTGATCAGCAGATCCTGCCAGGGGCCTTCTCCGAATGTGGTCACCACGGCGTGATAACAAAAGGGATCGAATCCCTCGTCGGGAAATCCGTCGACCACGACTTCGCCCAGATCTTTGAAAAACGGTTCGCCGGCCGGTCCCGTTTTAACCCGCTGCAAGTATTTCAGCGTATTCCCGGCCATGCCGCACAAGACAAGCAAATCGTCGGACTTTCTGCTTTCGTTGCGATACATGACCGGGCGGGCGGCCCCGCCGGGATAACGCACGCCGGCATCCACTGCCTCACCGAGCAGCAACGGTTCTCCGTTTTCATCGGTAACATGATGCTTGGGTTTGGCGAAGATCTTGCCGTCGCGTTTCGAGTATTTCACCCCTTCATACTGCGGTAATCCGGCTTTCACGCCTCCGTGCGGGAGGTACCAAAGCGCCCCACCCCAATCGCCAACAATCAGATCTCCGGGGTTCTTGCCGGACGCCGAGTAATGCGTCGGGTAGGTGTAGTTGAAATAATCGGGGCGAATGTACTCGGCCTGGTCCGAGAGCCTGAACTTCGGATTGACGAACGGAATGTTGTAGGTCAGCCCATCGGGAGTCAGCAGCGGATCCTGAGCGGCTTCGAGACGGAGATCGGGGTATTCCCCGACTCGCTTCAGGCAAAAGATCTTTCCTTCGCGGTCGGTGCCCATCGCTTCTTGCCGACCATCGCCGTCCCAGTCGAGCGGCTCAATCATCAGGATGACATGCCGCAAGGAATCGCAAAGTCGGATCGGCTCGCCGAACTTCTGCAAGTCTTTCGATGGGTAAAGGAAGACACCTTCCCAGCAGCGGGCGATCAGCAAGTCCTGGGCATCGGGTGCCGACCAGGCGACGACATCCGCACTGACGATCGTACCGAAGGATATTCGGCCTTCATCCGTCCGCAATTCCGTGAGGGAACCGAACTCGACCTTCGGCTGGGCGAGACACAGGCCTCTACCATTGATGATCGCCGTGACGACCAGCAGGCCCACCAACCAGCACATGATACGCACAGGAAACTCCCGAAACAGGAAGTGCATCGTCAACCCTGAAATCCTATGTGATCAAGACATCTGACGACAGTCTGACAGAACACGTAAACTTTCGTGGAATCGGCTGCTCATGCTGAAAGCACGGGCAGCAGGGCGGCTGGAATCCAATCCGCTGCAAAAGATGAACGTGATCGTCGCAGCATATTCGATTCCAGCAAGAATTCAGGGTCAGCGATTCGCCTCGTCATCATTCAGTTCCGACAGGGCAAATGCCGGGAACAGGAAGACGCCAGAATAGTACCCGGTCTGTCCCAACGACTCCTGAGTCTGCAGGATTTTCATGCCGGCATCGATGCCGTGACGCAGCGACTCACGCAGGATACGGCGATGCTCCTTGTTGCCTGTGAGCCGTGATTCATACGCGAGCGCTTCCGAGACATGGAAAGTGACTGACGAATAGGCCGGCGCAGGAGACTTCTGCGCATGACGGCAGGACGTCAAGTAGAACGATTTGTCCTGTTCGCTCCAGGTCTCCCGAATCACTTGATCGAGGCCGGTGGACAGCGCCTTGAGCACCTCAGGATCGCCAGTGATCCTGTGATAGCGTGCCAGCGCGGTTAAGGTAAAACCCAGCATATACATATTGTTGCCGCGACAGCGTCCGGATTCGGCTTCGACCGAACAATGTCCGAAGGCCAACATCACGACCCAGCCTGTTTGCGAATCAAAATTGTCCTTCAGGACTCTCCATTGCTTGTGGGCAGCGTCCAAGTATTTCTTGTCACCGGTCGCTTCGTACGCGGCAAGTACCAGATGCAGGGGCCAGCCCACCCAGCGAATGTGGTCGGTGTAATGAGTCGGACACAGGCTGGACATCGCGTCGCTGGCCAGCACGCCGACTTCACGTGCTCTTCGATCGCCGGTCAGCAGATAAGCGTCGAATACACCGCCGATCCAGACGTGGCCGTGGTCCCAGAAGCCGACTTGGGGCGCTCCCTTTAGCCTGAGTGGCGCCTCGTCTTCGTATTTCTCATTGACATAGCGCGCATAGTACCCACCCGTATGCCCGACGCTGTGCGCCCAGATCTGCCCTGGCTGCATGTTTATGGACCCCGGATACGCCTGGACCAGCGGGTTCACGGCATGAACGATATCCACGTCGATGTAGTGCTGAGCCGCCTGTTCGGCGCGATCGAAGTAGCACCGATCGCCTGTTCGCAAGTACTGCTGAAACCAGATGCGGGACGTGTCGTATTCCAGGTTGCCCCACGAGTCCCAGTTCGTGTTGTACCAGTCGCCGGTGTTCAGCATGCCGTACTCGCGAAAGCGGTCGCGATCGGCCAGATGCCGGTCGAAAAACGTATTCATCCAATGATCGTAGCCGCCGAAGCGATCGGGATCAG
>SIAF01000028.1 GCA_009691905.1 Planctomycetaceae bacterium | reverse complement strand
TCGCAAATGCTGGGGCGATGCGAAGGCGAAGGTGGAGGGGGCGGCCCCCTTCTGTCGAGCCTGAGCTGAGCTCCGACGTCGCAACCTTCCGAAAGACGCTGCGAAAGAACCCGAAAACGACCCACGAATTCGGAAGAGGAACCGTTTTTTCAACGGCCCGCTTGGAGGCTATGTGGTGTTTTGGTAGCGGTCCTCGAGTTCGGCGAGGAGGAGAGTGCGTTGTTTCGTGGATCGGGCGCGGCGCATGAGTTTGCGTCGAGCGAGGGCTTGGAGCTGACTGGCGGGGAGGCACGGCGTGCCGATAGGGAAGCAGATCGGCGGCGGTAAACGGTTCCGGATGCCGCAGATGGGTGTCCAAGGCGTGGATCAGCGTGCACAGCCTTCCTGCACGATCCGCACTCCGGCGTGATGATGGCCGTGGATCCGTCGCTCGTGCCCCTTCGGATTGCGGAACCAGCGTTCCAGATCGAGATTATCGCGCGGCAACTCGACCGCATCGCCCCCGGCAACGGTCGTTCAGCTCGTCGATGAGGCCACGTCTGCCCCTCTCGACAGTCCTGTCACCCGCGCTGCGCAACCCACTGGCTCCGATTCGCAATGCCCTGCAGATTTTGAAGCAGCCCGCCCTCGATCAGGCGACGTCGGAACAGGCCCGCGAAATGGCCGAGCGACAGGTGCATCATCTGACACGACTGGTCGACGACTTGCTGGATGTCGAGCGGATCATGCACGGTAAAATTGCGCTGCGCGCCGGTTGAATTGCAGACGGTCGTGAACCGCGCCCTCGAAACCGTTCAACCGCTGATCGAGGCGACCGGCCATCAGTTGATCGTCGCGCTTCCCGAACAGCCGGTCTGGCTCGAGGCCGATCTCGTTCGTCTGGCGCAGGTCGTTTCGAACCTGCTCAATAACGCGGTTAAATACACCCACACTCCGGGGCAAATCAAACTGTCGGCCAGATGCGAACGGGGGCAGGCCGTGCTGCGAGTTCGCGACACGGGCATCGGCATCGCGGCTGAAATGCTCCCGCGAATCTTCGAGATGTACATGCAGACGGCACCTGCCGACTCGCATGCTTTGGGGGGCCTGGGGATCGGTTTGACGCTGGTCCGAAACCTGGTCGAATTGCATCACGGAACCGTCGAAGCGCGCAGTGCCGGCTTGGGTTGCGGAACGGAATTCGTCGTGCGGCTGCCGGTATCTGCCGCCCTGCGCGACCGGATCGACGAATCGGGAAAGGGGGGCATCTCACCACCGACGAACGTTGCCGCCCGGCGGCGGGTGCTGATCGTCGACGACAACCAGGATGCTGCCGACAGCCTGCGAATGCTGCTGCGATTGCTGGGGCATCAGGTGCGAGTCGCCCATCACGGCGGCGGTGCGCTCGAAGCCGTTGCCGCCGAATTGCCCGAGATCGTGCTGCTCGACATCGGCATGCCCGGCATGGACGGGTATGAAGTCGCCCGCCGCCTGCGCGCGCTGCCTGAGGGAAAACAACTGGTCCTCGTCGCGCTGACCGGCTGGGGTCAGGAGCACGATCGGCAACGCTCGCGTGCCGCCGGTTTCGACCAGCACCTGACGAAGCCCGTCGAGTCCGCGGCCCTGGAGGCGGTTCTGCAAATGCAGACTTCGGAAGTCGTGGTTCCACGCGCAAAAAGCCGCAGCGAACCGGTACTGGCCGGTGAATCTGATCCGAATGCGGTTCATTGATTTTGAGGCCCATTGAGCATGTCGCCACCGTCTGATTTCGCGACCGCGGGCCGTTCGAGGTTGAGGGGCCTTCCAACGTCATTCGCTTGCGGTCAATCGGTCGTAAGCGGCGAGAATGAGGCTATCGCACTGGAACATTGTCGGAGTCGATTCATCCGGCTCGTCGGTTCCGCTGAACGTACCGAGAATGTACTGAACTTCGTCGCGATCGATGCCGTACAGCACGAAAAACGCGGCGTCGAGTTCGGCCTGCAACTCGGCTCGTTCATCAGTCTTCCATTTGTGAACGGGAGGAGCGAAATCGGCGGCCTCAGCCAGCGGGCGCATGTCGTCGGCGGTGCAGGTCAGTTTCAAAACGCGATCGGAAATCCAGCGTTCGAGCGTCACGCGCTTGTTCCACGGGCAGCAATCGTCGTATCGGTCGGGGGGGAAAATCGGCAATTGTTCGACGATGAAGAAATTGAGCGTGACCCCCCCGATTTTTTGCCGTGTCGCATAGTCCAGAACGAAACTGTTGAGGTTTGCGAGCAAACACATTTCGCGGCGTGCCGAGGCTTCGGTAAGCAGCAGCGGAAAATGGTTCGTCGCGCCGCACCAGGGAATCGCCGCAGCAATCATCGTGCGTTGGTTCGTAGGGCTGGTGATATCTTTGAAACCGACAAACCCCCACCGCGACGGCAATCGCAATGCGCGACTCACCTCGGCGTCGTCAACCCACCAGCGCGGGACAGCGGTGAACTCCGGGTTCTGATGATCGACCAATGTCGTCTTTTCAGTCTTCCCCTGTTGCATCCAGTTTCCCGCTTTGATAACAACGCCGGCGGCGCGATGGTCGTAGGCCTGAACCATCTTCGCTTCATACAAGGGCAAAAACGTCCGCTTGCCCTTCGTCCAGCGGTTGCCGATGAGCTTGAGGCCCTGCTTACCAAGTGCCGCGGGGTCCACAAACAGTTCGGCGTCATTCGTCTGGTGGAACATCGTCGCAAATCGAATACCCCAACGGGTTGCCCCCCTCGCGGCGATTCTGGTCGATCAGGATCGGCACCCGTCTGTAAATCGCCTTCGTCAACTCGGCGTCACGCCGCGTGCGAAAGATCGGGCAGGTACGACTGTTCGGATTCACCATCTGCAAATCTTTGCTCGACAATCGAATGTGTCGATCTTTGTCTTCAAGATCCTCAACTCGGTGGGCGAAAAATGCGAAATCGACCGAAGCCGTCTTGATTTGCGAGCCGCCAAAGACGAGCGTGCAGAACTTGAAGCGACCATCGACGTCCGGAAAAATCTTCAGTCGATTTTCGAAGTCAAACAGGCAAATTAATGCCTTCGACTCCACCAACTCAGCAAAAAACTCCCGTGTCGTCGAATCGGTTGCGATTCCCGACGGCACGAGCAACCCGACCCGGCCACGCGGGGCGACGATTTTTTTTGCCAATTCTGCAAACAGCACGTAGAAATTGATGTCGCCTTTTCCCGTCAGTGGATACCTGCCCGACTCGCGCACGTGTGCTAATGTCTTTTCGGCGGTCGTTTGCGCTTCGAGGTATTCCCGGTACAACTCCGGCAGCGTTGCTTCGAGTTCGCCGATCAGTCGCCGTCGTTCGGCAGCGCTGACTGCCGCGGCGATCTTCGGCGCGGAGAACGAAAAGAATTCTCGCTCTTGAAGTTTGATTCGCTCCCACGGCGGGTTGCCCACGACGCAGTCGAATCCCGCGCGATCGGTACGCCCGAAGACGCCGGGAAATGTCGCCGGCCAGTCGATGGCTTTCGGATGGACAGCGGGATCGGTCACGAGACTGTTGCCCCACACGATGTTGCCCGACAGATCAGCCAATGTGCGGCCGCGCCGCGCCGTGCGCAGCCACAGTGCGAGCTGTGTGATCTCGACCGACTGCTCCGAGAGATCGACGCCGTAAATGTTATCCGCGACGATGCGGTCGGGAATCAGCGCGACGAGCGATTCGGCGGTGACGCCCGCGTGCTTCACAATCTGATCGACGGCGAACCGGTAGCGTAATTCGAGCACGTCGTACGCCTGAATCAGAAACGCCCCGCTGCCGCAGGCGGGGTCGCAGACTTTGAGCGTCGACAAGGCGTCGAAGCAATCCCGCCAGTAGGCGCCCAGCGCGGGGTCGGGATCTTCGACGTCGAGGTCGTGGTTCTGCAAACCGTGCTTCTCGCGAATGGATTCGAACAATTCGTCGATCAGCGGCGTCAACGCCCGTTCGACGAGAAACTGCGTCAGTTCGGGGGGCGTGTAATAGGTGCCGAAGGTTTTGCGCTCGCGTGACTTCGGCATCCGCGGCTCGTCGCCCGACGGCGCCTTAACGCCTTTGGCGGCAAACAACGGCCCGGATCGCAGTCGTTCCAGTTCGCTCACCGAGCGCTCGAACAGATGCCCGAGCAGGTCGACGTTGACTTCATCGCGGAAGTCGTATTCGCCGATGCCGCGGAAAAAGTGCGTCCATTCATCGCCGAGCTGCAGGTCATCGACTTCGGCGTCGTATTTGAATAATCCGCCGTTGAACCCGTTATCCATGTACAGCAGTTCGTTGTGCCCTTCGTTCATCGCATGGAACAAGCCAAGAAAGTTGCGCCAGCGCGGATTTGTTACCTTCGTGAAGGGGGGAATCGTGGAATACGTTCGATTGATTGACTTATCGGGAATGAGATCCCGATCTTCGCAGAAGGCGACGAAAATGATGCGGTCGATCAGCTTCTGGGCAATATGAATCGCCTGCTGCCGCGACTTGCCCTTTTCTGATTGAAGGTGCTCAATCAATCGCAACCGGCTCGTGCTGTAGTATTCGTACAATTCGTCACCGACCTCGCGCTGTCGGTTCTCAGTCTCTTCCACCAGACGCAGTGCCGTCGGTGTATGCCCGGCCGTGCCACCGATCAGGCCGCCACGCTCGAACACGCAATAAAACTGCCGAAACCGAGCCGGTTCGCGGAGTTGCTGAAGCGTGAACTTCTCGCACGACAACTGCGTTCGATTGCGATGGTACAGTCGAATCTCTTTGTAGTTGCTGACGATGCCCCAGGGGCATTGCGGTAGTGCGTTGAGGTAGTCCCAACATTGCTGCACGGGAGTGCGGCCGTTGAAGCGGTCGCGGTCCAGATCGGTGTCAGCACCCTTCAGCTCGATGACGGCAACCGGCGCCGGCGTCTGCCCGTGGGCAAAACGTCCCAAAGCGCCATCCGCCGTTCCAACGCCTGGCACCGTGAAGTTTCGGTCGAGGCAATAGCCTTCAGGGGAGTCCGTTTGAACCTGGTAGCCAAGCGCCTGGTTGAAGACCTCCAGCAGAAAGTCGGCATCGAGCGATGTTTCTTTGCGCTGCAGGTGCCCCTGACTTTCGAGTTCGACCCATTTCTTGATGATTTCGTGGGCGCGATCTTGCCGCGGTCCCCGGTGAATGGCCTTTTCGGCTTCGTCCCTTAAGAGGCGCGGCAGCATCAGAAACAGGCTGCGCCGGCCGGGGCTCACCGATAACCTGACCTGCCGCTGCGCAGACCTGCTGGATGAGACGCTTCGTTTCTTCGCCATAAAAGGCCGCGGCAAGGATTTTTTGAACAATGCGTTGCGGTGACTCGTCGTTGGTTGGGGCGTCGCGGGCCGCCACGAAACCCCGGGCGAGATTCTAACCCGGTTGAATCATGGTCGCTATCTGTCGCCCGTGTGTGCGGTCGCCGACGAGCGGGGTGTCGGGTGAACGCGGTAAGTCGATGGTCCCTGCCGCAGCCCCCCTCGCAGTGAACCATCGAGTGCAACCCCGCTTTCCGAAGCTTTCGCACGGCACGGCCGGCGATGCGGTCGGTGATTCCCCCGCGGCACGAACTCCATTTACGGGTTCTGCAGATTACGAACCCGAACCTTGCCATCGGTGATGACGATGAATTTGCCCATTGGGTTCGCTTCGACGACTGACCAGGCAGCCTGCAATCGCACGATCCGGTCTTGCACGGTCAGCTGTTCCAGACGAACCTGAATCACACCATTAGGAGTTTCATACGTAAATCGTCTCATCCATGCCGATGACGGCGGCGCTGTACAGCAAGGCGGCCTGAAGATGCTCGGACGTGATCTGCGGATAACCCGCCAACACCTCTTCCCGGCTCATCCCGGTCCCCAATTCCTTGAGAATGTGCTCGACGGTCAGCCGTGTTCCCTTGAACACGGGCTTGCCCATCATCACCTCTTTGCGTTCCTCGATGTAATCCTGCCATTTGATTTTCATGAACCGTCTCCCTGGTCGGGTCGTTGGAATCTCAACGCCGCAGTCACTCCGCGCGAACATACCACATCTGAGAAATTTCGCGGTTGGACGAGTATCGCCCCGTTCTTATCCATCGGCGTTTCGCTTTTTCTGTGACAACAGAAAACTGCCAACGGTTGGCGGTCATCGGCTTGTTGGCCACGCCCCCGATCTTGGAAGAAATGTGGGATCCAGGTCGCTACAGGTTCGGGATCGGTGCGATGGGGGTTTTCGGCGGGGGTGGCGGGTTCTTCGGCGGGGGGGGGAAGTAGTGCTCGAAAAATGTCATGCCGTAGCCGCGAGTGGCTTCCCAGGCGGCGCGATGCGCCCAGGGGGTGTTGGGGTGCTCGGCCTGGACGTTCGAGAACTGCTTCTGGGCCGACTGACGAGCGCGCGCCAGGTCTTCGGCGGTGACTTTCGTAGCCCGCATCTGCACCTCGTCGGGGCGCAGCATCTCACCGGTGCCGATACCGACCCGCCAGGCGTTCGACATCTTGTTGGCGAATTTATGCGTCGGCAGGTCTCGTGAAAACTGTTCGAGGGCGACCATGAATTGAAACAGCCGCACGCGATAGGCCATGACCTGCCCCACCATCAGGTCGTAGTCGGCACGCCAGCGTCGGGACGATTCGCGAACGCGTTGGCCCTCGACCGCTTTCAATCGACGCTCGGCTTCGGTCAGTTGCTGCAGCGTGTTGACGCAGCGGGCGAGCGTCGCCGCCACCTGCGGAGCCGCTTCGCCCAAAGTGATCGGATACCAATGGTCGACCGGGATATCCATGTCCTTATTGCGCGCTTCGTAGGGATTCATCAGTGAAATGGCATCCCAGATCGCGCGGCGGAAGGGACTGGCATCGCGTGCGGCGGCGTAGGCGCGGCGAGAGTCGATGTCGGGCTCGTACTCTTTCAAGTCGAGCGCGGCAAAGCGCCTGGCGTCGGAATCGTGAACGTCTTGCTCTTCGCCGGGCAGCATGAAAAAGATGCCGCCGCTGTCGCGAGCGAGCCGCACCTGTTCGTAGGGCCCGAAGCCACTCAGGGCGGCGTCCTGTCGGCGGCGGAAGCCGTCGAATTGCAACAATTCGGCGAACGGCGTTTCAGGCCCGCGCCTGATCGGCAACAAGTGCAAGTTCGACGTTTGCGGGTGAATCCAGCGGATGTGCAGGTAGGGGTAGCCGAACACCGACTCACGTCCCATAAAGTAGATGGGCGCACTCAGCGTGCGGGCCAACTGCAGGGCATCTTCGACCCGCTCGCCATCGTCGCCCGATTCGTCGCTGACGACGATCAGCACGATTTTGCGGCGTGCCTGGGTATGCATGGTGCGATACGTGCTCAAGGCGGTCACGATCGCATGGCAGGTGTTTTCGACTCCTGATTCGTCGACGGGAATGGCGTCGATGGCCCGCATGATCTCCGGAATGCTGTCGGTGGGCTTCTTTTTCGGAAGCTGAAAATGAACCTCTTTCCCGAAACTGACGATCGAAGTCAGCAGCACCTTGTCGCGCGACTCGTCATCGACCAGCTTCAACTCTTCATAAATCTTGTGGAACCGCGCCCGGATGTCGGCTTGATCGTCTTTCATGCTGAGCGATTCATCGAACAGCCAGACGACCAGCACTTTGCTCTCGCGCATCATGCGGATCAGTTCCTGAGTGATGCGGTCGAGGGCCGTGCCGTAGCCGTCGACGATCGCCCCCACCTCGCCGCTGATCTGGGACTCGCCGAGATCGCGCCCCAGCACTTCCATGCCGGGCAGCGCCACATCGCCTGTATTGAGACCCAAAGTCGGATCCTGCAGGGTCTCGCTCGCGTCAATTTTCCCCTGATGCACTGCGGGTCCCCCCGAACCGCCGGCCGCGGCAGCCAGGCCGCCGCCGCCGGCCACGAAATTCAGGCTTTCGGCGACCTCGGTTGAGGTATCGAGATTCTGTGAGAATTGTTCGGCGGTCCGGTCGGAATCCGAAAAAATCGACTCAATGGCAACGAACGCGTCGGGAGCCGAACCGGCCACCGTGATCAGGGCAATGCCGGCCAGCGCTAAAAGATGCACCAGCACCGATGCCACCAACCCCGGCAGATCGCGTTTGAGCTGCGGGAATCGGCCGACCTGAGATACTTCTACTTGCGATGCCATTCGCGGACCAATCGGATCATCGACAATGGGTGGTGAGTTCTCAGGAACCGTATCGGAATTACTTCCGTAGTGCGGGTCGCCGACCCGCACGGTCTTTGGTCCGGGTCGCCGACACGGACTACACATTCCCGCCAAGTTATTCCTTTACGATCCCTTACCATTTTGACCAGTACCCCACCGGTTGGAAAGCCCGATTCACCCGAGGCGAAATCTGCTGTGTGATTTCGTCAGCCTGAAAAGGCTGACCTGCCTGGTGTGCAAGCCATTCATCTGCTCGCCGGCAACGGCTACACTTTATTCGTCATGGAACCCACCACAGCAATGATCCAACTTCGCGGCGTGCGGGTCCACAATCTGCAGGCAATCGACCTCGATCTGCCGCTGGGGAAGTTGATCGTGGTGACGGGGGTCAGCGGCGCCGGCAAAAGCAGCCTGGCGTTCGATACGTTGTACGCCGAAGGGCAGCGGCGATATATCGAGAGCTTTCCCAACGCCGCGCGGCAGCGTTTCGAGCGAATGGAGCCGCCGACGGCCGATTCCATCGGTCGGTTGCCGCCGGCGGTCGCGGTCCGGCAGGCGAACCACGGCGCCTCGCGTCGAGCGACGGTCGGCTCGACGACCGAAGTCATCGATCACCTGCGGTTGCTGTTGGCCCGCGCCGGTGAGGTCGTCTGCCCCTGGTGCGACAAACGTGTCGAGCGCCATTCGCCGGCGTCGGTTGCGCACGTTGTCCTGAAAATGCCCCCTGGGAGACGCGTGCAGATCGGTTTTCCGTTTCAGCCCCGATCCACGGAAACGAATTCGGCGGTGATCGACGAAACGACACGCCGCCTCGACGAGTTAAGCCGTGCCGGATTCCACCGGATTCTGGTCGGCAACGAGACGCGGCTGCTGGCGACGCTCACGGCCGACCTGATGGGCGAGCCGGACAAGGCCGCGGTTCTCGTCGATCGACTCAAAACGCCGATCGAATCTCCCGAGCGCCTGATTGATAGTTTGGAAACGGCCTTTCGCGAAGGGGCCGGAAATTGTGTCGTGCTCGAAGAAACGACGGGGCGCGACTGGCAAGTCGCCCGCTACTCTGAAAGGCTGGTGTGCGGCCGATGCCAGCGCGAATTTCCGACGCCCGAGCCGGCGCTGCTCAACTCTCAGTCGCCGCTGGGTGCGTGCGGGCGCTGTCGGGGCCTGGGGACCGTCGATGAGCCGTCGTTGATGCCTTCGTCATCGCCGCGCTCAGAGCGGCGACGACTGGCCGAGGGACGAATACGGCCGACAGCCGGGGTGATTTGCCCGGAATGCAAGGGAACCCGCTTGCAAGCGACCGCCCTGGCGATGCGCGTCGGGGGGCTGCCGCTGCCGGCGATTGCGGCATTCACCGTGACTTGCGCGCTCGAATTTCTCAATTCGAGTGCCACGGGATGGTCGGCCGAGACCCGCCATGCGGCCCAACACCTGCTGCCGCCCATCGTGCGTCGGCTTCAATTACTCAAGGAGGTCGGTCTGGGCTACCTGACGCTCGACCGCCCGTTTGCGACCTTGTCGCGCGGTGAAGCCAACCGTGCGCGACTCGCCGGGGCCTGCGGTTCGAACCTCGTCAATCTGATGTTCGTTCTCGACGAACCGACGGCCGGCCTGCATCCGGCCGATCGAGATCGTTTGCTCGACGTCCTGGTGGGATTGCGCGACGCCGGCAACACCGTGGTCGCCGTCGAGCACGACCGGTCGGTGATCGTCAGGGCCGATCACGTCGTCGATCTGGGCCCGCTGGCCGGCCCGGCCGGCGGTCGAGTGGTTTACCAGGGATCGCCTCAGGGACTGCCCGAGTGCGATGGTTCGGTGACCGGCGATTTTCTGGCCGGCCGACGGAGCGTGGCCTGCCGCGATTCGATCGACCGTCGCCAACCTTCCGGCTGGGTCGCGCTCGATCACGTGTCCCTTCACAACCTCAATAACGTGTCGGTGGCGATTCCTCTGGGAGTTCTGTGTGTGGTGACCGGTGTCAGCGGCAGCGGGAAAAGCAGCCTGGTCGAAGCGCTGCTGTCGCTGGCGGCCAGTGCGCGGGGGGGCGAGAATGCTGAAGGGAAGCCAGCGGGGCAGGCGGCGAACGAGGCAGACCGGGAGAGAAGCAAGCGACCCAGGCGCGAACCCGAATCGGCTGTCGCGTCGTCGCGCTGGCTCCCCTGTGGCGATGCTCCCACTCTCAACGCAGCAAGCATTCGCGGCCTCAATCAATTGGACGATGTGTTGTTTCTCGACGCGACGCCGGTCAGCCGTTCGGGGAAGAGCCAGGCGGCCGGCGTTCTGGGCATTTTCGGCGAGATTCGCGATCTGTTTGCCGCGACTGCCGAAGCGCGGGTCAAGAATCTGACGGCGCGGCATTTCAGTTTCAGCGCCCAGGGGGTTGGAGGTTGCGAGTCGTGTGCCGGCAACGGCAGCATCGCGGTCGACTTGCAGTTTCTTCCCGACGTGGTGGTCATCTGCCCCGATTGCCACGGCGCCCGATACCGCCGCGAAATTCTCGAGGTGAAGTATCGCGGCTTGTCGATCGCCGAGGTGCTCTCGCTGACGGCGACAGAGGCCTTCGCATTTTTCCGCGGCCGCACGCGGGTTCAGCGGCGATTGAAACACCTCAAAGATTCGGGATTGGACTACCTGCGACTGGGTCAATCGGCGCGCACGTTGTCGGGCGGCGAGTCGCAGCGTCTGAAACTGGCGGCGTTTCTCGCTCGCCGGACTCGCGCGCGAACTCTGATTGTGCTGGAAGAACCAACGACCGGATTGCATCCGCGGGATATCGAACGCGTCCTCGAGTGCTGGAATCTGCTGTTGGCTGCAGGACACTCGTTGCTGGTCGTCGAACACAATCTGGACGTGATTGCCGTAGCCGACCACCTGATCGACCTGGGACCGGGCGCCGGCCCGGCCGGCGGAAAAGTCGTCACGACCGGCACACCTGAAGAAGTCGCCCGCGACTTCACATCGCTCACCGGCCGGTTCCTGGCCATGCGGTGAAAAGTTGAATTGGCCGAACCGAATGGCCGATCGGCTCGGGTCGCAAAATCCTCTGCGGCACAGACGTTTACGGCTGGAATTGACTGGTGGCTGTGTTAGGATGACGATTCGATGATTCTCTCGCTATTCTCCGGATGCGGTGCAGAGTTTCGTGATTGATGTGTTGATAGACAATTGATCGGGCCGGTTTCGACCGTTGGGTGGCCCGTGAGTTCGATGGCTCGATAGTCAGGTAACGATACTGTTATGGAAGTCTCGATCAGAACCTGCCCCGAATGCGGGGCCGCAGTCATGGGAGATGAGCAAGCCTGCAACGCCTGCGGGAAGGCGATACCGGCTGAAGCCAGGGTCATGGCGCAACCGACGATCGCTTCGGCTGGGGCAAGCGATATCGCCTGTCCCAAATGCTCGGCGACGATGCCCAGGGGGGTTCTGCGTTGCCGCGACTGCGGCGCCTACATGTCGATCGAAATCGAGGCCTCCATGCTGGCCAAGCAAATGAGCCGCGGCTCGAATGCGCCGGCGGGCTACGGTCGCCTGCCCACCGGCGGTGGATTCCGCAGTCCGGGTTCGGGAATCAACTCGACGTTTGCCGAAGTCGCCGACGACGGCGACTTCGATCTCAAACCCGAAGTCGACGTTCTGGATGAACGCATGCAGGCAATGGTCGATCAGCAGTCGCAAGGCACCGGTGCCGCCGCCGGCGTCGTCGAAGACGACTTCGAGATGGGCGACGGCAGCGCGGGTTCTGACTATGCGGTTTCGCCCACCGAGAATGCGACTGAATCGGCAGCAGTGGGTTCGGGTGCGGCAGTTCCTGCGGCAGCGCCTGTTGAGCCGGTCGCAAAGGCGGCCGAAGCCGCAAGCGACCCGATCGAGGCGGCGGTGGCCGAGGCCGCCGCCGTTCCGGAACTGGGTACCGAGGTGCCGCACTCGGTGCAAACTGCCGGTGACGTGCTGCTCGATGCCGCCCTGGAAGAAGAGCGGGATGTTCAAGACCGCATGAAAGGGGGGAACCGGCGACTGCGACGCAGTGCCACCACCGAGCTGGGGCCCGATCGGTTTCTGGTGTTTTGTCCCAACGGGCACCGCATTCAGGTGCATGCCAAACACCGGGGGCGAACCGGGCGCTGCCCGAACTGCAAATCGTTGTTCTTCGTCCCTCAGGCCGATACCAACCAGACGCTGGGGCAGGTCGGCGGCGCCTCGGACGGGGCCGCGTCCGGATCGGCGGCTTCACCGCCGACGGCCGGCTATACCCGCTGGATCACAGACATCCGACTGCATCGGGTCAGTCCGGCGAAACTGAAACTCAAACCAGGAAGCCTGACGGGTGAATTCGATCCGGTCGATCTGGCGTCCGGTCCCGAGCACCTGCTGATGGCGGTGTTGTTTTCCGGGGGGGGGCCGTTTCGCGCGATGCAGGAACCGAAAAAGAAGGCCGCCGCCCGCCAGGCGATGCTCGAGCACTTCAAAACGCAAATGCCGGTTGCCGATCTGCCGATTCCCAAGCACTACCTGCTCTCGCCCGACCAGCTTCAGCAACTGAAAATTGCGCAGCCGACCGTACCCGGAGAAGAATCGCTGTTTGCCGATGTGCCGGTCTTCGGTGAAGGACGGATCGCAATTCGCATTCCGGCGGCCGATGTCACCGGCGAACGGGCCTATCTCTCGTTCACGCTTTCGCAATTCCGCGAGTTCTCGTCAATGCTGGCGGAGTCGTTCGGTTTGGCCGACTTTGGGTGCGGAACGGCGATTCCGATGGTCGACGATTTGCAGGAGGCAACCTGTCACTACAGCGAGACGGTGCTGCACTCGCTGCCGTCTGAAAAGCTGTCCTTTTACAAGGCCGACCCGGCGCTCAAGTTGACGGTCGTCGGTCGCCGCTGTCAAAAGTGCGGGCTGATCGTCGGTGAAGACAGCCGCAAAAAGGAAAAAATCGGCGCAGCGAGCGACGCCAGCGTGGCCAAGGCCCTGTGCCCCAAGTGCAAATCGAAGTTCGGAGACATCACGCTGTACGGGTTCCCGACGGCGTGACCGGTAAAGTTCCTGAGAAGAAGAGACCACGGATGACACGGATTTCACTGATATTTCAGGCCAAGGTCGCCATGCCCATCGGTGAAATCCGTGTCCCTGTGAGAATGCATGGGGACGATTCTGTTTCGCCGCGTCGCTTGCGACTCGCGTTTGTGTGAACGAGGCGTGCGGGGGGGTGTCAACCCCCTGTTTCTGTTTCAATTTTTCGAAATTCGAGTGGCACCGGATGGGAACGACCTCTCACTCGATCTCGACGTTCAGCCCCTGCTCCGGAATCGGCAGCTTGAGCGTCCAGACGATCCCCTGCGCCACAGCCCGCCGATAATCTTCGTGCTGCCAGTTCTTGTGAAAGTGCAGCCCCGAAAAACCGAACGAGCGGCCTTTGTCGGGACGGTCCCAGGCCCAGGCGACCGTGTGCGACTCGCCTTCAATCGGCACTCGCAGTAACGGCGTCACCGCCATCGGCAGTTTTGTAAACTTCAGCCGATAATAGAACTCGTCTTGAATGGTGATCGGCCGGCACCCCGTCATGATCGGATGCTCGGGTGCGACAATCTCGGTGAGCACCTCAACGACGGCATACTTCCGGTCGGGGCCGCCGTGGCAGCCCCCGACGAGCGCGACGTATTCGTCGATGAACTGCGCCTCACGGGTTCCTATCCCCCAATGCAGCCCGGTGATCGCTCCACCCCGGGCCGCGAGTCGCTTCAGGGCGGCCAGCCGGGCCGGGTCCTGATGAATCCACCTGGCTCCCTCGGCCAGAAAGAGGACGACGCCATCCGCCGCGTCGATTCGATCGGGCCCGTCGCGCCACGGCTCGCCCGCATCGACCACCCGGGTCTCCAGCCCCTCGACGCGGTCGAGCAGCTTCGTCAACAGTTCGAGTCCCGCGACATATTCGTGCGTTTGCGGCGGATGCCCGTCGGAACCCTGCCCCAGCAGCAATAACCGACGCGGCGTTTTGGAGTCAGGGTTCGCAGGCTCGTCGGCACCCAGCCCGACCGGCAGGCTCAACAGCAGAGTCAGGGCCATTCCGCACGCTTGTAGCGGCTTCGTGCGCATCAGAGACCTCTCAACGATTGTCGCCAAATCGCAACATACGTGGCAGTCGACGTTTGTGTATTCCCCGCCCCGCGAAATCAGGGCCGCCTTCAGGAATTGTGTACGAAATCCAGAACCTGAAGCCACTATTATTGTACCAAATGCCGTGGCCGTCTGACTTGGAGAACTGCAATGCGTTTGACCCTGCGAACCCTGTTGGCGTATCTGGATGACATCCTCGAGCCGAAGCACGCCAAAGAGCTCGGGGAAAAGCTGACCGAGAGCAGCCTGGCGTCGTCGCTCGTCAGCCGCATTCGTGAAGTCATGCGTCGCCGCAGGCTCACGGCACCGACGTTGTCTGGGCCCGGCGTGGGGATTGATCCCAATGCGGTCGCAGAATACCTCGACAACACGCTGTCGCCCGACGGAGTGGCCGACGTCGAAAAGATCTGCCTCGAATCGGACGTCCATCTGGCCGAGGTGGCGGCCTGCCACCAGATTCTGACGCTGGCCCTGGGCGAACCGGTCGAGATCCCGTCGCAAACTCGCGAACGAATGTATGGGCTGGGCCCCTCGGCCCCGAAAATGACTCTCTCCAACGGCGCGCGAAACGGAACGACATCAGAGCAGCTCGGCAGCGAAGCCGTCGCCGACATTCTCAAACAAGCCGAATCCCTCGGTCGGTCGCCGGCAACTGCCTCGTCGCAATCGCAGGGGGGCCAATCGCGACAGGAGACAGGCGATGCCTTCGAGCGTTCGCTACCCGAATACCTGCGGCCCCGTTCGCCGTGGAAAAAAATCGGCGCCTATACGGTCGCGGCAGCCGTGATCGTCGTCTGGGGAATGCTCGTTTTTCAGAAGTCTCCCTTCAAATCGGGCGGCGGAACGGAAGCAACGACCGGCGGCGATCAAAGCGTCGCGGTCGCCGACAGTGGCGTTCCGGCCCCCGAACTTTCTGAAGAATCGCCGTCCGGCATCACCGATCGCGAACAGGCCTTCGACGAGCCGACGACTGAAATTACCGCGCGATCGGCGGCAAAGCGCGCGACGGGGCGCGAATCGTTCGACGATCCTCGGTTCGACGAACTCGCGCCGACGGCTCCCGACGAAGGCGATGAGGCCCAGGAGCCAACCGTGGCCGATGACGCGACGCCGGAGGCCGGCTCGGCTGAATCACCCGAGGGGAAATCTCCGGCGAAAAGGAGTTTGCCTGGGACCGATTCTGTCCGTCCCCCGGTGCCGGCGGCGCCCCCCGCGCTGTACACGTCGTCCGACGGAATCACGTTGCATTTCGCGGCCGACGAAGGGCGATGGTTCGTTCTACCCAAGCGCTCGCAGGTTCATTCCGGCGACGAATTGGCCGTCCCCGAACCGTTCGAGTGTACCTTGGAATTCGAGAACGGGCGTGGGATGCTGACTGTTCCCGGGCGCACAGCCCTTCGCTGGCTGGGGCCGACCGAAGCGGCGTCAACCGCCATCGCTTTGCACCGTGGGCAGGTTGTGTTGCGGGCCACATCAGCCGCCGGCGACGATAAATCGTCCCTGGTCGTGGGTGTGGCCATCTCCGGCGACCTGTGGCAGATCGAATTGCCCCCCGGAGCGGTCTGCGGTGTCGAGGTGATTCCCCGCGAGCCGACGAAGTTCGAACAACAACTCGGGCCGAACGACATCTTCGGAGGCATCTACGTCGTGAATGGCGCGGCGGTTGTCACCGATCCCACGGGTGAGCAATCGACGATCGCGGGACCGGGATGGCTGAAGTTGCCGATCGAGAAGCCCAACCCTCCCCTGCGGACGATTCCCAAATGGATCGGACCGTCGATGCCGCTGGCCACCGAACGCGCGAACGCACGGCAGTTCGAGAAAGAATTCAAATTGAAAGAAGCCGTCGATCTTTCGTTGCCGGCGGTCGCCGAAAGTTCGAATGCCGTCCTCGCGCGGCTGGCGACCGAGGCGCTCGGTTTGATCGACGCCTACGGGCCGCTCGTGAATGTTTTGCAGCACTCGCGACACGACGAGTCGCGCCGGGCGGCGATTTCGGCACTGCGCGTCTGGCTGCCGCGCGATCCCGAAAACCGCGACTTGCTGAAGACCGAACTGGCCAAATTGTACACGCCCGAAGACGCCGACGCCGTGTATCGGCTGTTGTGGGGCTTCGACCAGGACGATGCTCGCGACAAAGCGACCTCATTGCAGCTTGTCGAATGGATGGGACATCAGGAAACATCGATTCGCGAGCTGGCGTTCGCCAACGTATCCCGCCTGACCGGAAAATCGACCGAGCATCGCGCAAGCAACAAGCCGCACCAATTGCAAGCGCTGCTCAATCACTGGCGCAAGCAAGTCCAGAAGGACGGAGCGCTGCTGCCCACGGCGAAAAATGACGGGGACAAATAAAGTCCCTGGCAGCGCCGGTTCGATGTGCCAACCCTCGTTCCCAAGCTCTGCTTGGGAATCCCGGCGCGCCGGGAAAGCTCCGCTTCGCATTGTCAATTCGCAAAGCGATTGGTTACAGCCTGCCGAAGGACTCGCTTTCGCTCGCGTGAAGCGGAGCTTCACATGCGGCGTTCCCAAGCGGAGCTTGGGAACGATGCGACGAGGCGAAGAATTCGACACGTCGCTTGAGAATGAGGCGGCTTTGTCCGCGCGACGCTTCCAGCCCATTCGTCATTCGCACCGACGATTGGTACACTGGGCGGCATGGTGTCATCAACTGTCCATAGGCACGATTCTGAGCGAGGCAACCCATGAAATCGGTACTGGCAATGACTGTCGCGGGATTGTTGTGGGCGTCGGCAGTGGCGTGGGCCGACGATCCGCCGATTGCCAAAGAAGGCGAGAAGGCTCCTGACTTCAAACTCAAGGGAACCGACGGCAAGGAATACACGCTCAAGCAGTTCGCCGGCAAGCAGGCGGTCGTCATCGCCTGGTTTCCCAAGGCCAAAACCGGCGGTTGCACCGCCGAGTGCATGTCGATGCGCGACCACGGCGACGAAATTCGCAAGTTCGACGTCGCCTATTTCACCGCCAGTTGCGACAAGCCCGAATTCAACAAAGAGTTCGCCGACGAGTTGAAACTCGACTTCCCGATCCTGAGCGATCCCGAAAAGACGACTGCCAAAGCGTACGGCGTCGTTCACAAAGATCGCGAAGTCCCCGAGCGCTGGACGTTCTTCATCGATAAGGACGGGGTGATCAAGCACATTGAAAAGAAGGTCAGCACCAAGACGCACGGTGAAGATGTCGCCAAAAAGCTCGCTGAGCTGGGAATCGAGAAGAAGAAATAGCGGGCATGGCGCCTGTGCCCCGACTCGCACTCCGAACGCTCGAGTAAGTCGGTTATCCTGCCGCCGGGGCTGCGGTCATCGTGAAAGAGCCACGGACAAACACGGATAAAACACGGACACGAGGTTGCCGGCACTCTCTTCCGTGTTTCATCCGTGTCAATCTGTGGCTGCAAATGAGTTGATCGGGCACGGAACATGCTGAGTCGCCTGCGGCACATTCTGGAGATGATTCGCTTCAGCCACACGCTGTTCGCGCTGCCGTTTGCGCTTTTGGCAGCCTGTCTCGCCTGGCGGAACAACCTGCTTGAAGGTCTTCCGTTTCGGTCGCAGGAATTGCCGGGGATCGTGCTGTGCATGGTTTTCGCTCGTTCGACGGCCATGGCATTTAACCGGCTGGTCGACCGCCGGCTCGATGCCGAGAACCCGCGGACGGCCAAGCGCCACTTGCCGGTGGGCACTCTCAGCGTCGGAAGCGTCGTCGTCTTTTGCCTTGCGGGAACCGTCGGCTTCGTCGCATCGACGCTGCTGTTTTTACCCAATCGTTGGCCGCTGTATCTCTCGATTCCGGTCCTGGCGTTTTTGTGCGGCTACTCGTACGCCAAACGGTTCACGTCGCTTTGTCATTACTGGCTGGGGGCGGCATTGATGCTCTCGCCGATTGCAGCCTGGATCGCGATCCGCGGCGAATTGGCCTGGCCCCCCGTGCTTCTGGGGCTGGCCGTTTGTTTCTGGGTCGGGGGGTTCGACATCATTTATGCCTGCCAGGACGTCGAGTTCGATCAAAGCCGGCGGCTGCACAGCATTCCATCGCGAATCGGAGTTGCAGCCTCATTGAAGCTGGCGCTTATCAGTCATGTCGTCATGCTGGCTTGCCTCTTCGCGTTGTGGCAGACCGCCGAACTGGGACCGGTGTTTCTCGCGGGAATCATCGCCGTCGCGGCATTGTTGGCCTATGAACACTGGCTTGTCCGCCCCGACGATCTGACCCGCGTTAATCTGGCGTTTTTTCACGTCAACGCGGTCATCAGCGTGGGACTGCTCGTGGTGGGGCTTCTGGACGTTTGGATGGGAAACAAATGAGACGCGAGGGTACAATTCCCACAGACGCAATCTCGGCTTTTGCAGATGAGTATTGACCATGCCCGTGAAGACGCTGATCACTGCCGAAGAATTCCTCGACCTTGCCGGGGACGGGATCCGTGAATTGATCCGAGGAGAGATTGTTGAAATGTCCCCACCGAGCGCGAGGCACGGTTGGATCTGCGGTCGAATTGCTGTCATCATCTCGCGATGGGCGGATCCGATTCGAGCCGGATTTTTCCTAGGCAACGACTCCGGCATTGTCACCGAGCGCGACCCTGACACTGTCCGCGGCCCCGATTGTCAGTTCATCAGCCGCAAGCGTCTTCCGGAGGGCTTGCCGAAGGACGGATATCTTTCCGTCCCGCCGGAGCTTGCGGTTGAGGTCCTCTCTCCGAGCAACCGTTGGGCCGAAATGATGAAGAAGATCGACGAGTATCTCGCCACCGGCGTGCTCGAAGTTTGGATCGTCGATCCGGAAGACGAATCGATCGAAGTCTTTCGGAATGATCGCGGCCCCGTTCGCTTTGGTCGCGATAGCCAACTTACGAGCGATGTCCTGCCGGGCTTCAACTGCCGCGTGACCGAGTTTTTTTCATAAAGCGGATTTGCTTTGAACCGGCCACTGTTTTCCGTCGGCTAATTGGCCTTTGTCTTGATCTTGATTCCAGCATGCGTATCACAAATCCGGATTCCCGCCTCGGCGCCATCTCCGCACAAATCGAAGCCGGCGAGCGCGTCAGCTATGACGATGGCGTCTATCTCGCCGAGACAGCCGACCTGCTCACCCTCGGACGACTGGCCAACCTCGTCCGCGAGCGCAAGAACGGCAACTACGCTTACTACAACACGAACATCCACCTGAACCCGACCAACGTCTGCGTTTATCGCTGCGTGTTTTGCGCCTTCCGATCCGATCTCAAATCGCCAAAGGCCTATACCTTCGAGGCCGACGGGATCCGCCAGCGGGTCGCCGAAGCCAGGGAGATGGGGGCCACCGAAATTCACGTCGTCGGCGGCCTGCACCACCAGAAGCCGTTCGAGTGGTACGTCGATGTGGTCCGCACGATTCACGACGCCTGGCCCGACCTGCATATCAAGGCCTGGACCGGCGTCGAAATCAACTGGTTCAGCTACATGACGAAAAAGCCGATCCGCTGGGTGCTCGAACAACTGGTCGACGCAGGGCTGGGCAGCCTGCCCGGCGGCGGGGCCGAGATCTTCCACCCGGAAGTCCGCGACCGCATCTGCGAGCATAAAGCCGACGCGCAAAACTGGCTGGATATTCACCGCACGGCGCACGAACTGGGGCTGCGGACGAATGCCACGATGCTGTACGGGCACATCGAGAAGCCGTGGCACCGCGTCGACCACCTGTGCCGGCTGCGGGACTTGCAAGACCAGACCGGCGGCTTCCAAACCTTCATTCCGCTGGCGTTTCATCCCGAAAACACCGGTCTCGATCACCTCCCCAAACCGTCGGGCCTGACCGATCTTTCGGTGATGGCCCTGTCGCGGATCATGCTCGACAACTTCGACCACATCAAAGCCTACTGGATCATGCTGGGTGAAAAAGTGGCACAGGTGGCGCTGAGTTTCGGGGCCGACGACCTCGACGGCACGGTGATTCACGAGTTGATCTATCACGATGCCGGCGCGAAAACGCCCGAAGGGCTGACGGTCGATCAACTGCACCGCATGATCCGCGAGGCGGGCCGCGTGCCGGTCGAACGGGATACGCTTTACCGCCGCGTGATCCGCGAAGCGAACGGTGCCCAGTGGAAAATCGGCGAGCCGATTCGGGCACTCATGCCGGCGTGATGTGGTCGATGTCTCCCCAGACCGGCGGCACAACCGGACTGACTGAATCCAACCCGTCGTATTTAGATATCAAGCCGCAAATTGGTGTTCGTCACGGACAGGTGTCGCAATGAATCAACCGCTCCCGCGCACCACAAACCGTCCCATGAAATTCGACCACGGCGAAGCGATTGGCCTCAGCCATCGCTGGGATCAAGGGCAGTACTGCTCGATCCTGACTAAAGCCGGGATCGTCGGTTGCGGCATCTATGACCTCAAAACGCCGGCCGAGTTCAATCAGGCCATTGCCATTGCCAAAGGAACCCCCGCCAACCCGCTGACCGAACCCGAAGACCTGTTGACGGCGAAAATCGTCGGCGTCACTCCCAGAGCCGAGGCGTTCGGCATCAAGATCGGCATGACGGGCCGCGAAGCCGTCGAACTCATGCTCCAGGCGTCACTATGAGACGGTTTTCAATGCATCGAACGCATTTCTTGTCCGTTTCATCTTTGAACCGAAGACTTCTTTAACCACGAATATGTCGAATAACGCGAATGTTGAGCAAAGAGAAACTGGCTTATTCGTACAATTCGTAAGATTCGTGGTTACCTACTTTGATTGACGCCAAAGACAGCGCTGTTTCTTCTCGCACGAATCTACCCCACGCCTGACACCGCCTCCCATGAGCCAAACGAAACCCATCGGCGTCACAGGAATCGACCACGTCACGCTCGTCGTCGCCAATCTTGAGCGCAGTGCCGCGTTCTACGTCGACTTGCTCGGAATGCAGCGGGTCGCGCGGCCGGGATTCAACTTCCCGGGGCTGTGGTTCCAGGCGGGCGCGACGCAGATCCATTTGATTTTACAGCATCAGAATTCGGGCCCGGCGGGGCTGCCCGACGCCCCCTCGCAGGCCGGGGCCGGTCGCGTCTTTCACTTCGCCTTCGAAACGGCCGATGGCCCTGCCGCTGTCGAACGCTTGAAGGCCGCCGGGATTCGAATTCGCGGAACCGGGCTGCGTCCCGACGGGTTCTTTCAGACCTGGTTCTACGACCCGGATGGGCACGTCGTCGAACTGTTCTCGAGGGTGTAACAGCCTGTTGAAAAACGGGGACTGGCTCCGGTCCACAGCACGAAAACCGCTGAATCTCAAGCGTTGCGAGGTGCCTGTCCCCCTTTTTCAACACGTTGGTGACAGGGCGGCCGGCCTTGGCGCCGCTACAACCGCTACATCCGGAACGCCGCGCCAGACGATGGGCTGCCGGCTGAGGAAACCTGCAATTGCCGAGCCGCTCCGCCTGTCGCACCGACCCGGCCGTGGACGTTGAGTTTCTGGCCTGCGGGCTGGATTCCGGTCTTTCCTAATCCGTATACTGATTTGGAGTCTCTCATCTCGCAGCCGTTTTAGAGCCGATCATCTGGAGTCCGGTGCTCGCAATGACGAAGAACATGATTTTCGGGTCGATCGCCGCCGCCGGTCTGGTGGCTTTACTTGCGATTCTCGATATGGTGCTGAAGTTTCCCTTCGGCGGCTACAGCCTGACGACAGATATCTTGTTTCTGCTGGGTGCCGCAGTCGTGCTGTACATGGGCTGGGAAACGTATCGCGAGAATCGCTGATCTGGTGACGAGGTGAACTGTGAGTAAGCTGGGTCTGTGCCTGACGTCGCTGGTGGGTGCCATTCCCGGTGCGGGTCTGGCGTACGTGATGGTCATGGCGTTCGTCAATTATGCAGGGGGTTGGTCGGTAACAGTCAAAGGACTGGCCGGCACGCTGCTGTTGATCGGCGGGATCCTGGCGGTGATGCCGCTGGGAATTCTGTTGTTCGCAGGACCGAAGGCCGAGAAAAAAATCAAAAAGTCGAAAACCGAAGAGCCGGCGAAAGAAGCCGAGGGCTCGGGCGAAGCACAGGCCGCCGATGCCGCTCAAAGCGGCGAACTGGTGCCGGATGACGCTGAAACGTTTGAGGTCGATGAGGAGTCGCCCGATTCTGAGGCCTTCACCGAAACGATCGACCAGCCCGTGGTGAACGCCGGCTCAGACGAATTTGACCGGGGCGACGAGATCGACTTCGACACCGATCCAGACGGCGAGTCGAAACGCAAGAAGTAGTCGGCTGCTTGTGGCCGGCGGCCTCGCGAGAAGCGCTTCCTCGCCGCCTCAACTGCTCGCGCTGCGATAGCTGCGCAGCGCCAGGTACAAAACGCGCCGCGAGCCGTAGAGCCCCAGCCCCGCGGCAGCGACCGTCACGAGCGTGATCCAGGAAGGTTCGAGGGCTTTCCCCACGACAACTTCGGCTGGCACGGTCACCACCAGCAGGATCGGCAGGACATACGAAAATACGAACCGCAGCGCGTCGCCCGACGGCGAGCCGCCGTAAATGCTGCGCGGGTATCGGGCGAAAATCGTGATGTAAAACCAGAACTCGTAAAGACCCTGATTGCGGCCAAACCAGATGCTGGTGCTGGCCAGGACCAGCATCAGGCTGTAGAAAAACGTGACCCCCATCAGAATCAGCCCCAGATACATGACCACGTCGACGGCCCCAATCGGCCGATCGAGCTGCCCCAGCGCATAACCCAGGAGTCCCACAGGCAGCACCAGGTGACACAGTGCCCCCAGATCGAGCTTTTCGAACGAGACGAGAAACTGGGTGTCGATCGGTTTGAGCAATGCGAAGTCGAGGTTCCCGGTGCGGATCAGTTCGCTGAAGTTTGCGCAATTGGGCATGAAGAACGCTTCGATCAGCGTATTGATAATCATGCCGGTCGCCATGAAGGCAAAATACTGATCGCGGCTCCAGCCGTTGACCGCCGGGACATTTCCGAAAATCAGGCTGAAGAACACCAGTTGGGCGCAAAACCAGAAGCCGTTGGTGACGATTTCAATCAGGAAGTTGCCACGGAAGGCCATCTCGCGAATCAGCGAATTTCGCAGGAACATCCACAGCACCCGACCGTAGTGCGGGTGCAGCGCTTTCGCCGGGATGGGGTCACTGCTCATAACGCTCAATTCAAATACGCCACGCCGCGCTCACCGGCCACGACTCGCCCGATGCAGTGCGAGGGGACGCCCAATTCACTCAACCGGTCCTGCAGGTCGTCAATCGCTCGCTCGCGAACGACCAGCACGAAGCCGATTCCCATATTGAAGACCCTGAACATCTCCTCCCTGTCGATGTTGCCCAGCCCCTCGATCCAGCCGAATACCGGAGGGATTCCCCAGGTGGTCCGGTCAATTTCAGCACGCGCGCCGACCGGCAAAATTCTTTCGAGATTTCCGGCCAGGCCTCCGCCGGTGATGTGCGCCATGCCGCCGATTACCGAGCGGCTCCGTTTGCGTTGCAGAAGGTTGAGCACGGGCCGCACGTAAATTCGTGTGGGAGTCAGCAGCGCCTGCCCGACGGTCTGACCCAGCTCGGCCACCTGGTCGTTGATCCCCAGTTTACCCGCTTCGAACACGGCTTTGCGGACGAGGCTGTAACCGTTCGAGTGCAATCCGCTCGATTCGAGCCCCAGCAACAGATCGCCCGGCTTGATCCGTTGACCGTCGATGATTTGTTTGCGCTCGACCACACCGACGCAAAACCCTGCCAGATCGAAGTCGCCCGCCTCGTACAGGTCGGGCATCACAGCCGTTTCGCCCCCGAGCAACGCACAGCCCGCCTCTTCGCAGCCGGAACAGACTCCGGCGACGATGTGCGCGATCCGGTCGGGGTCGTCCCTGGGAAGGGCGACATAATCGAGAAAGAACAGCGGCTCGGCTCCCAGACACAGACAGTCATTGACCGACATCGCGACCAGGTCGATCCCGATCGTTTCATAGACACCGGCGAGTGCCGCGACTTTCAGTTTCGTCCCCACCCCGTCGGTCCCCGAAACCAGTACGGGATCGTCATAGTTCCTGGAGAATTTTCTGGAGCGGCCCAGACGAAACAGACCGGCAAAACCACCCGGAAGGTCGAGAACCCTCGGCGTGTGAGTTTTCTGCATGAGCGCCGGCAAACGCGACATCGCCTGATCGTAGAGATTCAAGTCGAGGCCGGCATCTTTGTACGTCAGCCGTTTCTTTTTCGCCATGGGCACGCTGGTTTTTAAGCGGGGAAATCCGGATCGGTTGGGGAGCCTATTCCAACACATTCCCTGGGGCGCAACAAGTGCCACGAGCGCTTGCGAGAATCCAGACGCGCACGTCTGGCTTTGCGGGGTATCGGATGGTGGTTGATCCTCGCGATCGAGAAGTCGTGAGGGCCCGACTGTCGATGACGCGCTCGTAGCGGCGGCTTCCAGCCGCCCGTTTGCGGTTCAGACCCTCGAGGACTTACGGCGACTGGCATCCACCGCTACGGTGCCGATCACCATTTTGGTTCGTCTTTTCCAGATTTGCGCACCGCGGTCTTCTGGCGGCGCCGTGCGGCGTGGTAAAATAGGGGTCGGTCGATCCCGGCGCGCCGGGATACAGCAGGAGATGGGAGAGAGTTGAGAGTCGACAAAAACCCGGCGAGCGGGGGGCGTAAGCTCCCTGTTTCTGCGGCAGGAGTGAGTTGAGCGTCGACAAAAACGGTTCGCGATGGAGCCGTTCAAATCCGTAGGACGAGTCGCCGACTCGTCCTGAGTTATTACGTGCGAGTCGACGACGCGCACGACTACGGGAAAGAACCACTGATTTCACCGATCCCACGGATACGAAATGGCGGTTCGGCTGGGCCTGTCCGGTTGATTTTGCAACGTATTCGACCCCGTTTCCAGGCGTCGGCTGTCTCGGCCGAGTGTCGCGAAGCCGATCCGTGCCATCCGTGGTTGAATTCGTCTTTGCCGCCGCCTCATCGCCGACAGTTCGTGCGTCGAGGCGACACTTGATCCGTCTTCCGTCTGAGAAGGCGGTACTACGAGCTTGTCTGCTCTCTTCTCTCTATCCCGGCCGGGATCGCCCCCTATTTTACCACGCCGCGCGGCACCCCGATAAGACCGCGGTGCGCAAATCTGGAAAAGACGCACAAAAGAAAGGACACAAATGGGGCCACCCAGGATTGCGAGCGGCACAAGTTGCTTCCGGCCAGGGACGTTCGCCTCGATCGTTTCTGGAGTGCCGTAAAGTAGCCCCAAACAGATCATTCGTGTGACCATTCCCCGTGACAAACATGGGACGCCCCGGACGCCGCCGTGGGTGGCCCCGGACGCCGCCGGATGGTCCCGCATGCCGGCCGCCGGATGGTCCCGCATGCCGGCCGCCGGATGCCGCCGACAGGCCGCGTCCGAATGACATGGCCCCATGAGCAGCCTTCCGTTCACCGGTGGTCGCGAATCGGAATCAGTTTCCGCACCCGATGATTGATTGTGTCACTGAGGATCAGCGAACCATCCGGGCTGACGCAGACACCGTGTGGCTGCCAGAGCGGAGCCAGCGTGGCCGGTACGCCGTCTCGTTCGTACTTGTGCAGCTTCGGACCAACTCCGGCGACCGTGCGAATCGTGCCCTGCCTGATATCGAGGGCCCGCAGAACATTGTTCTCGCCCTCCAGGAGATAGAGGATACCGTCGGGAGAGATCTTCATCCCGCGCGGTCCATCAAGCGTCGCCTGTAGCGGATCGCCGCCATCACCGGTATGCCCCTGCTGCCCCGTGCCCGCGATGTGACGAATTACCCCCGTCCGCAGGTCCACACGCCAGATCCGATGCAGCCGATTCGAGGCCAGCCAGAGCCCGCCGTCATGAACCGCCAGCCCCTGGGGCGTCGTGACCGGTTGCTCGCGGGCCAGTCCGCCATCCTGCGGCACCCCCTCCTGACCGTTTCCGGCCACGGTCTCGATCCGGCCGGTCCGGGCATCGATCCGGCGCACTCGATGATTCAGGATGTCGCCAACGAAGATGTTGTCGTCGTGGTCGAGCGCCATGCTGTGGGGATAATGCAGCCGGGCTTCCTCAGCGGGGCCGCCATCACCACGGTCGCCCAAAGTCCCATCACCCGCGACGGTGGAGATGATCCCCGTCTTGTCGTCGACGCGCCGCAGCACGTGATTCCGCATGTCGAGAATCAGCATGTTGCCGCGAGAATCGAATCGCACCTCGTAGGGCTCGTTGAGCATTGCCTCCCTGGCGGGACCACTATCTCCCGCGTACCCTTTTTTTCCGCTGCCCGCAACGCTCGTCAGTTTGCCGCTTTCAGAATCGAGGCGCAGCACGCGGTGGCTGCCCACCGCCGTGATGTACAATGCGCCGTCGGGTCCATACTCCACGCCAAACGGCAAATCGACAGGGACGTCGCGCGCGTCGGTCGCATTTTCGGGAGTGTCACCAGGTTCTCCGTTGCCGGCGATGGTCTCGATGCGGTATTCGGTCCTGGCGGAGCCGCTCGGCCGCGTGGGAATGCGGAAGAAATAGACCGTGCCTGAGTTCGGTTCCGTGTACAGTTTGGCCGACTCGACCACGTCGGTGAACGTGCCGACAATCTCCCCCTCGCTGGTCAGGTTGCGCGCGCCACCAATCGAGTAGATACGATGTGGAAACATTCGCTCAGAGATCGCAAACTCACGCCAGGTGGTTCCGTTGTCGGGGCTCACCAGGCAGGCGAGCCGTTTGCGGTTATCGATCGTGGAGACGAAATACAGCGGGGATTCGGGATTCGCCAGATCCGTCACCAGAACTCCACTGTCATTCGGCTCGGCCGGCGCGTGATGCGCGAAGATCGGTTCGATATCCGATTCCTTTTGCCCCGTGGCGCCGTCATACCGCAGATAGCGCTGGCGTTGCGGGCTGGTCTTGGCCCAGTAGACAAAATGCAATTTGCCCTGCTTGAAGAGAAACGAGGACAGCCACGAATGCACGTCCAGCTCGTCGTCGCGTGAGATCCGCGTTGTCGGTCCGGAATCATCGCTCACAATCGGCGCCGTCAGCGGCTTGCCGTCCAGCGTGACCCAGGTCTCTCCCCCGTCGGCCGACTTCATCGCCTGAATCGACCGGTACAGGTAGTCATTCAGATTGTTCGTCGTCCAGGCGGCATAGAGCGTGCCATCGCTGCCCAACGTCAGGTGCGGGTACTGAGTGACCGACTTCGGTCCCGGCACGAGCAGCGGGATGGTCTTCAGGACGCCCCCATCGGTCCCGGTGATATGGAACGTTCCGCTGTGGGGGAAAAAATAGACGCGTTGGCGGGCCTCGTCCAGCAGTTGACAGAACTTGCCGGCCGAACCGCCGACAAGCGTCGTGGTGACCGGCTTGGTTTCGGGCGTGGCGAATCGAGAGAGATACGCGTTGCCATCGGCAAAATCCGGCCGGGTGAGATACAGCCTGCCCTGGAGATCGGTTTCCAGCACCGGCGGATTCGTCGCGCGAGTCTCTTCGAACAGCGTCGTAAAGGTTCGTCCGCCATCCGTGCTCCGCGCCAGCCGCCAGGTCTGTGCCATGTAATCGGCGGCGGCCGATCGGAGGTAGGTGATGAAAATGCCGTGACGGTTGCTGACCACCTTTTGATTGTGGCTCTGAAACGTCGCGTAGGCGATTGCCTTGTCGTCCACCTGCGTCAGTTCGATCGGCACCAGCGGTTTCCCGGCGGGCTCATCGCCGAGACTGAACCGGGCCATGCCCAGAATCGTCGCGCACAGCAACAAGCCCCTTGAAAACGTTCGAATGTTCAAAGCGGACATGGCACGACCTCATCCCAAGGCCAATCGCGACAACGGGTGGCAGCGCCGCGATGGACACCATACGCAACTGTTAACTCCCGTTGCAACTGATCTTGCCTGAGCCGGGGGAAGAAAAAAAACAACGGCCCGCTTGGAGGCTATGTGGTATTTTGGTAGCGGTCCTCGAGTTCGGCAAGGAGGAGAGGGCGTTGTTTCGTGGAGCGGGCGCGGCGCATGAGTTTGCGTCGAGCGAGGGCTTGAAGTTGACTGGCGGGAGGCG
>SIAF01000489.1 GCA_009691905.1 Planctomycetaceae bacterium | reverse complement strand
CGCGAGCCGGAAAACCACGCCAATTCCACAGCCCCGCCCACCGCTTGAACCAAAAACAATATCACCACAACTGGATCGAAAACCTCTTGATCTCCGCCTCACTCGGCGGATTCAGAGGCCGGACATAGAATCCGGCAGAGTCAGGAAAAACGAACGCTGGCGATGCAGATCATCCCCGTTACGCTGGTGGCTTTGAAAGGCAAAGACTTCAAAGTCGTCTCGGTCGCCGAGGCAAAGGTCGGCGAAAAGCCCGCCGCCGGCGTCAAAGTGACCGGTCCCGACGGGAAAGACTTCACGCTGTTTTTCGACAAAGAGAGCGGCCTGCCCGTCCGAAGCGTGGCCAAGGTCCAGGGATTCATGGGTGAAGAATTCACCCAGGAAACAAACTTCACCGCTTACAAAGAGATGGCCGGCATCAAGAAGGCCACGAAAATTGAAGCCAAGCGCGACGGCGCAGCCTTCCTGTCACAGGAAATCCTGGAGTTCAAAGTTCTCGATAAAGTCCCCGCAGATACGTTTGCCGAGCCGAAGTGACCGCTGGAGTACAGGCTTTAGCCTGCCGTACAAGGATTGGGACGAAAGATGACACGAATTTCACCGATAATTCAGGCCGAGATCGCGCTGCACATCCGTTCAATCCGTGTCATCGGTGGTTCAATTCGTTTTCGATATTGCCACCCTCCCGCAGCAGCACGCAATCGCTCGAACCCACGGCACCCGGCGCACTGCGAGTGCGCAAATCTGGAAACTTTGTCGCAGTCTCGTCTTGAAGGGCAGTAAGCCAATCTGGGATAATATGGCGTGATCACGGCCGGGATCGAGAGGACATCAAACGGCCATCGTTCGTAGGGCGAGTCGCCGACTCGGCCAGTGTCTTGACGTGCGAGTCGACGACTCGCACTACAAAGGGGGCGGAACCACGGATTTCACCGATCCCACTGATACGAAACAGGGGATGCGGCTGCGCCTGTCCGGTATTCATTAGCGTCTTTCGACCCGTTTACCAGACGTCCGCCGCGTCTGCCGAGGTTCACCGTTCCCATCAGTGAGATCAGTGTCATCAGTGGTTCAATTCCGTAATTGCCGCAGCCTCGTCGCCGAAGGTTCATGAGTCGAGAGGTGACTTATTGATCCGAATTCCGCATCAATGCGGGACTACGAACTGGCATGCCGAACGGAGAGATCTTTTCCAGAATTGCGAATTTTTGTCGAAGGGGTGTCGCGCAAAAAAGTTGACCATCTCGAACGAAAATCATCAAATCCGGGCCGTTTTCATCGAGACTATCACGTTCAATGCGGTGACTGTCTCGAGAAAACCGGGGACTTTTGAACGGCGACTTTGCAAGAATCGCCAGAAAACAACGTTTTCACGCGATTTCAAATGGCTCGAAATCTTGACTACCTGTGAAACAACTCCATCCCCGACCAGCGGTCTGAGTCGGCCATCGCATCCGGTTCCCGTTCGCCGTCGCCGGGTCATTTTTCGATTGATGTTCCGTCTCAAACCAGTGATGATCTAAGACAAATCGTCGTTTGCCGGATATCGTTATGGGCAGGGGGTCGCGGCCTCTCGTTTTGGTGCCGGGTTTCTTCGGGGAGAACGTGGAATGTCGCAGACCTTCAATCGCGCCGGTCTCGTCCGTGGGATCAGCCTGGGAATCGCCCTGGCGGGCCTCTTGTGGTTCGCCGCCGCGGGGCCAAGCGACGCCGATGAACCGGCGGCAATCAGCCCCACCGCGAGTCCGGCAGCCGGCGCAATCGTCGCGAATTCGACCCAGACGACCACCGACGACGGCGTCGCCTCTCTCGCCGCCCAGATCGACGCACTGATCGCCCGCCGCTGGGAGGCCGAACAGGCGGTCGCGACGATGCCGGTCGACGATGCCGCATTCATGCGGCGGGTCTCGCTCGATATCGCGGGGAAAATTCCCACGGTCGCCGACCTGCACGAATTTCTCGACGATCCCGCCCCCGACAAGCGGGCCAAGCTGGTCGATCGGCTGCTCGAGAGCCCGGCCTACATCATGAACTTCACGAACTTCTGGCGCACGGTGATGATGCCCGAGGCCGAGTCGAACCTCGAAGTTCGCGTGCTGATTCCCGCGTTTCAGGCGTGGCTGCGAAAGCGGCTGACCGACAATGCCAGCTACGACACCCTCGTTCGCGAAATTCTGACCGTGACGGTCGATCCGCGGAACGCGATGAACCCCTTCCAGCAGCAGGGAGGAATTTCGCCGGTCAGCTTTTACCAGGCCAAGCAGCTTAAGCCCGAAAACCTCGCCGCCGGCACGGCACGCATGTTTCTGGGGGTGCGGATCGAATGCGCCCAGTGCCACGATCACCCGTTCGACGACTGGAAGCGAGAACAGTTCTGGAGCTACGCCGCCTTTTTCGCCGGCATGGAGCGAGACGCCGACACCCAGCCGGGGGTTTTGAATTCGATCCGCGAAATGTTCGACCGGCGCGAGCTGCTGATTCCCGGCACCGGGCAACTGGTGAAGCCCACCTACCTCGACGGCGCGCAACCCAAACTGAAATTCCGCGAGAGCGCCCGCGGGACGCTGGCCGACTGGATGATCACCGGCAAGAACCCCTACTTCGCGAAGACGGCAGCCAACCGGATGTGGGGTCATTTCTTCGGAGTTGGAATCGTCAATCCGGTCGACGATTTCACCGCCGACAACCCCCCCAGCCACCCCGAACTACTCGACCTGCTGGGCCGCGAGTTTGCAGCCCACAACTTCGACATCAAGTTTCTGATTCGGGCGATTACTGCGAGCCGGGCGTATCAGCTCAGCAGTCAGCAAACGCACCCGACTCAGGAAAATCCGCGAATTTTCGCCCGCATGTCGCTCAAGGGGCTGACTCCCGAGCAATTGTTCGACAGCATCGCGCAGGCCACGGGATTTTACGAGCCGTACTCCAACCGCGACCCGTTCGCCATGCAGCAGGGAACGCCGCGCGATGAATTCGTGCAAACGTTCGACAACACCCGCGATTCGGTGATCGAGCAGCAAACGACGATCTTGCAGGCGCTGGCGTTGATGAACGGGCAATTCGTCGCTGATGCGACGAGCCTCGAAAAGAGTGCCACCCTGGCGGCGATCGCCGAGTTCCCGCAGATGACGACCGCCGAGCGCCTGGAAGCGCTCTATCTGGCCGCGCTCAGCCGAACCCCGCGCACCGACGAACTGGAACGGCTGGTCAGCTACGTCGACGCCGGGGGCCCCGCGAAGGATCCCAAAAAAGCCCTGAGCGACGTGTTCTGGGCGCTGCTCAACAGCAGCGAGTTTCTGCTCAACAGGTAAACGAGACCGTTAAAAACATTACGCACCCGTTTCGCCGCGCGAGCTTGCTCCGCGCGTGTTGCCCCCAATCACGAGTGCGACCTGAAAGTGAGATCAAGTCATGTCTACGAAAACGACAGGTGACGCAGTGACGACTGAGAACCTGATACCAGGCGTCACGCGACCACGCGCGGAGCAAGCTCACGCGGCGAAACGCGACGGGGGGCTGTCGCGACGCGATTGGCTGAGACTTTCAGCCTGCGGCGCGTTCGGTCTCTCGTTCTCGCGCTGGCTGCCGGCGCTGGCTGACGAGATTGCGACCGACAAGAATCGCAAACGCTCGTGCATCCTGCTGTGGATGACGGGGGGACCCAGTCAAATTGACACGTTCGATCCCAAGCCGGGGCACGAGAACGGCGGCCCGTTCAAGGCGATCGACACGTCGGTTCCCGGCATCCAGATCGCCGAGCATCTGCCCAAGCTGGCGAAGATGATGGAGCACTGCGCCCTCATCCGCGGGATGTCGACCAAAGAGGGAGACCACACCCGCGCCACGTACCTGCTGCGGACCGGTTATTTGCCGCAGGGGCCGGTGCATTATCCGACGCTGGGCTCGGTGTGGAGCAAAGAACTCGGATCGGTCGAAGCCGAGTTGCCCGGTTTCGTGAGCGTGGCGCCGTACCGGTTTCTCAGTCCAGCGGCATTTGGCCCCGGCTTTCTCGGCCCGCGACACGCGCCGCTGGTCGTGGGCGACGGCAATCCCTTCGCCGGCCGCGGGACCGATTACGAGCGCTCCTTGCGCGTGAAAAACCTCGACACGCCGGCGGGGGTTCTGCCCGAGCAAACCGATTCGCGGCTCGAACTGCTGGCAGGTCTCGACGGAGATTTCGTCGCCCGCCACCCAGGGGTCTCGCCCGCCAGCCACCGCACGGCGTATCAGCAGGCGGTGCGAATGATGCGCTCCGATGCGGTCAAGGCCTTCGACTTGAGCCACGAAGACGACGCCATTCGCGACGCGTACGGCCGCAATCAGTTCGGCCAGGGGTGCCTCTTGGCCCGGCGGCTGGTCGAGCGCGGCGTGCCGTTCGTCGAGATTTCGCTCAACGGCGTCAACGGCCTCGAAGGCCTGGGCTGGGATACCCACACCAACAACTTCGACAACGTGCAGAAATTGTGCGAAGTGCTTGACCCCGGCTGGTCGACGTTGCTGGAAGATCTTAAGACTCGCGGCCTGCTCGAGAGCACGCTGGTCGTGTGGATGGGCGAATTCGGCCGCACTCCCACGATCAACGGCGGCAAGGGGCGCGATCATTACCCCAACGCCTGGTCGACCGTGCTGTGCGGCGGCGGAATCAAGGGGGGGCAAATCGTGGGCAAGACCACCGACGACGGCCGCAGCGTTTCTGATCGCCCGGTGCAGGTCGGCGATTTCCTGGCGACCGCGTGCCTGGCGCTGGGAATCGACCCGATGAAGCAGAACATGTCCAACGTGGGCCGCCCGATCCGCATTGCCGACCCCGAAGCGAAACCGATTCACGAAATCGTGGTGTGAACGACGTTCGCGTCAGCCAGCGACCAAAGCGAGCCGGGGGGTTGATCCCTCGTTGTTACACACATCTCGACAGGAACACTGATTTGTTTGAGAATTCCGGGGTTCGGAGGATCGAAACTCATTCAGTTCCAAGGATGGAGCGCCATGATTGCAAGCTGGGTGGAGGAAGAATTGGCCACGGTGGATCTTGCCGA
>SIAF01000488.1 GCA_009691905.1 Planctomycetaceae bacterium | reverse complement strand
CAACCTCCGCATCGGCCAACAGCCGCTGCTTTCGGAGCTCGAATCGCCGTTCCATCGTGCATCTCCTTAAAGGAAATCCATTTCCCGCAAGGGGTCTCTATAAAACAGGTTGCAACTCGTCAAGTACAATCGACAGTAGAAGTAGTCATCATCGCTCCGCGTGATGAGTGCCAACGCCTGCAACAACCAACCGGGTAATCGCACAAAGAGCATCATCAGGATTCAGTGCCAGCCGCAATTGCCGCGCCATGCGACGAACGCTTTGCGAGTCCCAGAGATTACCGCGCGGCGACTTGAAAACTGGCATGCCAAACGAAGAGTTTGTTTCCAGATTTGCGAAATAATGTCGATGGGGTGTCGCGAAAAAAAGTTGAGCATCTGAGCAAAAACCATGAAATCCAGGCTGTTTTTTTCCAGATGTTCATGGTCGAGCGGTGAGCATCTGGAGAAAACACGGCACTTTCGAAAGGCGATTATGCAGAAACCGGCCAAAAACGACGTTTTTAAGGGGGGTCAAAATTCGCAAAGGCGAGCGGGGGGTGTCCCCGGCGCGCCTGGGTTTCTGTTTCATTTTTTCGAAATAGCTTGACCATCAATGGAGAGGCCTCCCTCGAAGTCAATGCAATCAAATGGGTTACGCCGACCCCGCCATTGATAGTCATCATTGATGGTCAAGGGGGGGTTGGCCATCAAATGGAAGCGACCCCGCCTATCCTCGCAAACGAGGGATAAGTCGAGTTTCAGACAGTCGCTGAATTGGTTCGCGCCTGATCGCTCAGTGACTCTGCGACTCCGTAACTCCGTGGCTCTTCAATTCTGCGACTGGGTGCCCGCTCCCACAAAGCGGCGCCGGATAGCGTAGTGTGAAGGCAGCCGCGTTTCATTTGCAGGCCGGGGTGGCGGTGCAAGTCCCCGACCTGACACACTGGTCGGCCGGTCGACCGGAGGCGATCGGCTATTGCAAAACGATTGCAGAACTGGGAAAACCAGCCCCCCGACCTCGGGAGTGGTTCAATGTGAATCCGCAAAGGAAACGATGCGGCCTCGGATGTGAAGTCTTCAGGGGGCTTACGCCCCCCGTTCGCCGGCTCAACGATTTCTGTGTGTCAACTTAGCCGTCCCGATCGCGGGAGTGGTTCATTCCGCCCGATGGCGGGTAGGGTTCATGGTTTCAAGGGAGTAACGGTACCGATGTCGCTGGTTCTCAAGGATGTTCGCAAGGCGTACCGTGAGCCTGACGGGCGCGTGCTGCCGATTCTCAACATCGCCGAGTTCTCCCTCAAATCGGGAGAGCAGGCGGTGCTGGTCGGTTCCAGCGGCGGGGGGAAGACGACGCTGCTCAACGTCATCTCGGGCATCACCACACCTGACGCGGGGACGGTGACGATTGACGGGATCGAAATCACCCGACTGCACGAAGTCGGCCGCGACCGCTTTCGCGCTCAGAAAATCGGCTTCGTCTTCCAGACGTTCAACCTGCTGCCGGCCTTCACCGCCCTCGAAAATGTGCTGCTGGGGATGAGCTTTTCGGGCAAGAACGTCGATCGTCGGCGGGCCGACGAACTGTTGGGCAAGGTCGGCCTCTCGCATCGGCTGCACCATCGGCCGCCGCAACTTTCGGTTGGCGAACAGCAACGGGTGGCGGTGGCCCGGGCGCTGGCCAACAAACCGTCGCTGCTGCTGGCCGACGAGCCGACCGCCAATGTCGACATTGCCAACCAGCAGACGATTTTGACATTGATTCGCGAGGCCTGTCAGGAAAACAACGTGTCGTTGCTGATGGTCACGCATGCCCCCGAGGTGGCGAATCAATTCGAGCGGTTAATCAAGTTGGACGACGTCAACCAGGCAGGAGGTCGATAATGGCGTCGGCGCGGTTCCGCATCATATTTTGGGTTTTGTACGCGCTCGGCGCTGCGTTGTTCGGCGTGACACTTGGTTTTGCAACCGACCAGCTTCTCAGCGAGTTGTCGAAGCATGAATGGTTCAATACACCGAGTTTCATTCGGAATCTACAGTCGCTCACACAGGCGAATCCGATCCAGTCGCTCGCCCTCTGCGGAGCGATTGGCCTACTGGCCGGATCACTGCTGGCTTGGCTTTTTCCAGAGAGTCTGCCTGACGTCGCGCTGATCGCCTCGACAAGTATACGCCAGCGCAGACTCGCGTCGTCGCTGACGGCCCTCTCGATCGCACTGGGGGTGGCGCTGATGGTCACGGTGCTGGTAATTAACGCCGTGGTAACCCGCATGTTCAGCCAAAGCGCCACCGGCTATCACCTGGTGGTCGGCGCCAAGGGGAGCGATATGCAACTTGTCCTCAACACGATCTATTTCATGGATCGCCCGATCGAAAACCTGCCGTACAAGGCGTACCTTAAACTCAAGTCCCAGAAATGGATCAAGCATGCGATTCCGTTCAACCTGGGTGACACGACCGAAGATGGCAAGTATCGAATCGTGGGGACGATCCCCGAGTATTTCGAGGTCGAGTACGTTCCCGGCAAGCACCTGACCCTGCAACAGGGGGCGTTTCTCAAGCAGGGCGCCGACGCGGTGATCGGCGCCCGCGTGGCGCGGGCCTACGGGTGGAAGGCCGGGCACAAGTTTCCCATCGCCCACGGCGGCAACCTGGGTGATATTCACGATGAAAAGTTCACAGTGGTCGGAGTGCTGGCGGCGACAGGGACGCCGATCGACCGCGCCGTGTTCATTCACCTCGACGGGTTTTACTCGATTGAAGGGCACGAAAAACCAATCAAAGAAGCGCGGGCGCAGGCCAAAGCCCGGGAAGCGGCCGACGGAGACTTGCCGATCGTCATGCCGGCCGAATTTCCGGGGGACGCGAAGTCGCAGAGTGCTGATCAGCCAAAGAAAGAGAGAATCGTCACCGACGAGCAAAAGGAAGTCACCGCGATTCTCGTGCTGGCGCAAACTGATTCGCTTGCGTTCCTGATGCAGTCGCGGATCAACAAGGGGCCGCTGGCGCGGGCCGCCAACCCCATCGAGCAGATCAGCAAACTGTTGCGCGACGTGGTGGGCAACGTCCGCACGATGTTGGTGGTGATGACGGCCCTGATTATCATCGTTTCAGGGGTCGGCATCTTCGTCAGCATTTACAACTCGATGTCCGACCGCAAACGGGAAATCGCCATCATGCGGGCGTTGGGGGCGCGACGCGGGACGGTGTTTTCGATCATCATCGCCGAGGCGGTATTGCTGTGTGCCGGGGGTGGGGTGTTGGGGCTGTTGATCGGTCATGCCCTCGTCTTCATAGCGGCCCCGATCGTCGAGGCGCGCAGCGACATGTTGATCGACCCTTGGGCGTTTGAGGCACAGGAACTGATCATTTTTCCGGCACTGCTGGTTCTGGCCGTTGTGGTCGGCATCTTTCCGGGCCTGACGGCTTACCGCACGGACGTGGCGAAGGGGCTGAGTGATTGAGTTCGGGGTGACTCCGGGCTGGAACCGATGATGTATTGTGTTATCATTCAATGTGACTGGCCGGACTTGGCTTTTTTGATTCGAAGGTGTGGAGATGTCACAAGTCGTTTCCGAAGTGCAGGATACAATCGCCTCACAGCCAGGCGCGGTCGATTCGGCAACCGAATTTGATTATAATCCGGTTCCTCCGCTGGCTCCAATCACCCTGTTCCTGGGGATTTGTGCGATTGCCGGCCTGATGGGAATTCCTGCGATGGCGATCGGATTCGTGGGCTTGGTGACGGGCATGATCTGCCTCTGGCAAATTCGCCGCTCCCAAGGTGAGTTGGGGGGCGGGGTTGTAACGAAAACCGGTCTGGTGTTGTGCGCCCTGTTTCTCGTTTCAGGTTCGGCACTGCACGCCTACAACTACGTCACCGAACTCCCTGAGGGCTACCAGCGGATCAGCTTCAACTGGCTTTCGAGCGAAAAACCCAAGTTCGTTGACCGGGAATTAAAGGTGACCGAAGGGGTAGAGGCGATCGACGGTCAGCGGATATTCATTAAAGGATACATGTATCCGACGCGCCAGCATACGGGCCTGACCGAGTTCGTGTTGCTCAAGGACACGGGACAGTGCTGTTTCGGCGGGAACCCGAATGTCACCGACATGATCGTGGTCAAGTTCCAGGACGGCATGACGGTCAATCACAAAGAGCAAACCCTCGTGTCGGTGGCGGGAACGTTTCATGCGAAAACGGTCGTCAAATCGGGTGAGTTGACCGCGATTTACTCCATCGAGGGGACGCATTTCAAATGACCAGATTGACCGATGTGCGCCGGCCCGACCCGCTGCTGTGGTGGGTACAGTGCATCTGGTGCTTGGCGGCTGTCGGCTGCGTCGATCACACCACGAGCGCCAGCCTGCCGCGTGCGATCAGTTCGTCCGCGAGCCAGTCCGCCGCGGGCGACATCGACGTTCAGGCCCCGCAGGCGAGTGGCGACCTCGTCGATGACATCGTCAGCACTCCCGCCGCACCCGACTCAACCGTCGAAGCGCAGCCCGACGCGGCAGAGGATGCAAACGCCGGGCGGCCAGCGGTACCTGGCGCAGTGGCCCCGATCATCCGCGACCGGGTCTTTGCCGCCGAAGCTCCCCACGGCGCTCTGCGCGTCGGGTTCGACGATCTCGACCTGCTCAAGTTGTTGCGGATGGAGCCGGTCACTCCCGATTGCGTCGACAAGATGCCCGGCTGGCTGCGGAACCTGAATGGGAAAACCGTTCGGATTCGCGGGTTCATGAAACCGGGGTTGGTCATCAGCGGGATCCCGCAGTTCTTGTTTGTCCGCGACACGGGGCTGTGCTGTTTCGGCCCCAAGGGAAAAATCTACGACATGATCGCCGTCACCCTCAAACCGGGAACGACGACCGAATATATCGAACTCAAGCCGTTCGACGTTGTCGGCACGTTTCGAATCGAGATTCTGGCGCTCGACGATGGCATGTTATTCGGTCTGTACTATCTCGATGACGCCACGATCGTCCAGAAGTGATCCTGGCGCGGCCTTCGGCCGCAACCAAAGGAGAAACCACGGATTTCACGAATCACACGGATGAGAGTTATGAATTCAATCTGTGTCAATCTGCGCAA
>SIAF01000487.1 GCA_009691905.1 Planctomycetaceae bacterium | reverse complement strand
CGGGACTTGGCTCTCGAACCGACCGACAGTTCCTAACAAGGCCCCAACACGCGTCATCCTCTCTTTTGTCCTGCCAGATCTTCCCCACCGAAACGGCCGGAGACCGTCCGTCCATTGCTTCGGACAACGGGTTGGACGAATGTTTACGGAGAAATGCCATGTAACCCGCAGTTGATCCACGGAACACAAGGAAGCAAAGCACAAGGAAGGAAACAACCTGCCCGGCAAAATCCACCGGGTCGGTCGTCGAAGTGAATCGAGTCCGTTCGGTCGAAATGTGGCTACAGCGGCGTTTGGGGCCAAATTTGCGTTACTGAAACATTGTAAAAATTGAAAAATTCCTCACGGGAGTCATCGTCTAATGAAATCAACGCTTCGTAAACAGAAGACACGGTCAGAAGCGCGAGCGGGCTTTACGCTCATCGAGCTTTTGGTCGTCATCGCCATTATCGGGGTTCTCGTTTCCCTGTTGTTGCCTGCCGTGCAGCAGGCGCGTGAAGCCGCACGTCGCGCGCAATGTACGAACAACCTCAAGCAGATCGGCCTTGCCGTTCACAACTTCGAGAGTACGCGGAAGGTCCTGCCCAGTCCCGGCCAATGCGACAGCACCGGCACGGTGACCACGACCTATCAGACCCTCTCGACCGCCACTATTCTGTTGCCGTATATGGACCAGCTTAACGTCTACAACAATTACGATGTGAGCCTCAAGTACGCCGACATGGCTGCGGCCGGCTACGACACGACGGTCATCCATCCGCTGTCGGTCGGTCGCATCTACAACGATGCGGCTTCGCCGGCGACGGTTCTCGCGGCTCAGACGCAGATCCCGTTTTTCGTTTGCCCCAGCACGCCGATCGCTTCCTCGCTTCGCAGCCCGGATGGCTTCGGGTTATGGGACTATATGTTTATCGCCGTTTCGGACATCGAGGACGGTGCCACCAGCGCGACGACTACCGCCTCGACACCGGTGGGAACTCGCGCCGGTTCGGGTGCCCGGCGGAACGAGCAGACGCGGCACGGGATGCTCTCGTGCGAACGGGGCTGGGGAATCGGCCAGGTTCGGGACGGAGTGTCGAACACCGTGCTGTGCATCGAGGACGCCGGACGCTCGCACCCCACGGCCGGCGTCGTTGGCAGCCTCTCGAACCGTTTCTCGCCGAACGGCGAAGGACCGCAATGGTCGGGCGGCCCCAGCGGTGGACGCCGCATGTATGCCTGGGCCGATCCCGATGCATGCACGAACGGACTATCCGGTCCCAGCAACGCCATCGCGCCGGCGTCACGGCAGGCCTCGATCAACAACTACAAATTCCCGCTCGGGGGCCCGCCCGCCTGCACGTGGACGACCAATAACTGCGGCCCGAACGACGAGCCGTACAGCTTCCACACCGGTGGTGTGAACGCGGTCATGGGTGACGGTTCGGTCCGTTTCTTGAACGAGCAGATCGACACGCTGGTGTTGAAGTGGATGTCGGGTTCGTCTGACGGCGTGGTCTTCACGCTCGACTAACGGATTTTCCGGACGGAACAGAGGCGACGGAGGCGGTTTGTCTCCGTGAGAAAAGTTAGTATTCGTGAGAAACAAGGCTGACCGCAAGCCAGCGATGGACTTGCGGTCAGCTTTGATTAACGAGATGAAAGGTCATTTTATGCGTAAGTTATTTTTGTTGCTGGCGTTGGTTCCGCTGGGCTGCGGCGTACGGGTCGTCGAAAATCCCGAACCCGTTAGTCTCTCCGGTCGCGTCACGGTGGGCGGTAAACCGATCACGGGTGTGATGCTCAATCTGCAGACTACCGGTAAAGGGCTCCCCGCGATCATCCCGGTCATCGAGGGGGCGTTCGAGGCGAAGGTGACACCAGGCCGCTACGCCTACTTCATCACGAGGGGTCCTTTGGCTGAGTCGTATGAGCTCATCCCCAACGAGTTTCGTGAGGCAACCCTCGACCGGCAGTTCGACATGGCCGCCGGGAAGACGCTCGACGTTGAGATGTAAAGATAAGGAATGCCCGATGGATGTCTTGACTCGCGACTCTGAATTCATCAACTGCCCGCACTGCGACCACCAGATTCGGCGCGGGATGATCCGCTGCCGTGAATGCAACGGCGTCGTCTCCGAAGATTTCGTTCTGTCGGACAATGTCGCCGCGAACGTCTCCGCCGTACGCCGCTGCAACCGTTGCAACGCACCTCTCGACCCGGGCGTTGACGATTGCCCGAGCTGCGCATCCATGATGCTCGACCAGCTTTTGCAGGCCCCGCCGCCACCTGTCGAGGCCGAGGCGCCACGGCGGTTCGGGGCCCCGGCGGCAGGGCTCGCCGAATCCCGGCTGCGGCCTCCGCCGAGTCTCCCGCCGGCCGAACCGAAGCGATCTGCCAAGAAGCGCGGCAGAGCAGCGGAACGCCAAAGGGCTGACGGCGACGAGGAAGCGGGAACGGATGCACTGTACGAATCAGAAACCAACTCTCGCGTCAACAGTTCCAGCCGGACGGTTTCTGACTTCGAGCGCATCACCCCGGCCGCCGCGGCCGAACCCCCTGAGCCGGCGGCCAGCGAAGCCTGCCAATCGCTGATCGCAGCGTTGGCCACTCCCGACCCGAATGCCCTGTACTCGGTCGTGACGGCCCTCGGGCAACTCGGCGATCGATCGGCGCTCGGGCCGATCGAGCGACTGATGGGAAATCCCGAGATTCGGGTCCGTCGGGCGGCGGCCGAGGCGTTGATCTTGCTGGGCCACCCCAAGGGGGACAACCTGTTGGAGATTGCCGAACGGCGCGTGGCGGCAAACCCGCCTCCTCCGACGCGTTCCGGCGGTTACTCCAAAGCGCGGAAGAACCGCAACCCGACCGACTGGGGCGCTGTGCTCAAGCCGGGTCTGGCACTGCTCACCGTGGCCATGCTCGGCGGCGGGATCTGGTGGTGGCAAAGCCGACCCCTCAGTACGACTGCGAAGATGCCAGCAAAGAAGGGGAGCAAAAAAACCGATCCCTACGCGAATCGCCAAGCAGCCCCGGCCGCCGTTCAACCGACAGCCGCGCCAGCCGGGCGACCGCCCAATGCCACCTACGATTACAACGATCCCTGATGCCGGCGTTCGCGTCGGCCTCGCTTCACTGTATATTGACTGGGCTTCGTCAACCCCCTGCCAATTGCACGCTCGATTTCGATGCCGCCCCTGTCCAAACCAGTCGTGCTGTTCCTTTGTACTGGCAACTCGGCCCGCAGTCAGATGGGCGAAGCGCTGTTGCGCCACGCCGCTGGCGATCGGTTCGACGTGCATAGCGCCGGGACCCGTCCCAAGGGGGTTCACCCCCTGACCGTGCAGGTCCTGCAGGAAGCGGGAGTCGACACCGCCGGCCTGCGGTCGAAACCGCTGACCGAATATCTCGGTCGGCTGCCGGTGCGGTACCTGATTGTCGTCTGCGACGGTGCCGACCGTGATTGCCCGACGGCCTGGCTCGGAGTGGTCGAACGGATGTTCTGGCCGTTTCCCGACCCGTCTGCGGTTGAGGGGGACGATGCCGCCCGGCTGAGCGCGTTCCGCACGGTCCGCGACGCAATTGCGGACCGAATCGGGACGTGGTGCGATGGGAAGCGCGATTTGAAATCGGACGCGACCCCCCCTGCCCCCCCTTCCTAAGGTGGGGAGAAGACGACCGCTTCGCAGCCGTCGCGCCGGCTGCCGCAGCCGATCTCCCTTGGGCGTCGGCATTGTCCGCCGGACGTTGCACCCGATATGATGCCATCAGTTTGCCGTATTTGTGCGTAGGACTGGTTGGCGAAATTCGTTTGAATGGCTGAGGTTCGAATTGTGAGCGGCCGGCACGGCCTGAGATGGTCGCAGCCGAGCCTCGCAGGGGGGATCGAAAGCGTTGCCGGCATGCGGTGACTCGCCCGATCCCGACGGCGAGCAATATCCCGAGGGAGACTGTCAAGATGCGTGTTATCGTCGTCGTTGTCGGTTTTTTCGCTGTGGTCCTGTCGACGTTTGCCGTCGTCTGGCTTGTCAGGGATCGACCGCAAGCGCAAATTGAGGCCGCGCAAAAAAAGCAGTTGAAAGAGGCCGAAAAAGAGGCCGAACTGGTCATCTCGAAAAATGGTCCCTGGCCCAAAGCGGTGATCGACGAGACCGACTACACCTTTGGGAGGATGGCCTTGGGAGAGACAGGCACGCACGACTTTGTGATCCGCAATGAGGGAGAGGCCCCGCTCAGGCTGAAGAAGGGTCCGACCACCTGTCAGTGTACGGTCAGCCGCCTCGCCGACGAGGAAATTCTTCCGGGCCAGTCCGCCACGATCAACCTGACCTGGGAACCGACGGCCCAAGCCGAGGAATTCGGCAAGGGAGCCGAGATCCGCACCAATGACCCCGAGAATTCGTCGATTCAACTGAAGATTCTGGGGGCCGTGGTCCCGATCGTGATTGCGAATCCCGATCGCATCTGGCCGATCGACGAAATTCGGGAGAATGGCCCGACGGATCTGTTCACCAAGCTGGTGTCGCCGCTGAAAGAGGAGTTTGCCATCACCAAAATCGAGTCCGACAGCCCGCTGGTCAAAGTCGTGACCGAGCCGATTACCGATGCCAAGATCTTGAGCGAAAGCCGAGGGCTGTCGGGGTATTGGGTCAAAATCACCGTGCAGCCCCAAGTTCCAGTGGGCGCGTTCAGCTTTCCGGTCAGGCTGCATACCGATTTGACCGCCCCGAATAGCGGCGAACCGATCGTGGTCGACGCGTTCGTGACCGGACAGCGTCGCGGCCCGATCCGAATTCTGGGGTCGCGGTGGATCGAGAATCGCTCGGCGATCGGTTTCGGCCAGTTCGATGCACAGGAAGGAAGAAAAGTCACGCTGACCCTGATTCCCAAAGACGAACCCGCCGAGGGACTGCAGGTCACCGACGTCATCTGCCAGCCCAAGGAACTGCGGGTGTCGCTCGCACTCGACGAGAAGTCGAAAACCACCCCCCACCGGTATGCACTGACGGTTGAGTATCCCGCCGGCGCACCGCGGGCCACTTTCTCCGACGAACACCCCGCCCAGATTGAACTGCGGACAAACCATGCCACCGCACCT
>SIAF01000486.1 GCA_009691905.1 Planctomycetaceae bacterium | reverse complement strand
TTCCTTCCGTGGACTGCGGCTTGAATTACCAGCAGCTTCGCGGAAGAACGCCGTTTTTAGCAAGATCACTTTCGAGCTCCCCGCCGATCAAGTCCTATTGAGAGTCGTTTTGCGTTGTTTTTCGTGGGATTGAGTGAATCGCACCCGGCCCGTCTCTCCCTTGGGACGAACCCGGCCTCGCTTGAGGCCGGGTTTTGTTTTTCCAGTTTCGCTCGTAATCAGCCGAGCTTTTCCATCGCGGCCCGGACGTTTTGCAGGCAGACCTGCAAGTCGGGGACGGGGTTTTGCGGGTTCTCTTCGTACTCCAGCGCCAGGCAGTACTTGTACTTGAGCTTCTGCAGCGCCTTGAGGCACCCCACGACATCGAGATCGCCTTCGCCCAGAATCTTGAACATCGTGGCGTCCTTAACGTCTTTGAGGTGTACGCCGTAGACGCGGTCTTTGAGACGTTCGATCGCCTCGACCGGGTTCTCTTTGCTCCGCAGGTAATGGCCGGTGTCGACGCAGGCGCCGATCCGCTGATGGTGATCTTTGACGGCGTTGACGACGTCGTCGATCTTGTCGTAGCGGTGGCCGGGGCCGTGGTTGTGAATGGCGATGCTGACGCCGTATTCCTCGACGAGTTTATCGAGCAGCTTGAACGTGGCTTCGTCCTTGTTGGGGTCGGCACTGATCGACTCGATCCCCATCGCCTTGGCGAACTCAAAGACTTCCCGCGCTTTGGATTCGTCTTTGCCATCGAAGCCGACGACGCCGAATGCGATCAGCTTGACGCCGGCTGTCGCCAGCAGTTCTTTCTGCTCGGCGATGTACTTGGGAACAGTTCCCACCGCGATGTGCGCCGGGAACGTCTCCCAGAAGGTCAGCCCCAGTTTTTTCGAGATATCGAGGGCCTCTTTGACTTTGAAATCGCGGAGCGTGTAGCTCTGGATCCCCATTTTGAACCCGCGGTACGGGTCGGCCGGCTTGTCGGCGGCCGCGAGAGACAGCGAGCCGGTGCTCACCGCGGCGGCGGCCAAGGCCCCTGCCTGCAGGAACTGGCGACGATTCAAATCAGAATGGACGGGAGCGCTCATACGATACACCTCACAAAGCCGGGATTTTCGGGGGAGAAGTTCCGATTGCGTCAATCGTTCCCAGCCATGCTACCGCGAACGGCGGCGAATGAAAATGATCCTCACGAGTTCTCAATAATCGCGTCGAGAATCCCATTCCAAGTGTGCCGCGTCGCTTCGACGGCGATCGGCAAGCCCGCCTCGTGGGCCGCCGCAGTTGTGATCGGGCTGATGCTCGCCAGGCGAATCGGGTCTCCCAATCGGGCCTTCGCGGCAGGGGACAACAGCCGCGCCAAAGAACGGGCGATCGACGGGCTGCTCAGGCCGATCCAGTCGAGCTCGCCCCCCTCGATCGCCGCCAGTGTCGGCACGTCGAGTTGGTCGACGTCCTCGTTGCGATAAACGACCAGTTCTTCCAGCGTCGCCCCGGCCGAACGCAGTTCGATCGGCAGAATCTCGCGGCAGCGGCTGGCCCTGGCCCACAGCACGTGTCGACCGGCGACGTGCGGCTTCAGGGCTTCGGCCAGGGCTTCGGCTCGAAAGGATGAAGGGACGAGATCGGCTCGCAGGTGAAACTCGGCCAATGCCTGCGACGTTCCCTCGCCGATCGCCGCCAGCTTTATCCCCCCCAGTCGCCGACCGTCACTGCCGGTCTCCCAGAGTCGTCCCATCAGCGACCGCACGCCGTTGACGCTGGTGAAGGCGATCCAATCGAATGTGGCCAGCCGCTCGAGCGTGCGATCGACCTCGTGCCAGTCGGTCGGCGGGAGGATTTCGATCGTCGGCATGAGCACCGGCTGCGCCCCCAGATCGAACAGCCGCGCGATCACGGCTGCCGACTGACCGGCCGGACGGGTCACGCCGACTCGCCGACCAAACAGCGGCTTCTGCTCGAACCAGCCGATCGTCTCGCGCTGTCGCACGCACTCGCCGATGATCGTCAGGGAGGGGGCGTGCAATCGGGCCTTCTCTGCGGCAGCGGCCAGCCCGCCGAGCGGGGCCACCACCGTTCGCTGCGCCGGCGTCGTTCCGCGGCAAATGACGGCCGCAGGGGTGTCGGCCGGCTTGCCTTCGCGAATCAACGCCTGAGAAATCTCGGGCAGGCGATGCAGGCCCATATAAAAGACCAGCGTTCCTGGAAAGGCCGCCAGGGCCCGGTAGTCGAGCAGGGATTCGGGCTTTTGCGGGTCTTCGTGTCCGGTGACGAACGCCACGGCTGAGGCGCAATCGCGATGCGTCAGCGAAATGCCGGCGTAGGCGCTGGTGGCGACCGCCGCCGTGACACCGGGGACGACCTCAAACGGGATTCCGGCCGCCGCCAAAGCCGCGGCTTCTTCGGCCCCGCGCCCGAAAATGAAGGGGTCGCCTCCTTTGAGACGCACGACGGTCTTGCCCGCGCGGGCGGCAGCGATCAATTGCTCGTTGATTTCATGCTGCGCCAGCACCCGTCCCTCGGGGGCGCTTGTTCGAGAGGTACGTACGGCCGCGGCCTGCGTGTGCCCCAACAGCAGCGGATTGACCAGCCCGTCATAGAGCACCAGGTCGGCGCGGCCCAGGCACTCGACCCCTTTGAGCGTGATCAACCCGGTGTCACCCGGTCCCGCCCCCACCAGATACACTTTTCCAAGTCTCATCTTGACCGTCAGATTCTTGTTTCCATAACGTTTATGGTAAAGTGATGACAGACATGTCACAAGCGGTTTCGAAGATCAGGCAGCAACCGGTCTTCCGCCGGAATAAAGCCTGAACGCAAACGGCAGGACAAGAGTAACATCATGAGTGACAACAACAAAATCGCCGCCGATTGCTGGCGCCGGGGGAACGAAGCCGTGCCCAAGGAGAACTGGGACTATGCCATTCAGATGTATGGCACCTCCGTCAAGCTGGTTCCCGATAACCTGATGTACCGCCAGTCATTGAGGTACACCGAGTACAAGAAGTACGGCGGCAACCTCACCGGCGCCAAGATGGCCGGGATGAAGTTGATGGGCGTCAAGACGATGATCAAAAAGGCGAAGATGGGCAAGAACTGGAAGGCCCTTGACCAGGCTGCCGAAGTGGGCTTGCAGGTCAACCCCTGGGATCCGCAGCTTAACGCCGACATGGCCGAGGCCTGCGCTCAACTGGGTTATCCGGATGCGGCGATCTTCGGGTATAAGGAGTCGCTGAAAGCCGACCCGACAAATAAGGAGGTCAACAAGGCACTTGCGCGGATTCTGGAGGAACGGGGCGAGTACAAGACGGCCATCGAGTGCTGGCAACGAATTCTGAAAATCGAACCCACCAGCGGCGAAGCCCGTTCGAAGATCACGCAGCTCGACGCCCGAACCGTCATGGATCGGGGCGGGTACGAGGGGGCCGAAAGCACGCGCAACGTGCGTGTCGGCGGGCCTTCAGGCCCCAGCCGGCCCGGGCAGCCGGCCGACGGGCCGGGCATGTCGGCCGAAGCCGACCTGCTGCGGGCGATCCGCAAAGAGCCGACCAACAAAGACAATTACCTCAAGCTGGCCGACTATTACCGCCGCGAGAGCCAGCTCGAGCAGGCCGAAGAACAATTGCTCAAGGCGCTCGAGGTCTCCAGCGGCGATCTGGCGATTCGCGAATTGCTCGAAGATGTTCAGCTCGCGCTGATGACCCGCACGCACACCGGCACCAAAGAGCAGTTGCGTCAAAAGCCCGACGATGCCGAACTGCGACAACGAGCCGTCGATCTGGGCAATGAACTGCTCAAACGCGAAATGGAAGTGCTGGCGACCCGGGTCGAGCGCTATCCGCAGGACATGAAAATCAAGTTCGAGCTGGCGTCGCGCTACATGCGGGTCAAGAAATGGGCGCTGGCGATCCCGCTGTTTCAGAAGTCGCGCGGCGACCCGCGGGTCGATGGCGAATCGCTGATCAGTCTTGGCAAATGTTTCTTTTACGACGGCAAAGCCTCGCTGGCGATTCGTCAGTTCGAGTCGGCCTTTCCCAAGGTCAAATTCGAAGAGAAACCCGATCTCTTCAAAGACATGTACTATTCCGCCGGCCGGCTTTACGAAGAAATGAAAAACTTCTCGGCCGCGGAAGAGTGCTATCAGAAAGTGCTCGAAGTCGATTACGATTTTCGCGACACCGTCAAGCGGCTGGATGCGCTGCAAGGGGGCGCGGTCGAGAAGCCGGCCGAGGAAGAATAGACCGGCAAGTGCCTGTGCGAAAAAGCCCGCGGGTTCTCGTGCATGCCACGGTGAAGCGGTCTTTTCGACCCCCGCCGTCGCCTTATGCAGTCTATCCATATACGCTAAATTACCCATTTTCTGGCGCGTGGCCAACGAGCCGTTGACCGGCAGCGATGTTTTCGCCGCTGTCCGAGCGACTCTTTTTTTCGAACCCCTGGAACATTAAAAACCCAAACAAAACGCGGAAAAACTGCGATTTTAGCGCCCGCGTGCCATCGACTCAACGACCTTTCTAGACATCCCAGATTGCCCATTTTATGGCGCGTGGCCAACAAGCCGTGAGTCGGTGAAGGTGTTTTCGCGCCACGAGACACGCCCTCGGGCGACCTGCAACCCACTGGAAAGCGCAACAAGCAAACCGCCAAAATCCCTCCAAGTCCTGCGAAATCTCTCGGAGAGCGTAACAAGCCACGGGACCGGGAGAATGCCGCCGACTACCCCGAAACGCCCCCGCCCCCGCAAATCGACCAGTCTGTTCGTTCAATCATGGGTGGCACTGCCCACCCTTCTCTACGCCTACGACGCTTACGGAAAGGTGACCGTCCTGACCCCGACATTTGGCAGCCGCACAAGCTCCGGCTATGCTTGGGAGCTGTATTATACTGCGTACCGACAAGACAGCGAAAGCGGCTTGTATCAGGTGCGGAATCGGTTTTATCACCCGCTAGCGGGAGCATGGGTACAACGCAGGGCCAGCGCGCACTTTGGGGGCTTTAGGCTGGCGCGATAAGATTGCTTCTGCTACAAGCGAACGCTTTGGGCAACCACCCTCGGTTAGCAGAAAGCGAAGGCGCACGGATGCAAGTCGACACGGAAGAGATTCTGGAGATTAGTA